>JAGOOX010000025.1 GCA_017992305.1 Minisyncoccota bacterium
ACATGAAAAAAGTAATACTTACCTTAATTATGGCTATTTCAGCCCTGGGTGCATCAGTAAATGCACAGAGTGTTAACGTACTAAACGTAAATGGAGGTTATGACCAATCGGCCATATATTCATTTAACGTCAAACTAAACCCTGGTGATACAGCGAGCGTTATGGCTATTTGGTCTGATACCAGCACAATGGTGCCAACGTATAAAATAAAAAATTATACCAACTTAACAGATACCTTTAAAACAATTAAGGATTCAGTTGACAATAAGGCTGCCGTTAGCGGCATAGCACTAAAAAACAATTTGGTTTTCCAATGTGTAATGGTAGTTAAAAGAAAAGGCAAAGCTGACACAACGATTTATTCGAACCAGCTTAGATTTTCACCTAAACCAACACCAACGCTAATAGTTACAAAAGCTAGTGGACCATACGTTTACCCAAAAGGTGCAGTTACTGTATACAATATTCAGTCAAACACACCAATTACAATCGACCAGTTTGCAAGCTTTAGCGACAGCAACAAGGTGTTCCCGGCTGGTAGTATTTATCAATACACAATACCTGCCGGTAATTATCTTTGGAACGACACAGTAAAAAACCTAACAACGAATTCGTTTATAGGAAATACTTTTACCGGGCCAAGAAAAAAGGTTACGCTTGGTGTTTATGTAGTTACAGCAAGTCAAGTTGGCCAAAAACCTAACGGCTTTATGAAAGCCCCTGTTTATAAAAACGGTGTACTAACAGTAACATCACCCACCGTGACTAATTTGTCTAAGACGTGGGCAAAATGCTTTATTCGCCAAAGTGGTACAACCACATGGGCACAGTTTAGTAAAACAGTCATCTTTCTTGGAGGCTATGGTGTAGATACCGCATTTTTCAGCGCAACACTTGCTGCCGGAAAATATGACTTGATGATTACCGACTCTAATACGTACGGAAAGTATATTTCTAACGTTTTACCTGTTGACTTCAGTGTAGCGCCTCAAAGCTGCTCACTAGGCAACCTAAGCACAGTTAATACAACATCAGGCACGGTGGTTTACGAAACAAACATAAGTCTACAAAACGGAAACTACTGTGATGTTTACGGCCGAGCAACCAAAGACACCCTGTCTTCAATTGCTCAATCTCCCGATGAAGGTAGTAAAAGAGTGACCCAAAGCGGGCCAGTGAAGTTTACTTTTTCTGGACTGACCTCGGGTTGGTGGTTTATCAAAGCTTTTGCTTATGATAAAAACAATGTCGAATACCACACTTCATACACAGCTGTGTACGTTAAGTTTAGTGCCAATGTTAAACCAATTGTTATAAAGGAAGGTGTAAAAGTTTACCCTAACCCAACAAATGCCGAAACCGGTTTTAGTGTTGAATTTAGTGGTTCTTCGAAAAAAATTAACTTGATGGATATTACAGGTAAAATTGTTTTCACCGCAATAATTAATAGCGGTGATGTGGTAAGACCTATCTTGCCTGCCGGTGTGTACCTGTACACAATTGGTGCCGAAAATGGCCGAATGATTTTTCAGTAGTAAGATTTGTTAGCTTAGTCATAAGTTCTTTGAACCAGCCCCGATATTTATATCGGGGCTTTTTGTTTGCAAAAATTAGAAAATAAAAATGCAAAAACCCTAGTGATAAATCAAAAGGGTTTTTGCATGACAATTACTATTCGAGCAATACCAAGTAAACTTAATGTTGCTTTCATAATAATCATCTATTTGACGCAGATCCTTGCTCTTTAATTCTATATAATTTCGTGCTCTTGTTTCTCAATGAAACAAGTCTTGTTTTCTTTTGTCCCGCCTGGACCAGGTGTCTTCCCCTGGCTCCAAAATGTTTAGTGTCATGACATTCATAGACAATTATACACTCGATCGAGATGTACAATATCGACTCAATAAATCTCTATACGTAAATAAATTTAACGTATGAAACGACTCAAATTGAATTATTCCACGACCAGCTTCCGCTAGCCGTGCCTTGTTACGACTTAGTCCCTGTCACCGAGCTTACCTTAGGCCATGCTTATGCACAGACTTCGGGCACTCCCGGCTCCCTTGACTTGACGGGCGGTGAGTACAAGACTTGAGAACGTATTCACCGCGGTATATCTGACCCGCGATTACTAGCAATTCCGGCTTCATGAGGGCGAGTTTCAGCCCTCAATCCGAACTGGCGCTATTTTTGAAGGATTGGCTCAGAGTTACCTCGTCGCGACCCGTTGTAATAGCGATTGTATTATGCGTGTAGCCCCAGATGTCAAAGGGACATGCTGACCTGGCGTCATCCTCTCCTTCCTCTCAGAACTTTATTTTCGAATACCACAATATTATTTGTAGCACTCAAACGCAAAGTTCTGAGCAGTCTTGTGTGACATATTTAACACACAACGAGGGTTGCGCTCGTTACCCCACTTAAGGGAACAATTCAAACCACGAGCTGACGACGGCCATGCATCACCTGCTTATCCGTCTTGCGAGGGCTCCGGTTTCCCGGAGCTTTCGTATAAGTTTCAAACCTGGGTGAGGTTCTTCGTTTATCATCGAATTAAACCGCATAATCCACTGCTTGTGCAAGTCCCCGTCTATTCCTTTGAGTTTTAGTCTTGCGACCGTACTTCCCAGGCGGCACTCTTAACGCGTTAGCTACGCCACTCAGAGGGTCGATACTCCGAATAGCTAGAGTGCATCGTTTAGGGCGTGGACTACTGGGGTATCTAATCCCATTCGCTACCCACGCTTTCGTGCATCAGTGTCAGAAACGAGCCAGTGAATTGCCTTCGCTTTTGGTGTTCCCAATAATATCAACGGATTTCACCCCTACACTATTAGTTCCATTCACCTCTCTCGCTCTCAAGCTATACCGTTTCCTTCGCAGACCACAGGTTAGGCCCATGGATTTAACGAAAGACTAATATAGCCACCTACGCACCCTTTACGCCCAATAATTCCGGATAACGCTCGGGGCCTCTGTATTACCGCTCCTGCTGGCACAGAGTTAGGAGCCCCTTATTCATGAGGTACAGTCAATAAACTTCTTCCCTCATAAAAGATCTTTACACGTCGAAACGCTTCATCGATCACGCGGCGTCGCTCCATCAGACTTTCGTCCATTGTGGAAGGTTCTTGACTGCAGCCACCCGTAGGTGTATGGGCCGTGTCTCAGTCCCATCGGTGGGGGTCAGCCTCTCAGCTCCCCTAGACGTCATAGCCTTGGTAGTCCATTACACTACCAACTAGCTGATATCCCACAGGCTTTTCCCTAAGCGATAAATCTTTACCCCAGGGGGACCATCGTGTATTAGCACACCTTTCGGTGCGTTATTCACGACTTAGGGGGAAATTCCTATGTGTTACTACCTCGTTTGCCACTAATAGCAGATCCGATCCATTACTTGATCGACCCTCTGTATTGCTACTTCAGATTTCTCAAATAATTTCACGGTACTATCCGTTCGACTTGCATGCCTTATCCACGCCGCCAGCGTTCATCCTGAGCTAGGATCAAACTCTACTTGAAAGATGTGCATTACTGCATATCGCCTCAAGCGGAACAAAAGGAAACATACTTGTCTCATTTTATTCTTAAACTTTTTACTAAAAGTTTCAAAAAATAACTGATCTTGCATCAAATAGATGATTATTATTATTTTATCAAAATTACGTTTCGTCCCTCCCCTTCTTTTTAAAAAAGTTTGTGGCATCCAATGCCGGGGTCAAGATTCATGGGGTTAGATCAGTTAAGGACCGATCAAGCCATATCTAAGAACGATAAGAGCCATTATAGTCATATAAAACCTTTTGTCAAGCAAATTATCGGGGATTCTATATCACGCAACACCAAACCAAAACCCCCTAAAAAAACCCTTATTTTTAAAGGGTTTTAAGACGACCATAAAATAATGAAAATAAAAAACCCGCCAAAAATTCAGCGGGTTTAAAATAAATTCATTAAAGATAAGTAAGCTCTTTGTAGAATATGATCAATGACATGATAATACAAATAACATAGATAATGTGGAGGACATAAATTTTTTTACGATTTTCCCGCACCCAGGACGAAGAGATTTCAATCAAAGCAATTTGAAGAGCCGACACAAAAGAAAATATAATAAAAAATCCAAGTGTAAGCGGGCCCAGTTGTAAAACAGTTTTTCCAAAAAGATCAGATAGATAGTTTTGAAAAATGTAGATCAGAGAAAACATTATTACAAAAACCGGCAGGATAAACCTGTAGCAAAGAGTTGAAAGAACGATTAATATTTCCATAACTTGTTTTTTATAGTCCCGTTCGGTCTTGGACTCTGCCAATATAATACATTATTTATACAAAAAGTCAATAAAATTAAAGAGTCCTTACTAAACAAAAAAGCCACTAAAATGTTAGTGGCTTAAAATTTTGATTGCGAGCATTGGAATCTCTAACTTTTTCCTCCTTAAGAAATTCGGGTAACCCCTCATTAATATTCGCAAAAATCTTTTTAGACTCTTCGTAGGTATACTCTTTTATATTACCCTCTTTGTCTAGTTGATTTAATAGTGTCTCTAAACTGAAATTATGACTATTTTTTATTGTTCCCATGAGCTGTTTTTTTGCATAATAACATAAATCATTACTCCTTGGTAGTTTCTATTAAAAACACACCATTTTCAAAACCTCCCCTTTCTTGCTTTTTATTATTAGCAATAATTTCAATTTCATCCCAAGGGTATTCAAAGTGCGAGGCAATGCCTTTAACAACTTCTAAAATATCGCCGAGTTCAGATTTGCGCTCGTTGTTATTTTTAGCGTTTTTAAATTCAAGAAACTCTTCATGAAATTTGTCGAACAGTAAGCCGAGCTTCTCTTGCCCACTTACTATTTTTGTTTTTGACCTAATACCTTTTGTTTTTAACCACTCAGGGATCAAGTCCCGAACCAGCTTGTTGTACGTTTTACTTTCCATAACTATATACTTTTTTGAAGTATATACCTTATTTATTTTTTTTCCACTCCTCTATTTCTTTATGGTTACCTGAAAGCAATACTTTTGGAACTTTGTGTTTTTTGCCTTTGTGTTCGATTATTTCGGGTCTAGTATATATTTCGCTACTACTAACGCGTTCCTCTTCGCGTGAATCAAAGTTGCCCAATACGCCTGGTATTTGGCGCGATACGCAATCAATCATAATCATAGCTGGCAATTCACCACCAGTTAGTACAAAATCCCCCACTGATAATTGTTCAGTTTTTAAAATTTTATTTATACGAGTATCAATGCCTTCGTAACGGCCACAAATTAAAATAATGTCAGTGTATTTTTTAACAGCATTTTTTGCATACACGGTATCAAATTTTTTAGCACTTGGTACAAAGTTTATAATACGCACTTTACTATTTTTTTTCTTGGCAAGTTTTTTAGTTATACTTTCAACTGCGGCAATTATAGGTTCGGCCATCATAACCATACCCGGGCCACCACCATACGGGCGTTCGTCAATTTGACGTGACACATTACCATCGGGCCAGACTTTTTTATATTTACCCGTTACAAACATACGTGGGTTTATAAAATTCACCTTCAGCTTCTTTTCCTTTATAGCCCGCGCCAAAATCGACTCACCTAAATACGAATCAAACATTTCGGGGAATAAAGTTATAACGTAGAAGTTCATAAAATGAATATAGCACAAAATAACTATAACCTCACCCCCTGCTTGCAGCTAGACCCCTCTCCAGCTTAGCTGGAGAGGGGTGGACACACAGTGCCGGGGTGAGGTAAACAAAAAACCCACAGATTTTAAGTCTGTGGGTTTTTTGTTATTTTCAGGATGCCGTCTGAAAATATTTTATTTAAGATATTTAGGTTTTATTCTAAATCGCTTTTAAGGTCAGCGATTGCGTCATCAACTGAAACTGATGCGCCGCTAGCCATTTCGCTGCCAGCTGGTTCGTTAATTTTTAGATTAACGCGAGCGTTGTTTTTCATACCAATAACACGTAGGAGTGTGCGGATTGCCTTGGCAGTATTGCCTTGGCGACCAATGACTTTACCCATATCGTCGCGATTAACCGTTAAGGTTAAAAGGACGCCCATTTCGTCAACTACGCGGTCGATTTTTACATCGTCTTTGTTGTCAACTAATGAACTTACAATAAATTCAAGGAAAGTTTTGTCGTTATCTTGCATATTTTCAAATATATCTGTTAAAGCAGTATGCCTGCTAAGAACATTATAGCAAAAAATAAAAATAATGCACATATATATGTGCATTATTTTTATTTTAATAAAATTATTTTTAGTTATTTTATTTTTGCTTACGCTTGGTTGTAGGAGATTTTTTAGGTAGAACGTTTCTTTTCTTGCCTTCAATGATACCATTTTTTACCAAGTGATTGTGGGCTGTGTCTGATGGTTGTGCACCAACTGAGATCCAGTGTTTAATGCGGTCAGCTTTTAAAACTGTTTCATCAGTCTTTGGAGTGTAGGCACCCAAAACTTCCAAGAACTTGCCACCTGCAGCGGCGTTCCTTTTATCAGTAACAACGAAACGAAAAGTTGCGTTGTTTTTGCGGCCTGTACGTTGTAATCTAATCATTAACATGTTTGACATATTACCAAAATGAACCAAATAAGTCAACTACAAAAGCCTAAATAACCTAAACCCCTAGTAAATCAGGCTTTTTATGGTATATTAAAGCCAATGGAAAACACTAATAATGAATCAAAAAACAAGCTTTATGAGGGTACCTTATTCATGTCACCTAAAAATATTGGCTACGTTAGAACCAAAGAATTAGACGAAAGTATCGAGGTTCAAACCGACAATTTAGGTACAGGGCTACATGGCGACAAGGTCATGGTCAAAGTTACAGGTATTAATGACTATAACAACCCAACCGGTGAAATTACCGAGATTATTCGTCGTGCCAAATTTGGTTACTCAGGTACTCTTAAGAAAGACGCAAAGGGTCAATTAATACTTGAACCATCTGACCCTAAAATGCAAACCTGCATTGAAATTATTGATAACGAAATTAACGCCCAAGAAGGCGATAAAATTTTTGTCACTATTGCTAGCTGGGCCAATCAACACGTATGCCCCAAAGGTGTAATCACACACATACTAGGTAAACCATTTGAAAACAATGCCGAGATGTTAGGTATTTCGATGGAGAAAGGTTTTGATTCAAACTATCCTGCCGATGTTATCAAAGAAGCCGATGAAATAAAAAAACACTCAACAAATAGTGATTCACTAGAAAATAATTTAAAAAACCGAAAGGATATTCGCGGCATATTAACTTTTACGATTGACCCAGCTGACGCCAAAGACTTTGACGATGCCCTGTCATTTCAAAAATTAGACAATGGCCACTACGAGGTTGGTATTCATATTGCCGATGTGTCACATTACGTAACACCAGGCAGTGCGCTTGATCACGAGGCTTACAAACGCCAAACATCGGTGTATTTAGTTGACCGTACAATACCCATGTTGCCAGAAGTGCTATCAAACGACTTATGTTCACTGAACCCAAATGAAGACAAATTAACCATGTCGGCCATGTTTGAAATAGATGAAAACGGCAAGGTACACAAAGAATGGTTTGGTAAAACGATTATGCATTCAGACAAACGTTTTACATACGAAAATGCACAAGAAAACATAACTAACCAATCAGGAGATTTTTTTGCAGAACTAACCATATTAAATAGTATTGCTAAAAAATTAACCCAAGAGCGTATGAATTCTGGCGCCATAGCACTGGACCAAGAAGAAGTTAAGTTTAAATTAGATGACAACGGTGTACCGATTGGTGTGTATATCAAAGAGCGCGGTGACACCAATAAATTGATTGAAGAATTCATGCTGCTAGCCAACCGCAAGGTTGCCGAATATGTAGCCAAAAAAGCCGAAGCCAAGGCAAACGTTTTCGTCTATCGCGTGCATGATTTGCCAAACGAAGACAAGATGAAAGAGTTGGCTGAATTTCTAAAAAATCTAGGTTACCCAATGAAATTAAAAGACGGTATCATACCATCACGCGATTTAAATGCTTTGATGAAAAAGTTGGAAGACAGCGAATTCAAAGACACTGTGCACACAGCCGTCATTCGTTCAATGGCCAAGGCGATTTATTCAACCAAAAATATTGGCCACTATGGTTTGGCATTTAAATACTACACTCACTTTACGTCCCCCATTCGTCGCTACCCCGATGTTATGGTGCATCGTTTTACCCAAGCTTATTTATTAGGCGAAGAAGTACCCGAAGAACAATGGGCAAGTTACGCCAAAACCTGTGACTACGCATCTCAACGCGAAAAAGAAGCCTCTGATGCCGAGCGCGCAAGTATAAAATACAAACAAGTTGAATATATGACCTACCACATTGGTGAAACTTTTGACGGTGTTGTAACAGGTTTATCACGCAGCGGTATTTTCGTTGAAGACAAGGCTACAAAATGTGAAGGTATGATTAGGTTAAAAGATCTAGGAAGTGATTTTTACAGTTTTGATGAAAAGAAAAACGAAATCGTTGGGCGCAGTACAAAACAAAAATTTATACTAGGAACAAAATTAAAAATAAAAGTAGTTAATGCAGACCTAACCAAAAAAATTATTGACTATGTCATTACCCAATAACACTATTAGAAAAAATCATCATAAATTACTTAAAGTTTTTTTTGTAGGCTTTTTGATTTTGGCTAATTATATTTTTTGGCAAAACTTTTTAAACTCTGAAAAAGTAATTGCCAAAGAACTAGTGGTTGATGAAAGCTTGTTAACAGAAACAACACAAAACCAAGTTGAAAAATTCAAACAAAAAACCAAAGGTTTGTTAATGTTTCGTGGCACACCGTATCGAAATTTTTATGGCACCGGCCCCCTAAACACAATTGCGCCTGAAATGGTTTGGAAGTACCCAAATGAAAACAGTAAAAATAACAAGCCGTTATGTGCACGCTCGTTTGTTGGCAATGCTAGCAAAGTTTGGTGTGGTAGTGGTTGGACTGGTCAACCAGTTGTTTGGGAGCGCCCCGATGGCATAACAGAAATTATTACCAATACATATGACAAAGGTATACATTTTATAAATGCCTCAAACGGCACTGAAACCCGTGCCCCATTTTATACTGGCGACATTATTAAAGGTACTGTAACAATTGACCCTGACAATTACCCGTTACTATACAGTGGTTCACGCGATAATTTTTATCGCATAATTGCACTTGATCGTGGCAACCCGATTGAGTTATGGAAGATTGAAGCCAAAAAAAGCGACGGCGTATGGAATGACGACTGGGACCCAAACGGATTAATATTAAATGATATTTTGTATACTGGCAGCGAAAACGGCTGGTTTCATGCTATTAAATTAAACCGTGGCTATGATGAAAGTGGTAAAGTTACAGTTGCCCCAATTGAAATTTTTAAATACCCAACATATGGTGACGGCTATATTGATAAAGTTGGTGATGAAGATTTAAGTGTTGAAAGTTCGCCCCTACTAGTTGATAATATTATTTACGTTGCCAATTCAGGTGGTCGGATTTTAGGTTTTGATATTTCAGATATAAATACAGGCATTGCCCCAGTTGTTTTTGATTTTTGGACGGGTGACGATACTGATGCAACACTTGTGGCCGACGATGACGGTTTCATATATTCGGTTAGCGAATATGAACGAATGAATGAACGCGAAAAAATTGGCCAAATTTTAAAGCTTGACCCCCGAAAATACACCACGGGTTTAGACAGCAGTAAAGATATTTTGGTTTGGGGCATACCAGTACCTAAAAAGCGTGGCATGACTGGTGGTTTATGGG
>JAGOOX010000048.1 GCA_017992305.1 Minisyncoccota bacterium
TATTTGAAAGTTCGCCCATTATTGTAAATGAAGCTAGTGGTTGTTTAACTGCAATATTTAATTTTTTACGCAAGGCATTACCTTCGGTACAAACTTCGCGTACTTTGACCATTTCAGCCAAAAGAACTTCATCAACTTTTTTAGCAACAGGCCATTCGGCTAAGTGCACTGATAGTGCATCGTCACTTGTTTTTAATTTCTGCCAAATGTCTTCGGCGGTAAATGGCGCAAATGGTGCCATTAATTTAGCCATGGTTTTTAAGACATAGTATAGTGTTTGTTTTGCATCGGCGTCGCCGTCTTTTAATCGGTCACGTGAACGGCGCAAATACCAAGTTGATAGGTCGCCAATAAATTCGCGCATTTCGCGTACTGGTTCAAGCAATTTATAACCTTCTAAATTATTAGTCATACTTGTAACAAGCTCGTTTAATTTAGCCAGTATCCATTGGTCTAGAACGTTGTTTGAGTTTGGAACATTATTGTTTTCTAAACTTGCATCGCGATAAAGTTCATAAAAAGACAATACGTTATATAGCAGGGTTATGATTTTGCCCTCAGTTTCCTTTACAGTCTTCTCGTCAAAATTCTTGCTATCGCCCGGTTGGTTAACCGAATACATCCATAAACGCAAAGTATCGGCCCCGTATGTATTACACAAATACCATGGGTCAAAAACATTACCACGCGATTTAGACATTTTTTGACCGTCTTTGTCTAAAATTAAACCTAAACAAATTACGTTTTTATAAGCCGGGCCCTTGCCCATGATTGCCGCAACCGCATGCAGTGTATAAAACCATCCACGCGTTTGGTCCATACCCTCGGCAATATAATCGGCTGGAAAGTTTATTTTATCAGTCATTAATGGGTAACCATCTTGCGCAAAAGGCATAGCACCCGAATCAAACCAACAATCCATTACTTCTTTGACACGAGTTAGTTTATTACCAGCATCATCATATACTGGGTATTCGTCAATATATGGTTTGTGTAAATCAAGTTCGTAGTTATTGTTATGTGGTAATTTAACCAATTCAAAGCTTTCTAAATGACCATTTTCGATTTTACGAAATGTGCCACTAATATTTTTAGCCGAATCATTTTCATTCAAACAATCTAAAATTGCATGTATTAACTGAAAAGCTATACCGTGAGTGCTGATAACAATATTTTTATTTTCATACTTGCTATCTATTTCATATAAGAATTCGGCAAAACGATTTTTAGCGTCTTGTAAACTTTCACCCTCGGGTATGGCAAAGTTCATATCAAATTCATGACCCGCACGATAATTAAAATATTCATCAAAGCCTTTCATGTTAAAAATACCAAAACCATACTCGCCTATGCGTGCATCAGTTTGAATTTGAGCTTTATCGAACCCAATTGTCTCGGCTATAATATTTGCGCTTTCTTGCGAACGAATATAAGGCGAGCTGATTATTACATTAATATTTTCATTCTTTAATTTTTGTGCAGTTTCGACAACTTGTTGCTTACCCAAATCGGTTAAATGATGTTGGTTTGCTGGGTCGCTACTCCAAATTTGCAAAACATTGTGTTCAGCTTCACCATGACGCATCATGAAATATTTGTTACCTGATTTTTTTGTATGCGCACGCAATTCGTTACGGTTTGTAAAAATATGACGATTACCCAAATCATCGTGCCAAACCGGCAGTGGTGTACCCCAGTATCGTTCGCGCGAAATTGCCCAGTCCTTTACATCCTTTATCCATTCACCAAAACGACCTTGTTTAACATTGTCAGGCTCCCAATTTATAAGTTCGTTATTAGCCATTAAAGTATCACGAATTTGACTCATGCGAATATACCAAGAATCGCGTGCATAATATATAAGCGGAGTTTGGCAACGCCAACAGTGCGGGTATGAGTGCTCGTATTTTTCCTTCTTAAACAATAGCCCGCGATGCGCTAGGTCTTTGATAACATCAATTGCAACCTCTTCGTCACGCACAAATCGGCCCGATAAAAAGTCCATATCGTTTTTAAAACTACCATCGTCATTAACCAAATGGAATTTTGGCAAACCTAGTTGTGTACCTAACAAAAAGTCATCAGCCCCGTACATAACAGCCGTGTGAACAATACCTGTACCATCAGTTGTGGTTACAAAATCAGCAACGTACACCTGGTAAGCTTTATCCATTTTTTCAGCCTCACTACCACTGATTATATTTTTTAAATATGGGTATAGTGGTTCGTATTGCATGCCTAACATTTCGGCACCTTTGTGTTCGGCAATTATTTCATAAGTACCAGCCTCAAATAAATTTTCGACTCGCTCTTTTGCTACAACAAAAATATCAGTGCCGACTTTTACTTCAGCATAATCAATGTCAGCCCCCACTGCCAATGCGACGTTGCCTGGCAGTGTCCAAGGTGTTGTTGTCCACGCCAAAAAATAGGCATTATCGAAACCAATTATTTTAAATTTTGCATACACTGACAAATCCTTAACATCTTTATAACCTTGCGCTAATTCGTGCGATGACAAACCAGTACCACAACGTGCACACCATGGCACTATGCGATAGTCTTTGTATAGCAAGCCCTTTTTGTCAGACTCTTTAACGACATTCCACAAAGATTCTATATATTGAGGTTCGTATGTAACATATGGGTTTTTGTGATCGATCCAG
>JAGOOX010000049.1 GCA_017992305.1 Minisyncoccota bacterium
TCGCCTGTTTGTGTTGTATCGTCGGCAAACCTCCATGTAGGGTAGCTTTTAATACCCGCATCTTTACATACTTGATTTTGAGCTTTACCGTCAGGGGTTGAACACTCTACATAGTTTAGTTTTTTTACAGCTTGTGTGCCAAATAGTTTCTTTTGGGCTTGGCAGTGCGGGCACCAAAAAGCACCATAGAATGTTGCACCCTTGTCGGTCAAACATTGCGCAAAGGCAGCTTTGGGTGAAAGGGTCTCTAATCCGCCTTCGCCAATATTGCCACTTTTTTTACTACTAAATATAGCCGCTCCAATACCTATTAATACAATAGCTCCGATAACGATAAAAAATATGCGTGTTTTCATGTGTTAATTATAGCAAATTTGAACTAGTCTTCACAAATTGACATTACCGTATTCAAGAGGTATCATGGGCCTAGATATGGAAACACTAACTAACATCAATTTTGAAACAGGGCTTTTTTTACTTGCCCCACTAGTTTCTTATCTGATTGTTCGGTTACTTATTCGTACAAACAATCATGATAGGGAACACACACTTCACGTCTTTTCAGTAGCTTATTTGGCAACATTGGCCTTTGGTGAAATTAATCACATTGTTAATCAGCGTATAGAGTATTGGGTAATCGTATTCCTTAGTTTTTTGGCACTTATCTTTCTTGCTTGGGATAAGTCAAAAAATACACCTGGTTGGAATTTTTTGTCGCACCATCATCACACCAAGTTCTCATATGCGCTAGCTCTATTGTTTGCTTTTCACGCCTTTGTTGACGGGTTGATCTTTGGTGGCTCATCTTCGATTCAAAGTGGGCTTGTCATACATAGACTTATCGATGGTCTCGTTCTTTTTGGCCTTATTGGAAGTAGTGAAATTAGAGCAAAAGACTTATTTAAAGCCTCGAGTATTTTAAAAATTCTTATTATTGGATTATTTTTAATCGCTCCAGCACTTGGTCTTTATTTACCTAAAATATTAGCTTTTGGTTTTTGGGGTTTGGTTGAAAATGTGTGTGTCTTTCTTTTAGCAACACTAGCCGTACTTGATATTCAAAGTGAGCTTCGAAATCGTCACCATAGTTCAAAAACTATTCTCTATGCAGTAATAATTGGCTTCCTTTTTGGACTATCTGTTATTTTCATGCACTAAAAAATCCCGTTAATAATCTAACGGGATTTTTGAATGTTCACTTTGTCTTAGGGTTCTGGAATCAATTTGCGGGGTAGTGTGACTATTTAGTAGAGATATTAAAATCATCGTGATTATCGTAATTGGCTCAGAACTTGGGGCTATGTTTGACCAATAATTTTAGGTAAATAAAAAAGCCGCTTCCAGTATTGGGCGGCCTTGTTTTTGTGTGTAGATGCAATTATCAATTACAGTAAAACTGCATAAAATCTTCCAAGATCAGGATCTTTTGAGTAATTAATTTCAAGATAAATACTCTCTCCTTTATCTAATTTAATTTCGCCTGTCCATAGTTTTTCTTCAAAACTTGTAGCGGTTACTTCAATTTTGTACATACCTAAAGATTGAGCCCCTAGCGAAAAGTCAACCTCAAATTCTGAGGAAAATTGCTTAGGTTCTTCATCAAAATCTAATTTCCTGTTATGAATACGACACAAACCCTCTAAAAGACCTGTGCCATTTGACTTAAGTATTTCTTCTAAATTCATTTTAATTTTATTTAAGTTGCCACAAAAGGCTAGAATTAACCTGCTTTGGTAACTTAAATAAAACTAATACTAAAGAGCGATATTATGTATACAATATCATACTATATTCATTTGTCAATATTGTCCGCTTGGAAGGACTCGAACCTTCGACCCTCTGCTTAAAAGGCAGGTGCTCTACCACCTGAGCTACAAGCGGGTTAGTGGCAACCGTAACTAAAAAATTAGGTTACGGTATGCTATGATTTGTAACATATATGACTGAAAAAATCAACCAAAAAACTGAAAATAAGCCTGAAATTATACTTGTGCTACACAATATTCGCTCAACCCATAACGTCGGCTCATTGTTTCGTTCAGCTGATGGGGCAGGGGTTGCCGAAATTATTTTGTCGGGCTATACACCCACCCCGATCGATAAATACGGTCGCAATCGTAACGATATTGCCAAAACAGCTTTGGGGGCAGAGTTAAGCTTGCCTTGGCAACAAATTGAAAGTTTGTCAGATTTTATAAAACAAAAAAAAGCTGAAGGTTTTTTAATTTCAGCTATCGAGCAAGCGCCAAATTCAGTGCACTATAAAAAGGTAAACCAAAAAAATAAAAGTACCCAAAAACAAATTTTGATTCTAGGTAACGAAGTTCTGGGTGTTGATGACGAAACATTAAGCTTGTGCGACCAGATTATTGAAATACCAATGGCTGGCGACAAAGAGTCGTTAAATGTTGGGGTTGCTGGGGCAATTGTTTTGTTCGAATTACTTTCTTAGGTTTTAATTTAAAAAAATTAGTTTACCAGGTATTCGGGTACGTAGCTGGGGCCACCGACGGGTACTATTTCTCCGGGCTCGGTCGGTCTTTCAACATAAGGTTTTGTTTTATCGTAACGCTCAACACCACCTGTCAAAAACCAGGCAATCCATAACAATATACCTATACCAATAAATATTCTAAACTCTGTCCATGGGTTATCTTTCATT
>JAGOOX010000050.1 GCA_017992305.1 Minisyncoccota bacterium
TTCGAAGATCGGTAAAAACCCTTAAACAATTCATTTACAAGTGTATCTAAGTCAATGTCAGCTGATGAAAGCCAATTTTCTATTTCCTTGTCCACTTTCAGTTGGATGGTGAGGCGTGTCACGCAACACCGGCTGTGGTTCAGCTTATGAAAAAACGTATACGCTTAGCCTTTCGGTTTTGCTCCCTTAAGGTAGGGGAAAAAGAGCAAAGAATCAATAGACTTGTTGCGACGGGTCAGCGTGGTGGTAAAAATGAGCTATTTTTCGTCCACACGAAGGCTTTTTGAGGGAGCATAGCCCGGCTAAGTGACCGAAAAAAGGCATAGTGTAGGCGGAAAAGAGCCATTTTAAACCCGCGATGATCCCGTCGCAACAAGTCTATTTATCTCCATGCCCAACGATCTTTCATAGGAACGGTCGTGGCTTATGCGTAACTCCTATAGATATAGTCATTAAATATTTATTCTTTAAATTGCATTATTAAGCAACCGTGTCCAAGTTGTTTTGGTTTTCTCAAGTTCATCAAAATGTTTTTTTACATTCTCTCTATATTTATTAAACTCAATTAAAATTTTATTAAACTCTTCCGTTTCAAAGTAGGCACACAATTTAGGAATAGAATATTTTAAATTTTCATCCATAGTTTTCATTTTTTCTTCAAAATTATTTTTATCTGTAACATAAACTAATAAGGGTTTATACCTTACCCATCCAATTGTAGCATTAACGAATCGCATTAAAATTTCAATACTCGTATTTTCTATTGGTTTCAACTCAACAGGTAAAACGCCATTTAACAAATTATTATACATAGAAAACCCATCGTGAAATGTATAGCACGGCACTTTTACAACTTTTAAATCTGTTAAAGCAGTACTCATAAAAGTATCTTCGCCTCTTGCACCTGGTGGATTATAAAATGGGGGAAATTTCTTATAATCTTTTAAATTAAAACAAAGGTTGGCACCTGAAATGAATTTCATGCCATTAGTTTCGTTTACTTCGTATGAAACGGAATTGTTTACAATAGTTTCATCAGCATAAGTTACCCCTTTTTGATTAATAATAATTTGTTTTATTTTATCCCAAGTAATAATATCGTTGCTCAGTGCTTCAATGAATAATTTAAAATCATTTTCGGTAAGTATGTCGTTAAATTCTATACAGGGAATAGGGGAAATATAACCACAATGCAAGCCGTGTGTTATATCAGCATCATCATTAAACTTCAAATGGGTGCTCAAAATACTTTGCCCCATCCATAATATATTATTATTCTGGTTATGGAAAGTTGCTAATGGATATTCATCATCATCAATAAACAATAATTTATCCATTTTTAGTTTAATGGCAAAATAGGTTACAATATTTCTTTTCTTGGCATATCCTTCTCCAAAAAGTAATAAACAGTCATTTTTATTGATTGTATTGTCAGTTTCGGTTAGAATTTCTATTTCATTACTAACTTCATTTACACCATAAAAATGTATTGAATCTACAAGGTCTTGTAGTTCTTTTGGCACTTTTTTGTAATCATTAGTATTGGTGTTTTTGTATCGCAAATCGTAGGACACAAAAACGTGTATTCTTACGTTTTTATTTTCTATCAAACCATGTTCAAGCCAATTGTTAATGTATGTTTTCAATACATTTTGAAACAACAAACGACCAGTCACAAAACCAATTCCGATATTAATAATTTTCTGATTCATTCACAAAGATAGTATTATTTGTGTAAGGGTTTGTAATGCTGTCGGTCTTTAGGGTTGCAAGTAACTATTGTATTGACGCAACACCACCCAAGCCAAACCCGAAACAGTTCACCTTTACTTTATTCCTTCCAATTGCGCCAGTACCACTTATCTGTGCGGGGTTTTCCCTAGTTCCGCTTACTTAGTTCAACAAAGTAAACCCGAAACGACGCAGGTTTGCCCCTTCACTATAGCCCGGTTCCCTCAAAGCGGCAAGCTGTTTCCAAACATGGCCCACTCTTCCCCCAAAAACCTCTCAAAAAACCCCTCACCCCCGCCAAAGCCCCCGGCAGAAGAAAACAAGATGCATATGGCTCGTAGCAGCGCAACGCCGGCTGTGGTTTAGCTTATGAAAAAACGTATCTGCTTAGCCTTTCGGTTTTGCTCCCTTAAGGTAGGGGAAAAAGAGCAAAGAATCAACAGAATAAGTGCTCAAAAAAGGCAGCGGCAGGCAAAAAAGGGGAGCAAGGTCTGGTTTTTACCACACCGTTTGACGCCCGATAGCGGCGAGTACCGCGCGCACCTTGACCCAATCCAGGGCAACCGGCGCTGCGACGTCGCCTTGGGCAAGCTTTTGAATCTCCTGCAGGCCGTAATGTCCATTGGCCCAGGGGGACGTGCGCCGGATTGGCGCATGAGCGTTCTGCACCTTGTTCCAGGAATGCCTTATTTAACGGTCTCTTCAAAATCCGAAAACGTAGTAGTTTTCGTTACTTCGAATTCCTATTGCTTACCTGTCTTTCGATTCTTACTGTTTCAACCTCTTGAGCTATCTCCTCCAATGCCGGAACTTCCGTTTCATTTGATCTAAGCCGGGTAAGCAAAGCAGCAAATCGCTGTTGAGGAGTGTCAACCTCCT
>JAGOOX010000026.1 GCA_017992305.1 Minisyncoccota bacterium
AACTACTGCATGTGACGTTTCATAAACCAATATCTGGAAACTATAGAAAACGTTTATTGGCCGCACTTAATCGTTTGGTTAGGGATTATTCAAATACAAGAATCGTTTTAAGTGGTTTGGGTATATATCATGACAATGTTGTTGTGCGAATTCAGCCAACTTATGCGGTTGCCAGTTTATGGGTTGACGTTCGAAAGCTTGTCGAACAAATTGCAAATGAAAAAGGCAACAATGATGATATGCTACATGTAACAATCTTTAAAAAAGTTCCCGATATTCAGAATGTTAAATTTTTTGATCTAGAAAACACCATACCGTTAACCGGTTTCGAATCTCCATTTGAATACGTTTGTTTATTTGAAAAAGTTTATGGTAGTAACTGGGTAGAAATACAAAGACTACCTCTGATTGGTAAAACCTAAACAAAACCCCGACAAATCGTCGGGGTTTTTAATTTTTATTTATACATTTTTTCAAACCACTCTTTTGATTCATCATCGGTCACCTCAATTGTTTTTGATAGCTTCCACATTACATCAAATTGCGAGGTTAGCATGTCGACGAATTCTTGGCTTTCAATAATAAAACCGAAATTGTCTTTGCTTGATGAAATGAATGAAACTTTGTTTTCATATATCCAATAACCCATTCGAAAATCAATTTCTTTGGGCGCAATACGTATTTCGCGTAAAAAATCACCTCCCGCTCCCATAAAAGGGTATTGCCCCATGTCGACTACTTGATTTTCGGGCCAAATCGCATCAATGTGAATACCGCGTTTCACTCTTTCTTTATTAAATTCTTTAAAAAAGTCTTCGCCCAACACCTCAAGCATTAATTTAATTGGCCAGTATGATTTGGCATTGATGTTTTTATATAAAAGTAACTTTTTGGTAATATGTTGCATTTCTTTTTTACCTTCAAATAGTTGCAGGCGGGGTGTGGCAATTGGCTTGTTACCTTTTTGTATTTCAGTAAAAGCCTCAGTAACGGCCTTTTTAGCATTTTCAAGCTCTTTAATGTGTTCATCAAACACGATGCTAATTTTGTCTTGCGAGGTGGCCGAGAAGGTTTTTATACCGTCTTTTTGTGATTCTATAATTAGGCCCTTTTCTTGCAGGTTTTTTAGGTAGCCATATAGTGACGGGCGTGAAAGACCGGTTTTTTTGGCAATGACACCTGCGGTTTGGCCTGGGTTTTCGACTAGGTATATAAAGGTTTTTGTCTCGTCTTCCTTTAAACCTATAGCCTGTAGTTTTTTATCTATCATGGCCCAAGTATAGCAAAAGGGGGTATGTTGTCAAATTTGTACAACACTATTTACACTGATTGACGAAGTCTGTATACTGTGTTTATAAATAGTTCTAAAACAATTAAATAAAACGAAATGGAAGGTAAATCTAAAACTATACTATTTGACGGTAAAATCATTAGAAAGTATCGGTATTGTCCAGAGAGTGGTGAACGACAAGATTCAAAAGAAGTTATCACAAAGGTAATTAATGAGGTTTTAAAAGATATCGAGTTCAAATATGCACGAGCAAAGTGTTACGCTGATCTTTTTGATATTGATAATAATTGCTCATCTTGGTTTTACGAAATAGAATATTGGGAAAAATAGTTCACAAACAAAAAAACAAATTAAAAAACAGAAAATGAAAAAGTTAGCAGTAATTACAGTAATGATTATGATTTGTGGCACAGTTTTTGCTCAAACTGACACAACAAAAAAAGAGTTTAAAAAATCTAATTTTGGTTTTGCTGGCGGGTTATGGGCCGGTACCAATGCAAGCACAACTTTTGTTGGTTTTATTGGGCCAAAATTTTCTTACACAACGGCACCAATTAAAAAAACTCAAATTGAAGTTGGTTTAAATGGTGTGCCTGGCCTTATGATTAGCCCTGAAATAAAATTGGGTTTATGTGCCGGCGCAACGCTGACATTTAAAACTGAAAATAAAAAATTCAAACCAATTGTAGGTGTTATGTTTGTCAAAACAAAAACTTGGCAAACGATGTATGGTGTGGGATTTTTATTTTAAATTATGAGCTATAGAAAGATCGAAACCACTGTAGAATATTTTGACGCATCTAGTGACAGTAAAAATGAAGACAGGGCCGAATGGAAAGCTAGATCAAGATTCCCAGACCTTAAGATTGTTTCAGTGTTTGTTGTTAGCACAAAAGAGGTAGGCCAAAGTCCGTTCAATAGTTGCAAATTGCTTGAATCCAAATGTGTTTTATTGGTAAAAGGAAAAGAGGAAATCTGTACTGAGCAAAATGGATTAACAAAAAAGCCAGTTTCAAAAAATAAATTCTGGTTACTAAGATTGCTTGGTTTCTAGTTTACTAAAAATTAAAAAGCCCCTCATAGTGATGGGCTTTTTTATATCTTAATAATTCTCCATTATTTTGTCGGCGATCATTTCGGCTTCGCCTTCGTTATAGCCTCGGGTACCTTGCCACAGTTCGTGCCCGTCGCCAACATAACGGGGGATTATGTGCACATGCGCATGAAATACGGCTTGGCCAGCGGCCCTGTCATTGTTCATGATTATGTTTATACCGTCAGCCTCTAGTGTGTCCTTGATTTTTACACCTAACATATGGGCAACTTGCATCATGTGGCCAAAATCTTCGGCTGGCATTTCGTACATATTGGCCCAAGGGTTTTTAGGTATTACTAATGTGTGGCCAATGTTTACTGGGCTTATGTCGAGTATCGCAATAAAATTGTCGTCTTCATAAATAATTGTGGCTGGTATTTCGCGGTCAATGATTTTTTGAAATATTGTTTTTTCCATTTATTGATTATAGCAAAAATTAAAAAACAAAAAACCGACCTATAAAAAGGTCGGCTAAACTTTACCTGCAACTAATAGGTTTACCGTCTTTATAGGTATAATAGTCTGCACGTGTCACAACAATCGTTTCAACCCCGGTACCTTTTGTTTTTTCGAACCCTAATAGGTAGTCGTGATTAAATTCATCGTAATTCGAATATGTAGCACTTTGACCACAAAAATCAGAAAGGGTAGGTTGTTTTTTCTCTTTTTCGCATGAATTAATAAATAATCCAATTAAAAGCAATAGCGTTAATTTTTTCATGTTCTGTAAATTTTTTAAAACATTAACACAGTATGCGGTAATTGACAAGGTTGTTGGGTTGGTGTAAGGTAAAGAAAAATAATAAAGATGGAAAAGAAATGGTTTTATATTACTAGGTGGACAGTAGGACTTCGCCCTATAGAATCAAGTGATTCTTCAGATGTACTATACGGAACAGATGAAGAGATTTTAGATAAAATGTCTGAAAAGAGCTTCAAGTACCCTTTATATAAAGGTGTGAAAGTAGAAGAATTAGTAAGCACTGGTGAAAAAATTGATCGCAAGGACATGGCTCAAAAACATATTAATTCTTATTAAATTTAAAGCCCTCTCGGGGGCTTTTTTGTTTAGGTTGACTAGGTTGGTTTATAGGTGTAGGGTAAAGAAAAATACAAGCACATGAAAGCATCAGAAGCATTTAATCTCGCCCGTAAAATTGAATTCCACTATCATCGGAAACTGCGTCATTCGACTTCAATAAATCAAGACATTGCTCAAGCTCTTGGTCCTGATCTTTACAGGAAGTTTTGCGAAGAAGTAAAAAACTTACGTAGCTCAAACACTACCCCTGCACTCAAAAGAGACTTTTCTCAAAAGTTTATCGATAGTCCAGTAGACGAGGGTGATTGTATGAATGATTTGTACGTTTACGAAAATTACAGTTTTGATAATTTAACGGACGCCTTGATAGGGGTTACAGCAGATCATTAATTTTTTAAGCTCCTTCGGGGGCTTTTTTGTTTAGGTTGACTAGGTTGGTTTATAGGTGTAGGGTAAAGAAAAAGCTGTTCAGATGAAAATTTTAAAAAAATTGTACTTAAAAGCACTGTTTAATGCATGTTTGTTTACTTCAAAAGTATTCACCCTTACGCACTGGCGTGGCGTAGGCAAGATTATTACTCACCATTTCTTTTTGGGTTTTGGTACAAGGATGATCATTATTCGCGAGGGTAGGTGTATCTTTCTAGGTCACGCGCTTTCAATTGAGTTTATTTTGAGTGAAAGCGGAGAAGTTTCGAGTTGTCTACCGATGTTTATGACGGTCGAGAAGGGCGACATTGTTTTTTATGGCAAGTCTGTAAATCAAAAATACCAGGATTTAAAATCTTAGGTAAGTAAAAGCCCTCAACATGAGGGCTTTTTTGTGTGCTATAATGGTCATATGAGTTTACCGGCAGTTGTTGAATTAATCCTTAGCCGATTGGGTTTGAATAGTGCAGAAGAACGAGAGAATTTTTTAAACCCCAAATATGAAGACTTAGCCGACCCATTCCTGATGAAAGATTTAGAGAGGGCGGTTGTTCGCATATTCCAAGCAATCGAGGGCAGCGAGAAAATTTATATTTATGCCGACTACGATTGTGACGGTATACCTAGTGCATCGGTGCTGTATAAATTTTTTGAAAAACTAAATTACGCACATAACGTTAGTGTATATTTACCCGATAGGCACGAAGAGGGTTATGGTTTGCACATGGACGCCGTTGAGAAAATCATTGCAAGCGGCGCCACATTAATAATTACAACCGATGTTGGTATAACCGCGATTGACGAAGTTTTATTTGCGCAAACCCAGGGTGTTGACGTCATTGTTACCGACCACCACTTGCCCCGTCGCACTGTAAACGCTGATGGTGTTGATGTCGATGACTTACCCAAAGCCTATGCTGTTGTTAACCCTAAACAAGCCGACTGTAAATACCCATTCAAATGTTTTTGTGGCGCAGGGGTTAGTTATACATTAGTACGTGGATTTTTAAATAAATACGGCGAATATTTTAAAGTGCCGGTTGGGGCCGAGAAGTGGTGGCTTGATTTGGTGGCGATTGCCACAATTTCAGACATGGTGCCATTGTTGGGTGAAAATCGTATATTGGCATATTGGGGTATGAATGTTTTGCGCAAAACCCAAAACCAAGGTTTAAGGATTTTGTTTAGTAAAAATAATATTAAGCTTGAGCAAATTAGTGAAGACGACATTGCATTTACATTGGCACCCCGTATAAATGCATCGTCGCGTATGGCGCACCCAAACGTTGCATTGAATGTTTTAATATCACGCAACGACGATGAGGCTATTAAAAATGTACTAGAATTAGAAGGCTTTAATAATAAACGCAAAACCATCAGCGCCACAATTATGCGCAAGGCCAACGTATTGGCTAAACAGCAAGAGGCTAATAGTGTACTGGTTATTGGCGAACCTGATTGGCACATAGGTGTATTAGGCATAATCGCCATGAAGGTTGGCGAACAAAACAAAAAAAGCGTTATGGTATGGGGTCGCGACCCAAATGGTAATATCAAGGGCTCGGCCCGCAGTTTTGGTGATATTCATTTGGCGCAATATTTTGCCGAATTCCCCGAGAATACATTTAGCGCGCACGGTGGCCACGTCAAAGCTGGTGGCTTTACGGTTGTACCCGATGCTATTTATACATTGGCCGATGTTGCCCAAACTATTTATACAAACCATAAACCAATTATTGAAATTGAAACTGAAGACCAATTAATTATTGATACAACCTTACCCGCCATTACCCGCGACCTATATGCTGGTATGAAAAAGCTGTCACCATTTGGTCTGGCTAACCCAAAACCAATTTTCAGATTCGCGGGTGTTACGGTAACTGGTGTTAAAATTTTCGGTAAAAATAAAGAACATATTGAATTGACCGTACAAGATGAAGGCAAAACCATGAGCATCATTTCATTTTTCAGTGCCAGTGAACCTTGGGTTACCGATTTGTATGGTAAAAAAATAACCTTTACTGCAACGCTTGATGAAAGTAATTTTGGCGGCCGTACATTGTACCGCATGCGATTGAATGGTATAGAATAAAATCTGGAATAATTTGTAATTTTTAAAAACTAGCCAATATTTTGACTTTGTGTTAATGTGCTAAAAACATAGCACATGAAAAAAATACTATTTATACTACTAGGCTTGAGTACGTACTCGCCAATGTTTGCACAAACTGCGCCCAGCAAACAAGATTCTACAAACATTGCAAAAGTTTATAAAACCGACTCGATCGTTGTAGATGAATTTATATACATGCTTGCTAATAGCGCACTTTATCAAACAATCGATACTGTGCACAGTGTTGCAACTAGAATCGAAAACGACAAACACTATGCTGTATATTTTCACGAAGATAGTGTTACGGTAAATGTATTGAATTTAAAACCCGGTAGTATATCGTCAATTGACCTTATCATGTCGGGGGACTATAACCTATTTGGTTTAACGGGTGGTGACATCAAATTTTATCGCAAACCCGACCACTGGTACTATTTTTGTTCAAAATTTGAAACTGAATGGTTTGTAACCGTCTGTTTGCCAGGCATTCAAAATGACCTAACTAGCCCCTAACAAGGTTTAAATTAAAGAGATTACACCAAAAACCCTTTGTAAATAAAGGGTTTTTTGCTTGACTTTTTCATATAAAAATGCTATAATACAACTAGGAAATTTAAAAATTTAAAATATGAAAAACAAATTAAGAACCTTAATCTTACTCGCCTTTTTTGGCTTGAGCTCATTGCTTTCTACTGCTTTTGGGCAGACGTATTACTTTAAATCAGTTTCAGTATACACGCCTCAGGCATACATTAACGGTAAACCCTATGGGAAACCAGGTAATACTTACCACTTTAAAGTATATCGCACTGACAATGGGCGTGATTGGCTAGAGGTTAAGGTAAGCAAGTCTCCGGGGTACAGACAGCACCCTGGGGTTGCCTATTATCAAAACAGAATCTACGTGCTTGGCGGACTTGGAGCCGATGGAAACGCCCTCTCTGACATTTGGTCATCTGGAGATGGTGGCAAAAATTGGAAAAAGGAAGCTGACATAACTGAAATTAAAAAACGGGCTGGTGCAACCTTAATCGCTTTTAAAGATACTCTTTATAGTATTGGTGGTAATATACTTGAAGGCGTAAAACAGAACACAAACTCGATTAATGTTGGTAAATTTACTAGAACTTATAGTACTTTTAAGTCTGAAAATCCAAATAAATGGAAAAAAATTTCCAACACTTTACCTTTCGAAATAAATTGGGAGGTTACAAAAATGTGGGTAAATAATGATACTATTTTTGTGCTTTCAGATACTGCAGGTTCAAACGAACTAGAGAAGCCTAAACGTATTTGGTTCTCTACTGATGTGGTAACCTGGACTTGTAAGGGTACTGTTCCATTTCACTCAAGTTGCTATGGCTTACGTTTATATAACGGCCATTTATACAAAATAGGGGGAATTGATTCGAAGCTTAATACAACAGCAAGAAGCTATAATTTCGTCGAGTTTGATAAAAGCTCAGCTGATGTTTCGTTTATAGATAGCTATAATAATTGGCAGACTGATAGCACTGAAATAAGTCCTGGCGCACAACACGCATATATTTTTGATAATAGCTTATATGCTTGCAGTTGGGACGGGTATTTATTCAAACTAAATGTTTCAAAATGGGAAAAACAGTATGATAAAAAAAGGTCAACAGATTCTTACCCTTGGGAGCAATACGGGTCCATTATTGAAGTATCGTCGGGCGGCAATAGTAAATACTCAAAACGAAGTGGTGGGATTATTAAAAAAGACAGCTCATTAAAAAATACCAGTATTTACCCAAACCCTGCCATCGATAAGTTCACAATTGATTCTAACTTTGAAAAAGGTCATGCCCAATTAATTGATATGCAGGGTCGCGTGGTAAAAACATTTGAGGTTCAAAACGGTAGTAATACTGTTTATCGCGATGGTTTAGCCTCAGGTATGTACTATGTACGCTATCAGGGTGATACTATAAAATTGTTTTTCGTTAATTATTAAAAACGCTCTTTATAATATAAGCCCCGAATCTTTATGGTTCGGGGCTTTTTTTGTTTGTCGGGGTTAGCCTGCTATAATAGCCAAATGATAATTATTGTTTCAGATGGTTCATCGCGTGGTAACCCGGGCCCAGGGGGTTATGGCACTATTGTGGTACACGAAGACACGGTCACCGAATTTGCAGGGTATGAAAAGAAGACGACTAATAACCGCATGGAAATTATGGGTGTTATTGCTGGGCTTGATTTTGTACTTGGTCGTAATTTAGGCGACAGTGTGCGTGTGTACAGTGACTCGGCTTATGTGTTGGGTGGTATAGAATCTTGGTTAAAAAATTGGAAGAAGAACGGCTGGAAGACCGCTAATAAAAAACCAGTACTTAACCAAGATTTATGGGAGACGTTAGATGGCCAAATTGAAAAATTAAAAAAAATTGAATGTGTAAAGGTAAAAGGTCACGCCGGCGTAATGCTAAACGAACGGGCTGACTATTTGGCCACAGCCTATGCTGATGGGTTAGACATTCATTTATACCACGGCGACAAAGAGGTTTATAAAAAAATGTTAAAGCCGCAATAATATAAAATTACGATAATAAAATGAGCGACAGACTTTTTTACCAAATATTTATAAGTTTTATATTAGGTATTGGGTTTTATACTTTAAAAAATACTAATTATTTACTGATTGGTATTTTTTTATTTATATTTTTGATTTATATAAAAATAAAGTTTAAGCTAAATTTAAAAAATTCGACTACTCATATTGTTTTGTGTTTGGTTTTAGTTTGCACAGGTTTTGTTTACGCTTATTTGCGCGAACCGGCAAAACCCAGCTTTCAAACTGATTCAGTAATTGTTACAGGTAAAATAATATCTATACCCGATGATGACTTTGGTAAAACTAGCTATACATTGCGAGTTAAAAATGATAATAATAATTCAAAAAATTACGATGTTTTATTAAGTGAGACTACTTATGCTAAACGCCAAATGGGCGAATTGGCGCAGGTTGAATTTGAAGCCTTACCCCTTGAAAACAAGAATAATAAAAATTATGAACAGTATTTATTAGCTAAAAACATTACCGTAAAAGGCAAAGTCATAAACTATCAAAAAAACAAAGAGCCTAGCAAATTTTTAAACGCCGTAAACAATACACGCGAGTACATAAATCAAACATTTAACAATTTTATGGGCTACCCCGAATCGGGCCTGGCTAGTGGTTTAATATTAGGCAACAAAAGTTGGATGGATTCGGGCCTATATAATGACTTTATTAAATCAGGTACCATACACATAGTCGCGTTATCGGGTTATAACATTAGCGTATTGGTTAAAATTGTACGTGACGGTTTAATTTACATACTGCCGGCAAT
>JAGOOX010000051.1 GCA_017992305.1 Minisyncoccota bacterium
GTATTGTTTATATCTATTCATTTTTACAATTTTAATCAGTATACACTTAAAAACACGCACTGTCAAATAGTTAGAATGTGTTTAAACGGGTTTATTTTTTCTGGGCGACAACAAAGTGGGCAAAGCCTAGTACATCCCAAAACAATGTGGCGCTGATTTTTTTGTCGCGAGCGAGCATGAATATCGCATATAGGGGCAAAAATATTATTTTCTTAAAATTATGGCGAATGCGTGATTTTAATATTTTGCAACCGTTTTGTTTTAAAACCTCATTCATTTCGGCTAAACTGTAAACCCGGGTATGGGTTGTGTCGTCATAAAAATTAAGCGTTCCATAATAGTGGGGTAGGTGCAGGCTACGCTCGCTAGGTGTTTCAATATATATAATGCCACCGCTTTTTAATTTTTGGGCCAATGTGGCTAGTAACTTTGTGCCATTGTGTACGTGTTCAATAATATGTGACAGTATGATAACGTCATATTCGTTGTTTGGTACGTCGGCCAAATCATTGCCATCTATGTTGTATTGGTAAAAGGCGTGCATATCACTAATACCGGGCACCTGGCGGTAATCTATGCCTGAATACTCGACATTAGGGTAGTATTTATAGGTCGAATAGGGCGCACGGTCGCCACAGCCCACATCTAGCACCTTTGTGCCAGTACCGTCTGATTTGGTCATATATTTGCCTATGTGGTCATAGGGCACGGGTCTTTCAAACCATTTTTTAATACCGGCTACTGCTTGCTTAGGTAATTTCATAGGCATATTATAGCAGGCGGCCATGTTTAGGGTAAGGCTTGTTGCAAGGTCTCGTCTTTTAATATGTATAAAATAAATGTGTACAAAATTATAGAAATTAGCACTGTGTAAATTGTATTAATACCTAAATACTTTAATCCAACAACAGTAACAGACATTAAAAGGGTCGAAATTAAAATTTTACCTAAATTAAAACTAGCCCTAAAATTATTAGCCTTTCTAAATTGTATAAAAACAATCCCCATACCTAATAGGCTTGAAATTAATGTTGAAACAGCGGCTCCGGTTGAACCATAAATTGGTATTAGCAGGTAATTTAACACAACATTTAAAACAACGGCAATCAGTGTATATTTTAAAAACTTCTTTTGTTGGTCATGGGCAAGTATTGCATTGTCCATAATAATTTTAGGGAAGTTAATTAATACTAAAAATAGCATTATAGACAAAGTCGCCGCCGCACTGGCATATTCGCCACCAAAAATTAATACTAGTATATTTTTTGATAGTAATGCACCACCAATAACAATAGGGAACCCAAATAACAGTAGCAATCTAATTATTTTAGTAAAAATTAATTCAAATCGCTCATCGCCCGCTTCAACCAGCTTTGAAAACATGGGTAATACTGCAACTGAAATAAGTGCCGGCACCAAGTATAAAAATTGGGTAAGCTTTTGGGCCGCCGAGTAAAGACCAACACTCTCGGGTGTAGACAGAATACCCAACATTAATATGTCAGTATTAGTCAGTATGGTGTTAAAGAATATTAAAATCGCAAATGGCCACGCAAAGTCAAAAATAGGCTTTAATAGTGTTTTTGAAAAGTTTTTAAAAACACCGCGCAGGTGGTTTTTTATCACGTAAAAAGTAGCTAAACAGCCCAAAAGGCTACCTAATGTATAAATAATAAAAACATTTTTGACCGAGGGCAGGCTAAAAATTATAACTATGCCGGCTATTGCAATTGAGCCATTCATGATTATTTTAACCAACGCTTCACGGCCCATTTTTTCATAGGCCCTGTTTAAACCAAAACCAAAATCTCGCATCGAATCAAGTACCAGCATTATGGCCATTAAAGGTAACAAGCTATTTATACCCGGCATTTTCGAAATATGGGGTGCCACGAGTAGTAAAATACAAACACTTGTAAAAGTTAGTATCAATTTTAAAATAAAAATCGTCGACAAGTATTGCGAACGGTTTGCCCCATTTTTAGCAAGCTCACGGGTTAGTAGGTTGCTTAGGCCAAAATCTGAAAATATACCAAATAGCCCCGCCAACCCCAAAGCGTATGAAAAAATACCCCAATCATTGGCCCCTAAAATTCTAGCAGCATATATAACTAGGCCCATTTTTAAAAGACGCCCAGCTATTTCGCCCAAAAATAACCACATTGTGTTTTTTACAACCGTGTTTTTTAAGTTTTTATTATTTAAAATAAGGCTTTTTAGTCGTCTAAGCATGTTTGCAATTTAGGGGTAAAACCAGCATAATAAGGTTAATTTACAGGTAACAAGGCTATTGTACAGGCAATTTAAGGTCTTTTCAATCAGCTTTTTACATAACATTATGCAACAAGAAAAAAAACAAAATTCAAATATTTTTAAAACCTTACTATCTAAACTTGCTTACCCTGTTAGGGTTATAAAAAAAATTGGTTTTTGGGCTGTTGTAACAGAGCTGAAACGCAGGGCATTGTTACATATTGATTTTATTTTTTACCCGTACCTTATCGGTAAACTAAAAAAAACTGAATTTAAATCAACTAATCAAATAATTGATTTTTCATATAATAAAAC
>JAGOOX010000052.1 GCA_017992305.1 Minisyncoccota bacterium
GTACGGTGTAGCGCAAGACAGCAGTCTTAAAAGATTGCCCGATGTCCCACCGGTTGTTATAAACTTTCTCGAAAGAACAAGAATGATCTAATCATTCAAACTCTCACAAAACAAAAGCCGTTTCAAGATTACCAAATCGCGAAACGGCTTTTTTTATTTGCTAAAAATAGCTTAATTTATAAGCCTTATTTACCCTTGACTTTTATCCATATATTGTGCTATAATATAGACAGCATAAAACAGCTATTTAAAAATGAAAAATATCGCCATATTCGCCTGTATCATTATCGCTTCAGCTCTTGTAGCTGTTGCGTTAAACTTATTTGTCCCTGGGTTTGAAAACCCTATTATTGGACAAATTGCCACTTCAATTATCTTTGGAGGATTTAGTATTATTTGTATCTACCTGGCTTTTTCAAAAACTGAAAAGCAGTGGGCTACAAACCTTCTTGCTTTCGTTGGTATGGTTTTCGGTGGTCTATTGTTGTCTGCTATTATTTGCAGCTGGCTGCCTGATTACCAACTAGCATCTGCACAAAGAATGGCCAGTCCTGAAAATTATGAAATATTCCAATTCAAAGGCCGCATGCTTTGGCTTATAATTTCTTTGATCGTGCTAACTTTACGCGTAACAATAAAAAAACGCTTTAGCCTTTAAACCTGCACAAAAGCCGTTTCAAGATTACCAAATCGCGAAACGGCTTTTTTTATTACCAAATAGCTTAATTTATAAGCCTTACTTAATATTGACTTTATGGTATATAGTGTGCTATAATATACACAGCATAAAACAGCTACTTAAAAAACAATGAATCTGGTAAGCAAAATAGAAAGAAAAATGCGGGCAAAGTTTAGCCCAGCCGAAAATGATCTAAACGCCATTAACAGCGAACTCCAAAACCTAAAAAAGGAGATGGAGGCAATCGAAAAAATGGAGAACAAGGTACGAGCAATCATTCGATTATTCCAGGTTATTTCACCCCTTCAGGATAAAGGCGGATTCGGCGAAACTATCTTAAAACTTCAAAGAAAGAACTATGGTCAACTTGACCAAATAATTTCTGCCCTTGAGGTTTTACAGAAACACTTTACCAATGCTGGAAGAGTCCGCTCTGGTCTAAACAGAACGGAGGTCGGCGAGGAGGTTACACCCGAAAAGGTTTTCCTTGGAGATGTATTCGGAATATGGACAAATAAAGCTTCATACTGGCTTGAAAATCAGGCTGAGTTTGAAAAACAAGAAAGTGGAGCTACCCCAAAACCTGGATCAGGCCGTGAATACATATCGGTTTGGTACTGTATCAATGACTACCAGGCAGGTGGATTCGTCAAATCCCACACAAAAGGAATTCTAGAACAACTAGCGGTTTTAAAAATCGCATCTTAAAATCTTGGTGTAAACCGAGTGGGCCGCTTCGCAAGAAGCGGCTTTTTTTATTTATACAAATAAAGCTAATTTTACCGTATTTTCGCACTAAAATATCCGGGTAACTTGATTTGACTTTATTCATTATCGTGCTATAATAAGAGAGGTTTAATAGTACCGTAAAAACATGAAAAAAATCTACTTTTTAATTATCCCAATCATTGCCTTTATGGCATGCACTGAACAAAAAGCCACCGATGAAGAATACACTGTGGTTATTAAAGAACCAAATCAGGACTCGTTATGGAGTGTTGAAAACGAAAAAAATCATTACATTGAAGATGTAAAGCTTGCAGAATCTTACAAAAACACATCTGAAAAAGACTTCAGTGAAATTTATTTCGTAAAGATGTGGAATACGCCTGACTACTTCGCCTACAACGAATCGTTTACTGGGTGCGCCTGGGATGGAAACGTCTTCCTTGGTAAAAAAATTGGGGACAAGGTCTACTATATTGATCAACACAAGCCCTCAAAGAAGTACCAAGAAGAAACCGGTGATTCTATTATTTTTGTCGAAAAGTTTTTTCCTGCCGATGGTGTTACTACTGACCCACGACAAACGACTTGGTGGTTATCATCAATTCAAAGCCCCCGAACATCTGACCTTGATACATTTATCATGGAGGCGACCCTAATACGTGACAACAAGAAGGCTGTATTTATAAACTATAAAGAAAACCTTAAGGCCAACATATTAAAATGTCCCGGTTCAGATAATTGGAAAAAGATTATTGAATTTACTGCCCAGACTGTAAAAGGTAAGCCCGAAAGTTGGAATGCCTGGGTTTGGCCAGGGTACTATCGCGAAAAAAAGAAAGTAGAACAAAACACAAAGATTTAGTTCTAAAATCTATGACAAAACAAAAGCCGTTTCAAGATTACCAAATCGCGAAACGGCTTTTTTTATTGCCAAATAGCTTAATTTATAAGCCTTATCTATTATTGACTTTTAGGTATATTATGTGCTATAATATAAGAAGCATAAAACAGCTATTTAAAAAATATGAAGAAGATATACAAACCTGGATTATTATTACTGATACTCCTAGAAATGCCAATATTCGTACTTGTATTCAAGTTAACACCTAGTATTTTAAAGTTTTTTACAGAAAAAGATATA
>JAGOOX010000027.1 GCA_017992305.1 Minisyncoccota bacterium
ATTACTAAGAGCTCTTCTATTAGGTAATGCGGCGGTTAATAGTGCCTGGTCGATCTTTTTAACATCTTTAACCACTGGTATTGTGGCTGGTATACTGGGAACGGTTTTTATATTTATTTTTGGTGAGGTTGTACCACAAGCTTCTATTTCTCGTCATGCTATTAGGTTTGGAGCCAAAATGGCACCAGTTGTTAAAGGGTTGTTGTTTGTAACTTATCCAATTACAAAACCTTTTAGTATTCTGCTAGATAAAGCCTTTGGCCATGAATTGCGCACAATTTATTCAAAACAAGAATTGGTTGAAATTATTTCAGAGCACGAAGACATGCCAAACGGTTCGATTGATACCGACGAAGAACGTATTATTATTGGAGCCCTGCGTTTTTCAGATAAAACTGCTCACGACATTATGACCCCGCGCACGGTTGTGTTTTGTTTACAAAAAAATACTTTGATAGATGCAAATTTAATTAATTTAATTAAAAGCGAAGGTTATTCGCGTATACCGGTGTGTGGCCAAAATATTGACCATATCGAAGGCATTGTTAACATCAAAGACTTGTTGGGTGTCTATGGTGGGGTTGTGTCTGATTTTGTTAGGCCAGTTATTTCAGTTGGCGAAAATCTAAAACTTGATGAATTGAAAAACACACTACTACAATCACATCAACACATCGCTATTGTGCATGATGAATTTGGTGGGTTCTCGGGCATTGTTACACTTGAAGATATTCTAGAAGAGGTGATTGGTCGCGAAATTATGGACGAAAACGATACCGACGCTGATATGCAAGAGGTCGCCCGTAAATTAATTCAAAGGTAGTTGGTAAAATAATAAAGCAATAGCAAATAATAAAGCGCGAAAACTCATATGAATTTTCGCGCTTTTGTTTTGTGTTTTTTGTAATAAAGAACCTAAGTAAACATCGCTCTTTCAGCCAAGTCGGCCTGACCAAGTTTTTTTAATTGGCGCTGGTGCGATAGTATGGCTTGCCACATGTTTTTGAAAACAATTCTTTCGACACCAAACCTTCGGCACGTTTGCAAAAAAGCTTTGTGTAATACTTGGTAGTGTACGTGTGATGTACCATAAGCCAGGTGGTGTTCAATTTGAAAGTTTAAACCACCCAAATACCAAAATAAAAATTTACTTTTTGTGCCAAAGTCGGCCGTAGTTTTGATTTGGTGTAGTACGTCGTAATCTACAAGTTTTTCACTGGCTGGGTACATTTTGGTTTTCTCTACAACGTGCGCCAATTGAAATACGGTACTAGTAATTAAACCACAGGCAAAGTCGGCAACAAAAACAATTGTTAATGCATATTGCCACGGGCATAATATGAACGGCAGTATTGTAAACGGTATATAGTTTACAAAAAACTTCTTTACATACATTAGAAAGATTTTTTTACCACTCCAGCCCATTTTTTTAGCCTTACCGTAATCAAAAAAATACTTCCAGCCTATGTATGACAAGCCATATAAAAACCAAATATAAATATGTTGGTATTTATGAAACCATAGTCTGGGGTCTTCGGGGCTTAGTCTGCCTAGTTTGCCTAAATCAATGTCATGATCTTGGCCTGATACGTTTGTGTGTGGGTGATGGTTTTCATTGTGTTGCCACTTCCACACACGATGGTCGCCGCCCAGTAAGTCTAACGAGTAACCTAATACTTTGTTTAATCTTAGTGAATAACCAAATACTTTTATTGGTTTTCTGTCGTCTCTAAAACTACCGTGCAGCGCATCGTGCATAACATTAAAACCGATACCGGCTTTAATAGCACCAAGTGTTATTGCTAAAAAAATAGCAATATAGATAGGTGGGGCTAAAATATATAGCACCCACCAATTTATACATAAAGCTGTAAATAAAATTATAGCTTTATTGTATATAGATTGATTACCGTAACGACCGTTTTTTTGTTCTATAAAATAGTCAACGGTTTCTCTGCGAAAGGCATTCATGAAGTCTTCTGAGGTTATGTTTGCTGTTACCATGTTAAAGAATTTTAAAAAGTATAGCATAATAGAATTTAAAATAAACAAAAAATTCCCCAATAGGGGAATTTTTTGTTTTATGCCGATTTCTTTTCGCAATTATCAGGTCACGAAGAGAAATACTTTTGTTAAATATTATTTAACTCCGTCTTTCAAAGCTTTCGCCGGGCGAAACTTTGGAACACGGGTAGCTGGTACATGCACCGCTTCACCAGTTTTTGGGTTGCGTGCCATACGAGCTGGACGATCTTTAGCTGAAAATATACCAAGACCTGCAATAGAAACTTCGCCACCTTTCTTTAGTGTAGACACTATTGATTCGATGATTGATTCCATTACTTCTTCGGCTTGAACTTTTGTTCCACCGATTTTTGAGTGGATCATTTCTACTAGAGAAGTTTTGTTCATTTTTTGTTTGCAAACTACTATTAATATTGAGCGACCATATCGATTTGCTAACGGCAGTTAGCATATATATTATACAAATAAAGGCTTTTATAGCGCAATGGACAAGGCATTTAAAACATTGCTTGGTTTTTTATTGGTTTTTGGTAGTTATTTTAATATCTGTGATATAATTTTTACATGATACAAGATTTTTTACACTCAATAGGGCTTTCAGACAAAGAAACTGACCTATATTTAGAGCTTTTAAAGTATGATTTTTTGTCGCCTACTGAAATTTCGCGCAAAACCGGTATTAATCGCACAACCGTATACCCAATACTTGAACAGTTGATGCAAAAACGTTTAGTTAGGGAGGTAGAAGGCTCTAAAAAGGGTAAATACATGGCCGAATCACCGGAACGTCTAAAGACCTATTTTCAAGAGAAAATGGCTAAGTTTGAAGAGCAAGAACGTCTACTTGATGATGTTATACCTCAACTACGCGGGCTAGAACACCGCGATAGCAATAGCGAACCAGTGGTTAAATACTATACAGGCCGACAAGGGGTGCTTGATTCAATTCATGACTATCTTGAAATTGTTCCAACAAATTCACAAATTAATATAATTTACTCTCAAGACTTTGTTGAAAAAATGTTTACCCCAACCGAAATGAAGACCGCTACAGCTCTACGAGTTAAAAGGAATCTTTCAGTTAAAACAATATATTCATATTCAAAAGGTGAAAAGTCTCCTGGTCAGGCTAGTACCCGGGTTATGTTGCCTGAAAAATATAAAATCTTTGGTGATATTGCTTTTAATGATGACGCAGTACGATTTTATTCAGGTGAAAAAGACTTATTTGGTATAATTGTGCGCTCAAGCGAAATAGCGCACACTCTAAAAGTGTTGCATGAGTTAGCCTTTTTGTATTTAAAGGAGCAAGAGGGTAAGGAGTAGTCTAAAACAAATAAAAAAGGCGCCGGTTTTGAGTCGGAGCCTAATTTCTTCGGCGGGGCGCTTACCTATCGGTAAGACCTAACGGCTTTCGCCTTGTAAATCCCCATTAGAGCCTAGTTGTCGTACATAGGAGCGCATAACCATGATGTTTCGTTTCAGGAGAAACATTTACTAAAAGTAAATTTACTTAAACTTTTTTGAAATTCATCAAGATGAAGATTTTTTCAAACTAGAATAAGTTGGATTTGGTTGACCATGCAATGATTTTCTACATTGCGGTCGATTTTTACATTTCATTCTTTCTTAGCCTTTTCGTAATCACGATAAGGGCTTTTTGTTTTGTTTAAATTTAAACTTCCTGAAACAGATAAAACAAATGTTTTTTGCTACTTGTGCGGCGAGCCTCTTTTTGTTATTGATCGAACATACATATTTGTATACCTTAGTGAGTATAGCAAGCTTGTCAGTAAAAGTCAACACTTTTAGAAGGTCGTCAAAAAAAGGCCTAAAAAGTTTATTTTTATAAACAAAAAAAGCTATATAAAACAAGGATTTTATACTAATTTTGCTAAATTATGATAAAAACACTTGACAAATTAAATCGTTTAGTATATACTGCACTCAGACATTAACAAATAGTTAAAAACAAAAGAGCTTGTAAATACCCTGGTGACGCACTCAAACTATAAAATTTGGAGCCTGCCCCGCCTGTTTATTTACATCCAAAGCTCATTTCCCCTCATTTTGAAGGGAGATTATCGGAAGTAGGTTGTTGTGCCGTATTTCTGGTAACCTCCTTTTGAGAAAGGGGTGCAGAGACCGGCGACCACCGGTATGTAGGTAAAGATTTACTTGTTTTCCTTTTACTGCTTACGTTTCCCAAATGTAAGTAGCTGGCAACTAAGGTTGCAAAGGACAAGGGAGCCGATGATGGCCCTTTGACAACAAGAAATCTGATAGCTTTGGAAATACTCGACCACAAACCAAGGGCCAAAAGCTCTTGTGTAAGTGTTTTGGGTATAAATCCAAAGATTCAGAAAATCTTGCATCTGACCCATTGACTCAACAGAGACAATGGGAAGAAGTGAGAATCTGACCGAACAAATGGCAGGTACAGGGACCTTCGCGGTGGGATGCGATGCCTTTCTATAAGTTGTACGACTCGACGTACAACGAAGTGAAAAAAGTCTGTCGGGGAACGGCACCAAGCCAATGCTTTGTCCACTGGTTTCGACCGGTGGTTGCGAGTGCTTGGTTGCATGTTCCCCTATTTATCAAAACTATAATTTAGATTGTGGTTTTGTAGATATGTTTTGAAAAGTTCATTTAAAAATTTGAAAGGAGGTTATTGCAAACACATTAAATTGTTTTTAGTAACCTCCTTTTGAAAGAAAGGAAAAGATGCAAAGTTGGCGCCATCCAACACTAAGCTTCCAGGGGAATGTCTTAAAAGGTAGTAATTACATACTTTCAATACATGGTTTGACTTTTATGGTGTCTGGACATCGTCAGTATGTTCCGGTCATAGATATTAATCTGTATGTTGAAGTAGTGGTTATAGAAATTGGGACTCCACTCCCAATCGTATGGAGTTACCGCAAAAGGTGATTTTTACTATAGACTGGCAGGTTCTTTATAGACACGCTGTGATGGAACACGGTACCTTCTTTATAAGTTGTGACCTCGAGGTGCAATGAAGTAAGAGAAAAAGTCTTTCCTTGGAGAACGCTGGTAGCAAGTTCTAATTTTATGGTCAGCTAGCCATAATCTTAGAAACCACCACGCGTTCTCCTCTTTATCAAAATCTTAAATTTGTTTTGAGATTTTGTAGAGAAGTTGATTTGTGAAGTTTTTTAAATTAAAAAATTCAAAATTTAAATTCTGAAAAATGGTGGTTAATTATTCAACCCAACGCGAATTAGAAACTATCGCGTCGAAGCTTTTAGGCAAGCAAGGCTTCTGTGCTGATGGTACGCCACGGCGTTTAAAATCTAACTCTCAAATGTTCTTTGAGAGAAGGATTATTAAAACGCCAATGGGTAACCAAATGCGCTAAGCCAAAATATCTATTTTGCGCCTATATATAAGTTTGTTGATTTACTCTTTTTAAAATTAACAGGTTCACGAACACCCTATATAAAATTGTTCACATTGCCGAATAGGAGTTCGGCATCATTATCTAGTTACTAATTAATTTGGTGACTAATTGTGATAAGGTCCCTTTAAATTACTTTGGCATAATAAATTTATCTTTTAAAAAAACTAAATTTAATTTTTTTATGTCAAATGACAATCAAACCCCAGTGACCGATAGGGTAGGAGCTGGTGGGGCCTCAAAGAGTCCTCAAGGTAAATGGTATTACGTCGAATATTATATTGACGGAGGTTATGATCCTCATGACGATCGGGTATTATTTTATTATGGTGAGGCTGTATTTATTCTTCCTGGTGGATCCATCGCTAAGCATATTCTTTTATACTTTAAAGAGAATATCTTTGCATATGGTTTTAGTGGTTCAATTACTGAGCTTTCTTTGCTACTACCAGACGGGCAAAGGGTTACTGGGTTTAAGCCAAAATCCATAGCGCACCTGTTTCCTGAAAGTTATGGGAAGTGATTCTTATTTATTAGGCGAAGATTTATACCTTCGCCTTCATTTTTCATCTCATAAAGTTTTTGTGGGTTGATAGTGAAACGTACATTTAAAAAAATAAATAAAAATATGGCAGATATAAAAGAAATACAGAAACAGGAATTTGATTTTACTGACAAGTTAAACCTGCGCGAATTGAACAAATGGAAGCGTGGTGTTAAGGCCATACCAATGCCTAAAAAAAGCTTTTGGCTAGACGGGCTTATACTTGATGATGAAGATTTGGCCGAGGTATATTTTACCGCAACCTACCAATTCATTGCTGTAGGGCATGACAACTGGTTTTGGCTGAATGTTTTGTTTAAAAAAGGCGGCACGGCGCTTGTAAGTTTTTTTTGCAGTTACAGTACTCGCGAGGAATACCGTTGGCTACCTGGTGTAAATCAATTCTTAAAACAAATTGGCTTTGACGAAACTGACGAGCTAAGTGTTTTGCCCGAACGTGAGCTTGTTACTTGGCAGGAGGGTTACGACCTACTGTGTGACATTGCCCGAAAAACGAAAGTTCCAAAATTTGAAAAATAGTTTTGTTCTATACTCTATTCAAAAGCCCCGTAGATCGGGGCTTTTTTGATGTTTAGCAGGTTAATTTGGGGCGTGTAACACGCAAATTGGTTACACGGTCAAAATATTTTAAAATTTTATCTAGCGAATTCTGTTACACGGTTCTCGCGTATAACAGTTACACGAATCTCACCAGGGTAGCGAACTTCGTTTTCAATGCTGTTGGCAATGTCGCGAGCCATTTTTTTAGCTTCAATATCGGTAACTTGGGCTGGCGAAACAAAGACACGAATTTCGCGCCCGGCTGACAATGCGTAACTTTGTACAACACCAGCGTGCGAGTTTGAAATTTTCTCTAACGCCTCTAATCGTTTTAAATAGTTCTCTAAACTGTCCCTTCGTGCACCAGGCCTGCCGCCACTGATTTGGTCGGCAACTTGCACAATGACTGATTCGATAGACTCGTGGGGGAATTCGTCGTGGTGACTTTTCATGGCATCAATAATTTTTTTATCAGTACCTAGGCGCTCTAAAATCTTCATACCAATCTTTACATGCGTGCCTTCAATTTCATGATCAAGCGCTTTGCCAATGTCGTGCACCAATGCGGCGGCTTTGGCGATTTTAACATCGGCGCCCATTTCGCCCGCCAGCATGCCGGCAATATGGGCTGTTTCAATTGAATGCTCTAGTACGTTTTGGCCGTAACTAGTACGAAACGATAGTCGGCCCAACAACTCGCTAACACCGGTTGGTAAATTATATGCGCCTGTTTCATAAATTGCGCGTTCGGCATTTTGCTTCATTACCGCACCAATTTCTTTCTCTACCTTTTTAACTTCTTCTTCAATTTTAGCGGGTTGTATGCGACCATCGGCAATTAGGTTTAATAATGAACGGCGCGCAATTTCGCGACGGGTTGGGTCAAATGACGATATAATAACGCTGCCTGGCGTTTCATCAATCAATAGTTCAACGCCTGTTGCTCGTTCAAAGGCTTTAATGTTACGGCCTTCTTTGCCAATAATTTTACCTTTGACTTCGTCATCAATTGGTAATGTTGTGGTTAAATGTTCGGGTATAGCATTTTGAGCAAGGCGATTGATTACGGTGGCTAAAATATCTTTGGCACGGTTTTCAAATCGTTGCGCGCCTTCATTTTCAAGTTTATGAATTTTAGCCAAGATGTCTTCGCTATGATTTTTCTCGGCAATTGAAACAATATGGTTAACAGCTTCGTCTTGGCTAAGGTTTGCAACTTTTTCAATTGCTAATTGGCGTTCGCCAACCAATTCCTCGGCGCGAGTTTTGATGGCACGAATTTCATCGGCTTGGGTGTGTAGTTTTTCAGCCTCGGCCTCTAGGTTCTTTTCCTTATCATCTAGTCGTTCCTCACGTTTAAAAATACGCTCTTCTAATTTGCGCACTTCGGCTAGTTTTTCATTTGTGATTTTTTCAGTTTCGATCTTTAGATTTTGCGCATGGGTATGTGCAGCATCCAATATTTTGTCGGCGTGTTTTTGGGCGCCACCAATAAAGCGTTTTGTAGTTGTGTAAAAAATTACATAACCAATTACGGCCCCAGCCACCAGGGCAAGGCCAATATATATAGTTGTCATTTTAAAAAAGATTTAAGATTATAAAATTAAGTAGTGTGCAATAAAGATAAAAGAAAAAGTAAGTCAGAATTTACAGAATATAATTTTTGCTTGCGGTATTTACTGCCCACTTAATATATACCCTTGGGGCATTTTTAGCAAATATTTGATTCAACGCTCATTTGACTTATTTATGTTTCACTGGTAAGGTTATAAAAATTTAGAACTTATGATAACAAAAAAACAAAGACGTGCACGAATTATTCTGACCGCGATCGCCACCATTTTAGCTGAGCTTTTAGTGATTTTATATAAAAACTACTTTACTGACGATGATGTGTCTAACGAGACATTCACGAATATGTGGGTGTTTATGGGTGGCATACTTATAGTCTGCGCATTTGTCATTGTAGATATTTTGAAAACGGCAATAAAAGAACCCCCAATTGAGCGAAAACCCCGTAGTTAAAGTTAAAAATCTTAAAATCAAAAGCCCTGTATTTTACATACAGGGCTTTTTTGGGTTCTTTTGGTAACAACTATTTTAGTTTATTTTTTAGTCTTGGTCATGATTGCATCAACGATACCATATTTTTTAGCTTCGTCAGATGTCATCCAGTAATCACGGTCGGCGTCTTTTTCAACTTGTTCAAATTTTTTACCAGTGTTTTGAGCCAAAATTTTATTTAAAGTATCTTTGGTTCGTAGTACACGTCGAGCATTTATTTCAATATCTGAAGCTTGGCCCTCGGCACCTCCCATAACTTGGTGAATCATGACCTCTGAGTTTGGTAATACAAATCGTTTACCTTTGGCGCCGGCTGATAATAGTAGCGCACCCATTGATGCGGCAATACCAACACA
>JAGOOX010000004.1 GCA_017992305.1 Minisyncoccota bacterium
AGCTTATATTGAAAAGAAGAAGCGTGATGTTTATGGCAGAGCCAACACTGAAGCTAACTACCAAGCCGACAGACAGGCAGGCATTGCCAACACTGGCGACCTAGCGGGTGCAGGTGGTGCAGCTACAGGTTTGGGCTTGGCGGCATCGGCGGTTGGTGTGGGTACAGGTGTTGGTTTGGCGGCCGCAGTTGTATTAGGTTCTAACGCCAGGGCCCAACGCGAGGCCGACTTAGAGTTTTTGCGTGACCAAGAGGTTGGTAAAAAGAAAGAAAAAAAGACTAAAGAGGCTATAGAAAAAATTGAAGTATTAAACAATCGTAAAGAAGCCCAACTAACTGACCTGACCCAAGAATTAAAACAAGTTTCAGAGGCACTTAAACAAAATTCAAATACATACAAAGACGTGACTGGAACAATGAAAGATAGCTTCAAAGAAACTTTTGATAAGGTGTTTGACGACTTTGAGAAAAAGAACAATATTGTTAAAAATCAAGGCGAAGACGAAGAATGGTCAGCTGAAAAACTAGAAAGTGAGGCAATAAAAGAGGCTTATAAAAAATTCGTAACCGATATTGGCAAGACAATGACCGCAATCACCACAGAGCTAAAAACCGCAACCGGAGCAAGGCAGACCGAGCTAACAAATGACCTAGCTGAACTGACAAATGCATACAATAGCATAAAATCAGACATGAGCGATCTTAACAAAAAAAGCACTGATTACGAAAAAGTTAAAGACTCGGTAGAAAAAAACAAATCTACAATAGATAGACTTAAAGAAGAAAGAAAGAATGAAGCCGAGGCAAAAAGCAATGATAAAAAAGAAGACAAGAAATAATTAAATAAATATCAAATATGTATAGTGAAAAATTAGCACAATTTAAAAAAACAGTTGACCAAAAAACTATTTTGGCAGTGTTAAACGCTAACACTGAAAACGAATTACGTAAACTAATTCAAAAATACCACATTCATATTGATGTGGCCGAAGAAGCTTTTAGTGTATTAATGTTAATGTGCTACGGGGCAGTTAGCAGTAGTGACTGTTTTAATATAATTAACGATATGAAGGTTGTTAAAAATGAAGACTTTGCAAACTTCATTACCGACATAAACGTAAACATATTAAAAACCATACAAGAAAAGATAAAAAGTAGTATTGTTTCAAATGAAAACATGCCACAACAATCATATGACGAAAAGCTAGTAAACCCGACCAGTTACGAAATAAAGCAAAGCGTATTTGACACAATGGAAGAAAGCACTGAAACAGCCGAAGAGATTTTAGCCCGTATTGAAAAGGAAGCAAACGAAGAAGTCGACGAAGAAATTCTCCAAAGGCAACAAATTGAAGCCCAAAAAGCCAAAGAGGCCGAAGAACTAAGGCTAGTTCAAGATAAAAAAATAGAGGAAGAAGCCGGTAAAGAATTCGATGCATTACCTGAACTAGACATACTTGAGCAAGAATTTGAAGACCTGGCGACCGAGGAGGCTTCAATAAAACAAGACGCTACAAACAAACAAATGGCCCAAACCCAAAACCAAATTACCGCCGACATTGACCTAGATATGGTACCCAAAACATCAGTCAATACATACATACATACAAACATGCCGACAGACGAGCCCATAGAAGTTGTTACACCACAGGCGCCAAACCCAATAACAGAATCAATGACACAGTCTGTCGAGCATCAGGATGAACAGTTAAACACCTCACTAAGCTTCATTGAATCAAAAGCCAGTGGGCAAATTGTTTCAAGCACTGATACAAAAAACCCGCCAAACCAAGACTCAAAAAACTACATGAAAGACCCTTACCACGAAGAATTATAATATAAAAAGCCCACAAAGTTGTGGGCTTTTTATATTAAACAGTTTATAATAGATACATGCGTTTTGAAGTACCAAAATTTATTGAATTCGAAGACAAGATATTCGGGCCTTTTACCTGGAAGCAATTTTTATACTTGTGCGGCGGGGCAGGCTCATTACTAATTGCACAGCACTTTATAAAAGATATTTTTTGGTCAATCATTGTAACTTCACCAATTATTGCAACAGCGCTGGCACTGACTTTTTACAAAGTAAACGGGCAAAACTTTTCTATTATACTAAAAGCCAGTATTCAGTATTTTTTTAGGCAAAAATTGTATGTATGGAAGGCTGCAAAGCCAGAAAAGAAAAAACCAGAATCCGCAATTGCAAAACCAGTAACAAATGAAAGTGAGTCTAGTGCGACAGCTCGCAAAGAGGCCCGCATTGATGATGTTTCGTGGGGCTTAGACGTACTGGACAGAAAATAATTTTTTTAATTCGTATATTTGTGTTGTGTTTGTTATAATAAACACATATGTCAATTGATGCACAAGCAACTCAGGACTTTGTTCCCGTCAAAGAAATTCGCGACGGTATTATAGTTTTAAACACAGGCGAACTAAGGGCGTTGATTTTAGTTAGTCCCATTAACCTTTCTCTGAAAACTGACGAAGAGCAATCTGCTGTATTTTCACAATTTATGAGTTTTTTAAACTCATTAGATTTTTCTACACAAATTGTTGTGCAATCTAGAAGGTTAGATATAACACCATACCTGCTAACCCTTGAAAAAAAATACGAGACCCAAACCGAACCCCTACTTAAAATTCAAACCAAGCAATACATTGAATTCATCAAAGACTTCACCGACCAAAATTCAATTATGACTAAAACTTTTATAGTTGTTGTGCCTTATGGTAGTGAACAACTAGCGTTTGAAAAACCAGGATTTTTTAGTAGCCTTTTTGGCAAGAAATCACAAGGTGTAACCGTAGCCGAGAAGAAAGAATTCGAAGAGTCACGCACACAACTAGAGCAACGTATTGGTTTAGTACAGGGTGGTCTAGGGTCGTGTAACCTGTCATCCTCAGTATTAAACACCGACGAAGTAACTGATGTTTTATATAAAGTCTTTAACCCAGGCGATAGGCGTAAGGCGATTAATTTTGAGTAGTATATAATAAACATATGGCATTATTTGGCCTTTTTGGAAAAAATAAAAAAGAAGAATCTGAACCTAATCTTGATCTAACCCCAATAAACCCTGACGAGATTTACAACAAAGCGAAAATGGAACTTCGCGATATTTTGGCACCTGCGGCTCTTGAAATCTCACCAAAATCTCTTCACTTGGGTGATAAAATTGCCCGAACATATTTTATAGTTTCTTACCCAAGCTTTTTAACTGATAACTGGTTTTCAGAAGTTATAAATTTAGACAAAATTTTTGACGTTTCAATTTACATACACCCAGTTGATACAGCACGACTTTTAAAAATATTTGAAAAAAAGGTCGCCGAAGTAGAAAGCCAAATAATGGCCCGCGAGGAAAAGGGTATGGTGCGCGACCCAGCACTAGATGCAGCATATAAAAACCTTGAAAATTTGCGCGACAGCCTAATTCAAGCCGAAGAAAAAGTTTTTGATTTTGCAGTTTACATAACAATTTACGCCGACAATGAAACCGAGCTTTTTAAAACCGAAAACGAAGTTCGTGCAATTCTAGAAACCCAGATGGTTATTTTAAAACCAGCCCTATTTCAACAAGAAGAAGGCTTTTTATCAGTTGTGCCACTGAACAACGATAGGTTGCAAATAACTCAACAAATGAACACTGAACCCGTGGCTAGTATTTTTCCATTCGTGTCATTTGACCTAACCTCTGATTCAGGTATTTTATATGGTGTTAATAGGCACAATGCCAGTTTAGTTATTTTTGACCGCTTTTCATTAGAAAACTACAATTCAGTAACCATTGCAACATCAGGTTCAGGTAAATCTTTTGCTAATAAATTAGAGGTTATAAGGTCACTAATGTTTGGTACTGACGTTATCATTATCGACCCTGAACGCGAATACGAATACTTGGCCGAAGCGGTAGGGGGTAGATATTTTAATATTTCACTTTCATCAGATCACCATATTAACCCTTTTGAATTACCAGCAGTTAGAGAGGACGAAAACCCTGCCGACGTTTTGCGTTCGCAAATTATTTCACTTGTTGGACTGTTTCGATTGATGTTGGGTGGTTTGACACCCGAAGAAGACTCAATCGTCGACCGAGCACTGTCTGAAACATACGCCCTGAAAGATATTACACCCGAGGCCGACTTTACCGAATCTGACCCACCACTATTATCAGACTTTGAAATGGTTTTGGCAGGCATGGATGGCTCAGAGTCAGTTTTACAAAGACTACGCAAGTTTACCAGTGGCTCATGGTCAACATTTATAAACCAACCTAGTAATGTAGATATTTCAAAAAAACTAGTCGTTTTTTCAATTCGTGACATGGAAGACGAACTAAAACCTATTGCTATGTACATAGTTACGCACTTTATCTGGAATTCAATTCGCCACACATTGAAAAAGCGTTTATTTGTAGTTGACGAAGCCTGGGTTATGATGCGCTCACCCGATACTGCGTCGTTTTTATACGGCATTGCCAAACGTGGCCGTAAATACTACCTAGGTCTGTCAGTTATATCACAAAACATTGACGACTTTATGAAAAACGAGTATGGCACAGCCATTGTTACCAACTCGGCTATGTTATTATTGTTAAAACAAAGCCCAAGCTCAATCGATGTGCTCCAAAAAACATTTCACCTAACTGACCAAGAGCGTCTAGTACTGCTTGAATCAAGCGTAGGTGAGGGCATATTCTTTGCGGGCAAACAACACGTAGCCATCAAGGTTTTGGCCTCATACACCGAACAACAAATTATTACCTCTGACCCAGCCCAAATACTGGCTATTCGCAAGGCTCGAGAGATAGTTGAAGCACAAGAAATAGAGTCTGAAAACGAAATCAACCAAGTAATACAAGACGTAACCCCTCAAGAAAGCGAAGTTGCGACTGAACCCGATTTACAGCAACAACAGAAACTTGATACACAAAACACGCAAGAAAACTTCTCAACACAGACAGTAAATACAGATACAAAACCCTCTAACCTAGAGTACGACAAAGAAAACGAGCCCGATGAAGACATTGCCAGACTTGAGCAAATGTTACGCGAAACGTTAAAATAAACTTAAAGGGTTGAACAAAAAGCTTTGTCAGTTGGCCCATCATAGCTAGCATTAGCTATATTAGAAAAACCATCACCATCTACGCACCAGCTTTTTTGTGGATTTGTTTTTAGAGGTACTGATATTGCCCAAGAGTTTGCCAGTCCATATTGTCCAGTTGTGTCACCCAGTATGCACAGAGCTGTATTGTTTGACCTTTTCTCTGCCTCCGCAACGAATTTAGCAATAGTACTTGAAGTAAAAAGAGGGTCCTGGCAATTTGGTGAGCCGTAGACAGTTGCAGTACCATAACTACCATGAGCATCATAGTATTCTGCAGAGAAATTGTTTATAGACCTTAAATTAGATTTGATCGAAGCATCGTGAGCCTTGCCATTGGCCGAATTTACTGCAATTAAAATAACAGAGGCCAAAGAGCCAATAATGGCAATAACTACCAGTAATTCTAATAGTGTGAACCCTGCATCTTTTATCATAAATTTATGTTTTAAATTATAGCATACCACATACATAATAGTGCGTAATATTTCACCTATAATGTCGACACGGGTTGTACAAATAGGGTATAATAAAATCATGCAAGATGAACAAAAAAATCAAGACCAAGTAGTTACCGATCTAGAAGAAGCCTACAAGCAAACCATTTCTTCATCGGGCACCACAACAAATACTACCAACTCAAGCCTGTCTGATGAAAAACAAAAAATAAACGAACTTGCTTTAAACATTGACAGTTTATTAATTAATAAAAAATCAACTGTCGAAAAGAAGTTGCTTGAATTAAAAGCCCTAAAAACCGAGATAGAAGAAGGATTGGAAGATCTTAAAAAAACCGAGGCCAAAAAGGCCACCCTGCAAGCCGAACTAACTAAAATCGAAAAAATCGAACAAGAGCAAAAACAAATTGAATCAGAGGTCGCAAACATTTCATCACAAATATAGTTTATAAAACACCTAGTTTACAAATAGTATGAAGAAGCTTTTAAAAATTTTAATAAGTACAATGTTTTTAGCTTTTTTATTATGCCTTGTGCCAACTCATACTAGTGCGCAAACAGCTTCAGATATAGACATTAAAACCAGCCCAAGCATACCCGAGCCAGGGCAAAAGGTAACACTAACACTTGAAAGCTTTAGTGTAAACTTAACCGATTCAAACATTCAATGGTTTGCCAAAGGCCAGCTTGTCAAAGAAGGCCAAGGTGTTAACTCTATAACATTTATTGCCCCAAACGAAAGTCTAACTTTTGCTGTTCAAATAATGACCCCTGAACGCACCGAAATTATAAAATCAATAACTATTTCGGCTAGCAGTGTTGACTTATTATGGGAGGCAACCGACACATATGCGCCCCCTTTTTATAAAGGCAAGTCACTACCTGGACCCGAGTCATTGGTTAAATTCGTCGGTATACCTAGTAGCTCAACCAAGTTTGGACAAGAGGGCACCAAGCAAGTCAGTTTCATTTGGCAAAGAAACAGTCAAGTCGCCGGCTCAAGCAATGGTAAAGGTAAAGACTCGTACACAATACTAATGGATAGTTTGAAAAATTCTGAACTTATTGAACTGGCAACCAATTCGTCAGGTAAAATAGCAAGTGCCCAGGCAACGCTTAAGCCTTTTGCTCTAGACCTATCAATATATCCACTTTCATCAGGTGGTGAGCCTTTTATAACACGAGCCCTTCGATCAGGTGATAGCATAAACCGCGAATCATCATTTTTTGCAAGCCCTTATGGCGCGCGACCTAAATATTTGGATTCTAAGAACATAAAATTTTACTGGAGCGTGGCTGGAAACAATATTAGCCCAAACTCTAGACCATTTTTAATAACACTTTCGCCGGGGGGTGACTCTAACCAAGAAATGAAGGTTTCTTATGAAATTATAAAAAGTCTTTTTGATGGATTTGCACGTACGTATCAAATAAAAATTTGATATACTATATAAATGAGTCATTCTAAAAATATCATAGAAAAGATTTTCGCAAAAAAACTATTACTAGCGTTTTTTGCTTTTTTGTTTTTATTGTCAAACACAGGCATAGCCTTTGCTCAAAACTCGGCTGCATCAAACCCTAACCAGCAAATTATTGATTACAAAGACGGGTCACCGGGTGTAATAGGTCAATTACGCATAACAACTGAAAGCATGTCAGCTGATTCGGGTAATATTTTAATTACTGGTAATTTAAAATATGAATTCCCCCCACAACCAAAAAGCATAACCTTTACAGTTAAAAATATTGACGGCAAGGGTACATTCAAAGATTTCACGATTTCAGGCACCAGCAGCACACCTGACAACATAAGCATACTACTAACCAATGTACCGCTAGATAAAAGTTCTAAAACAAAAACACTTGCTACCAAAGACCGATTTTTAATAACATCAAAGGTAGATAGAGGTACCGATTTTTTCTTTGCGGGCAATAGTACCTATTTAAGCTTTAATACGTTTTCGGTTTTGCCACAAAAAACCGTTCAACCACCAGATAATCTTTCGTTCCCAGTACCTGTTGTTTCAGGTAAATCATTTACTCAGTCAATAATAGTTACGGCTTCAAAACTAATCAGCGCAGGTACTAGCAAAACCAAAGCGACCGCAAGTGTTGATTTTGCTGCGCTGACCCTACTACCATCAAATCACTACGGCCCAATTTATGTAGGCCTTGCCAGAATAAACAACGATAACGTAATAGACTATACAGTTGGCGAGTGGCGAGAAATACAAGACCCCGATGCTCCACGTCCCGATGGTATGGTTCTAGGTGCCTCAACTCATACTTTTACAGTCGAAAAAGGTACAACCTATCTTGTCAGGGCATGGGGTGACACTAAATCAACAACAACGCCTGACCAAGGTGAAAACCTGGGCACATTTAGTATAAATTCTGATTATCTATTTGGTAAAAAAGTAATAGCGGCAACACCTGGCCTGCAACCGATCAATCAGTCAAAAATTGATGATATTTGGAATTCAATTACTGGTACATTTAACCCTGGCGATATTGAATTTTTCAAAATCGGCAGCAATAGCGGGCTTGATAAAACAGACAGGGAAGAGGCCTATATTTTTTTAGCCGATATTCCAGGACTTGCAAACACCAAAGTCACTCGCGAAGTTGACGTGACACAGCCCGACGGGAGTACAAAAAAACAAATGGTTGATTTTCCAGCTTTTGACCCAACCATACAGGGCTCTTTCAGTAAATATATTTCAACATTTATAAACATGATTTATGGTTTTATTGCCTTGGTTGCAGTAATTAACATAATTCATTATGGTCTAAAATTAATGGCAAATGCTGCGGTACCTTCTATTAAAAAAGAAAGTGCTGAAATGATTTGGAATTCATTTATAGCACTAGGTATTGCATTGGGTTCATACCTACTACTAAACACAATTAACCCAAACCTAACCAATTGGGGCATAGGCTTAAATAGGGTCGAGGTTGCTGGCGAAGCATTAAAAGCTATTCAAATAAGTGATTCTAGTAAAGAAAGAATGCTAGAGCAAGACGCCGCCGAGGAAAAATTAACCCCAGGGAGTACAAAAGTTTTTAAAAAAACAGTCTACTATAATCGTATAAAGCTTGCAGTTTCGAGCTCTAAAACAGGCATACACCACTGTTTTATGCAGGTTGCAATTCAACGAGAGTCACGAGGTAAACCAGGACTTATTGGTCATGATGAAAACGTACGCTCATCAGGTATACCATCACGTAGAGCTTTTATAGATTCAAAAATAACATTCAAAAAAAATCCTATCGTTGGTTCAATCCTTGACAAAAGTGCAAAAAACGATGACACCCTAGACCTATCTGCTCCAGACCTAGGTCTTGACTGGCGATTTTCACACAGTATAGGAATGTTTGGTACCACCTTTTTTCCAAAAGGCTCAAAATATGCCGACTACTCAAAGGGTCTTTATATACCTTCTTTGAAAAAAAATGTTTATCCTTTGGATATCTATACAAACAAGGAAGAAGCTGACTTTATAGCATATACATGGATACTAAAAAGTCACTACGATAACTGCAAGGGGGATGTTCTAGGTACCTTTTATTCACTTGGGGTTAACGCATGTAGAAGTGACAATGAATTCATACGAGTCGAAGCCCCTCTTCGAGCAGATTTATATAATCAGTGCGTGACTTGTGACGCAACTAATAGTTGTAAATAATTTATGTCAAAAACTCAAAAAATAATTCTATTTATAGGTGTTGGTTTGATAGGTTCAAGCTTGATCTTTTTATTAATAAATACGTTATTGAAAAAAGACAAAAACCCAAATCAAAACGACGTGCCAAACACAAACTTGTTTTCATTGTTTGATAGGCCAGTAAATACAAATACCAACAATGACGAACCAGTACTTGATACCAACGAACCAGTAACCGACGAGGGTGGGGTATTGGGCCAAAGCGCGCCAGCTAAAAACTATTCACTAATTTCAGAACAACCAATAATAAACTTTATACCTGTCGAAAAAACCGTTGATCAAATATCTTTTAGTCCAGACAAAAAAATACCCGACGCCAAAGTTAAAAAGTTTGGTGTTAGGTATATAAAATACGACGGTATTGTTTACGAGCAATACCCTGGCGAAGTTGAACAAAGACTTTCAACCACAGTAACAGCAAGACTGGGTGAGGCTTTCATATTTAACGATTCGGTAGTGTATCGTTACAGCAGGGAAGATATGCAAACAATTGAAACATTTATTGGTACGATTTCAAAAAAAGAGGCTAATTTAGGGACAGTTGTGGGCGACTATTTACCAAAAAATGTTCGGTCGTTTTCATTAAATGAAAAAAGTGGCAAATTTGCAGGCTTAATCTCAGATGAATCTCGCCAATCAGCTCAAATTATTACCGGTGCTTTGGGTAGTGTTAACAGATCAACAATATTAAAAACAACTTTTACTGACTGGTTATTGGATTGGTTTGATGATAATAACTTAGTTTTAACCAGCAGGGCGTCGGGCAAAGTTTCTGGTTCGGCTTATATTGTTAACACCAAAGACTCTTCAAAAACAAAAATAACTAGTGGTTTTGGTTTGACCACCAAGGTCTTGCCGTTTGATGCTGGTGTATTAATTAGTACAGTTAATGAAAATCAGTACGAGACCAACTTATATAAAGACAAAAAATTAGGTTTTTTTCCAATAAAAACCGTAGCTGACAAGTGTACCGCAGCTAGCAGGGTAGTGGTCGTGTGTGCGACCCCTGTGGCCCCACAAGGCGTGTTACCAGACGACTGGTATAAAGGTGAGGTAAATTATAATGACTCAATAATTTCGTATGCAGTAGAAACTGGTACACAAAAAGTTTTAATTGGCAGTAACGAAACAAGCACAAGCTTTGACATTGATATTATCAAACCATCAAGCGACGGTAAATTAATATACTTCAGAGATAAAAAAACAGGGTTACTATATAAGTCAAAAACTGAATAAACCGGTTTAGGCCTAGTCGGGGTAAACAACGATTTGGCGCTCGTCACCCACACCAACCGATTCATGCCTAACTTTGTAAATATTATCAATATACAAATGCTTTAAACGTCTTTCAAAGGCGTTTTTTGATTTTAAACCAATTGATTGATTGTAATATTTTGCCTGGTTAATTGCGCTATGAACCTCGTCTTTTATTATTTCTAATAGCTTTGAAAAACCGTTATTAAAATCTACTTTTAAAAATACCTCTTTCGGTAGTACTGCATGCAGTACGGTTTCAAGCGCCACACAAAATTCTTGATCAAAACAATAACCACCTTGTTTATCTTGCTGTTTGTCTTGTTCTTTGTTTTGATTATCAATTTTTATTAAAAAAATATTAAAATCTGTATTAAAAAAAACAACATTAGAATTAATGTTGAAAAAACTAAGTATTTTAATTATTTCTAGTTCGGTTTCTTTATTATCTTTAATTTTTAAATTAAATTCTGCTTGCATAATATCTTCTAACTAAAACTTCTTGCAGTACTGCCAGTAGGGTACTGATTAGTAGGTATAGTGATAGTGCACCATTTGTAGCATAGGCCAAAAAGACCATCATAATAGGTAGCACATACTTCATTTGCATTTGCATTGAACGAGCCAATTGGGCCTGCATATCGTCTCCTGTGGTCGACATTTGATTACTAGTTATGTGGGCCATAAAATATTGAGCAGCACCAACTAAAATAGCTAGTGGGATTGATTTTGCAAGTAAATCTATACCTAAAAACATTGAGTTGATATGTTCTGGGGCAGTCAAACCAAAAGGTATAGCTCCATCAACAAAAGATACGCTTAAAACTTGATATAGCGCGATTAGAATGGGTATTTGAATCAATAATGGTAAACACCCTGACATTGGGTGAACACCCTCTTTTTTATAAAGTGCCATTAATTCTATAGCTTGAGTATTTTTATCTGTGAATTTTATTTTTAGGGCGTCAATTTTAGGCTGAATACGTCTCATTAAAACAGCATTTTTGCTTGATTTTAATGATAGTGGTAATAAAACAATCTTAACCAATATTGTAATTAAAATAATAGCCAAACCTAGTGAACCACCAGGGACAATACCTAAAATTATAATAAAAAGGCTTAAAATTGGTTTGTAAATTATGTTTTTCCAGAAGGCTTTCATTAATACCATTCTACTTGTTTTTCAATAAAAAACAATCAGCCCCCAAATAAGCCTTTAAATATAAGTTATTTTAAAACATCAATGGTTAAACCCCTAAACGGGTGGCACTTTAAAATTCTCTTAAAGCCTAAAAATAAGCCTTTAAATAAGCCATATTTTACTAATGCCTGCTTTGTATACTCTGAACAAGAGGGGGTAAAGTTACAATAATGACCCTTTGGTGCAGCTTGGTAGTAATTGATTAATTTTATTGCAAATTTCAACATAAACACCTATTTTAGCTTTAAAACACTGTTTATTTCATCCAAAATCTGATTTTTATCCTTATTTAATATATTTTTTTTGACAAAAATAAAGACTTTTTCAAATTTTGTATTCAAATTAGTCGCCAGATCCTCTAGGGCAGAGTAGGTCAATCTTTTGGCCTTATTCCTAGAAACGGCTAATTTATAAAGCTTTTTTGGGGCAACAACAGCAAAACGGCCTCTTGAGCCGCTTTGAGTATGCTTTAATATGTAGCTAATCGTAAAATTTTCAGTGTGATACCTTTGGGTTTTAGGTAGGCTTTTGAAGTCTTCTGTTTTTAAACGGAGCTCTTTTTTAAGCATATTAAGTTATATTTAAATAGGACTAAACAGCCAGTTTTGCGCGACCTTTTTGTCTGCGGCGGGCAAGAATATTTTGACCACTAGTGCTTTTTGAGCGAACTAGAAAGCCATGAGTTTTTGCTCTCTTTCTGGTTTTAGGTTGGTATGTTTGTGACATAGACGCAATATATCATTTTTATTGAAAAATGCAACCTTTTTATTAAAAATAGGTATTTTATAACCTTACTTAAAAATAGGGTAGGGTTATTAATTATATACACACTATCCACACATTTCCCACAGTTTTCTTTTTTTTAATTTTTTAAACCAAATAGAGTATAATAGTAAAACTATGGTAGAAAACACACAACTTTGGCAAGCTTGTTTAATCGACTTGGAAAATGAAGTTTCTAAACCAAACCTTACAACCTGGTTTAAGAACACAGTACTACTAAATTTAGAACTAGGTACCGCATATATTGGTGTCCCAAATGATTTTGTTAAAGAGTGGCTACAAACTAAATTTCATAAATTAATTCTAAAAACCCTTATGAATCATGATGATTCTATTAGGGCAATCGAATATGAAATAATTAAAACAAATCAAGTAAACACAAATAAAAAAGGTGTCCCTGAAACAAGCCCTCAATCTCTACCTCTACAAGACTTATATGTAAACAAAGAAGACAACCTAAACTCTAGGTACATATTTGATTCATTCATTGTTGGTTCATTTAACGAATTAGCCTATGCTGCGTCACAAGCTATTGTTAAAAACCCAGGTACGGTTTATAACCCTTTCTTTATTTTCGGCAATACTGGTTTAGGTAAAACCCACCTTATCCAATCAATAGGGAATGCTGTAAAACAAAACTTTCCTAATAAAAAAGTTCACTACACAACAACTGAAAAGTTCTACATTGATTATATAAATGCCCTACAAGGTAATAAAATTAGTGTTTTCAAAGAAAAATACAGACGTTTTGATGTTTTAATTATTGACGACATTCAATTTGTAACCACAAAAACCAAAACCCAAGAAGAGTTATTCCATGTTTTCAACACCCTACATGAACAAAACAAACAAATTATATTCTCCTCTGACAAACACCCAAACTTCATCCCTGGGCTTGAAGACCGCCTAAGGTCCAGATTCCAACAAGGTATGATTGTAGAGGTTTTAGAGCCTGATTACGAGTCTCGTATGGCAATAATCAAGCAAAAACTAGAGTCTCAAAAAATCCATATAGCTCAGGATGTATTAGAATTTGTAGCAGAAACAGTAGAGGGTAGTATTAGAGAACTTGAAGGTATTGCAAATAATATAATCCTTCAACAAACAATGCGTAAAAAGGTTTTTGACTTAAGTGAAGCAAAAATACTACTTAAGAATACGACTAAACCTAAAAAGCAAGTTTCAATCGAAGATGTAGTTAAAAAAATAGCCACATTTTACAATCTAAATGAATCAATTATTTACGAAAAGACCCGACGCAAGGAAATAGTACGGGCAAGACAAATAATTATGTACATTTTAAGAGAAGAATTCAGTATATCTTTTCCACTTATCGGTCAAAAATTAGGTGGAAAAGATCATACAACAGTCATCCATTCATGTGAAAAAGTACGCAAAGATTTAGAAAATAACCCAAGCCTCCAAAAAGAATTAGACGATATTAAAATTTTATTCAGGTAGTATTAACAAAATCTTTTCCAGAATAGCTATACAAATAAAGGTTAAAAAACACTTATCAACAAATTAACAGAGCTATAATATAAATAATATTATGTATATAGAATGTAATATAAAAGATATACAAAAAACAATTTCGTTTGCTGAAAAAGTTTCTAGTAAAAATTCAACACTACCTGCACTTGAAACTATTGTGTTTGATGTTAAAAATAATTCTTGTGATATTAGGGCAACAAATCTTTCACTAGGTTTTAATGGCACACTACCTGCAAGTGTTAAAAAAGAAGGCATTGTTTCAGTTAAGGCAAACACTATTGCGTCAGTTATTTTAAATCTAAACGACGAAGGAATTGTTACCATCGAAGAATTAGATGGTTTTTTAGTAATATCAACTAAAAACACAACAGCAAAATGTTTAGTATTACCGAGTGATGACTTCCCAATAATTCCATTTGGGGGTGATGAAAGTTTTTCAATTAATAAAGATAATTTTATTAATTTATTGAAATCAACATTTTGGAGTGCTTCACAATCTGAAATAAAACCCGAAATGTCATGTGTATATATTTACGGAGACAATAAACAAATGATTGCTGTGGCAACTGACGGTTACCGTTTAGCTGAAAAAAGAATTTCGTTTAGTGAGTTAAATACACCGTTTTTAATACCAATAAAAAACATACCTGACATAATAAAAATTGTTTCAGATTGGAGTGATGATTTAGTTGTAAATTATACAAAAAACCAATTAACTTTTTCAGATATTAAAAATCAGTATTTATTATCAACCCGCTTAGTTGATGGCCAGTTCCCTGATTATAAACAAATTATACCAATGAGTAATACAACTAAGGTTGTGGTATTAAAAGATGATGTTTTAAAAAATATAAGATTAACAAATGCTTTTATAGATAAATTTAATCATATTCGTTTTAATGTTGATAGTGCAAATAAAAATTTATCTATTTATGCTGGCAGTAATGAATCGGGTGAAATAGATTCTATAATACCAGCAAATATTGAGGGTGATGGTCTGATAATAAATTTTAATTACAAATACTTTTTAGAATGTTTTAATTCTATAAATGAACAATCGATTGTTTTAAATCTAACAACACCAAATAAACCAATGATTATAAATGGTTTAAATAATCAAGACTTCTTATATTTAGTGATGCCTTTAAATAGGTAATAAGATATAAAATGAAACAAATTAATGACTATTTAAATAATATTTTAAAAATTAAAAGTAAACCGCTTTTAATAAAAATTAAAATCATAGAAATAGTTTTAAAAAATACAGGTGTTGTTTTAAAGAAAGAGGAAATTAGTATTGTTGGCGATGTTTTAAAAATAAAAACAAAACCAATTTTAAAACATAAAATTGGTTTGAGTAAAAATATTGTTTTAGAAGAGATTGACAGTCAGTTAAATTTAAAATTAAAAGACGTTGTTTAAACAACGTATTTTAATTTAATAATTTAGAATGTTATTGTTTTAGATGTAGAGTTACTCATTACATCTTCAGTTATTAGTGTTACTGAGTTCTGCTCTAAGACATCCTCGGTTGTTAATTGTTTTGAGAAGTTACTTGTTGTTGTTTCGCCAATAAATTTACCATTAAAAAATACATTTGTTTTTCTTATTTGATTTTTTGAAGTTATTGAAAAATCAAAAGATAATAAATTATTTTTTAATATTTCATAAGGATTTGTTGTTATTATTATTTGGGGTTTGTTTATGTTTGATTCTGTATTTAAGTTTAAACTCATTGAGCTACCATAACGACCTGAATTTTTTGACCACCAGTTTTGTACGCCGTACTCCCAGTTTTTAAACATTGGGTTATTATATGGGTTGCTTGGTTTATCACCTAGCGGATTGTTTTTGTCTACGTAGTAAAGTATTGAGTGTACACCACCACTTATAACTTCTTTTTTAAATTCTATTGGTGTTGTGTCGTCAGCTAACATACCTGTTCTAGAATCTATGATTTTTGACTCGTCACCCATCCATGAACCACGCAGGCTAGGTTTAATATTTGTGTTTATTGCTGGTGCTTCCATGAATACTTCGGCTGGATATTTTGATAGAGCATAGCGCATAAATTCATTCCATGAAGGGCCGGCAATTGCAGCACCACCTTTTTTCATTTGTTTATTGTCATTATTACCTGCCCAAACACCAACTGTAATGTTTGGTGTATAACCAATTAACCAAGCGTCCTTATTGTTGTTTGTAGTACCTGTTTTAGCCGCTATTTGGTATCCGGGTATATATAGTGCTGAATTAGCGCCAAACGTTGGTATACGGGCCGTATTATCGGTTAGAACGCTAGCTAGGGTTTTGGTTGCATCTTCGGTTATTACCTGAGTACCTTCTTTTTCGGTGTACTCTTCTAGAACATTACCTTTACCATCTACAACTCTTAAAATGCCAGTATCTGGTAAAAACTTTCCATAATTAGCTAATGTGCTATAACCATGAACCATATCTAGTAGTGAAACTTCACCACCTCCTAGAACCAAAGAAAGCCCATACTGATCTTTATTACCAGCTAGATCAATACCTAAATCCTTGGCTGTTTTTATGGTTTCATCAATACCGACTAAATATAAAAGTTTTACAGCTGGTATGTTGATTGATTGTTGTAATGCATCTCGTAACTTTATTGGGCCCTTGAATGTTCCATCAAAATTGTCAGGGCTATAACATTGTTTATCGGTACTACCCCATGGTGCACAACCGGTATTAAATTCTGTTGGGACATCAAATAAGACAGTATCTGGTGTATAACCTTTTTCAAAAGCTTTAGCATAAACAATTGGCTTAAATGATGATCCGGGTTGTCTTTGGGCTGTTGCAACATTATAAGCACCGTCAATTTTTGTGTCAAAGTAGTCACGTGAGCCAACCATGGCTAGTATTTGACCACTTTTTGGGTCTATAGTTACAAGGGCTTGATTACTAGCATCAAACGCCTTCTCGGCTTCTAGGGATTTACGCTTTAATATTTCCTCGGCCTTTTTTTGTAAATCATAATCGAGTGTTGTGTAAACTGATAGACCACCGTTTTCAACTGCTTCGTCGCCATATTTTAGAGCCAAATATTCTTTTATGTAAAATACAAAGTGTGGAGACTTGATACCCCTATTTTCAGCTGGAGCAAAAACCACAACCTCGGCAAGGGCTTTTTTGTATTCGTCTTCTGTAATAGCGCCAGTGTCTAACATTCTTTTTAGTACATAGTTTTTACGGTCTTCAAGTTTTTGTTTATTTTTACCATATGGTGAATAAATACTTGGGCCCTTTGGAATTGCCGCCATATAAGCCGACTCTGCCAATGTTAAATCTTTGGGATCTTTGTTAAACAAACCCCTGGCACCTTCATAGGCACCATAGGTAACACCCCCGTATGGGTTTTGGTTTAGGTAAGTTTCTAAAATTTGATCCTTACTCATGGTTGACTCTATTCGAATTGCCAATACCCACTCTTTTATTTTTCGAGAAACTGTTCGTTCGCGAGTTAAGATTGCATTTTTAACAACCTGTTGAGTTATTGTTGAACCACCTTGTTTTTTGCCAGTGGTAAGTGTTTTAAATATTGCGTAAATTGTTGATTTTGGTCGAACACCACCGTGTGTATAAAATGTGGCATCTTCAACTGCAATAGTCGCTTTCTTTAAATTCTCGCCCATGTTGGCTAGTGGTATTTCAGTTCGCCTAACTGAACCTTGTAGGTCATACAAAACGATATCACCAGTCCTGTCATAAATTTTAGTTGAGTTGCTAATTTTATAATCTAAAAAGTTGTTAAAATCAGGCAACTTCATTTGGCTGTAAACTAAAACAACGATTGTTACAAAAATGAAGCACAGACTTAAAAAACCCAATAAAAGGTTCCTAAGAACTGGACTTTTTGTATTTTTTGATTTTTTAAATTCTTTTTTATCCATAAAATTACTTTAACACAAAAACCAAGCAATCGCTTGGTTTTTGTGTTTATTTTTAAATATTTTTTATTTAGTTTATTTCGCCAGCGTTTGATTCTTCTTCGTTACCTAGTGCTTGAAAACCACCAGAGAATTCACTGTCTTCACTATCTAGTGCAAAAGGGTCTTCTGTCTCAACTTCTTCGCCAGACATATCATCTTCTTCGTTAAACTTAAATTCGCTATCAAAACGATTCACTTTGTTTGCAAGGATCGGTTCGCTAGAAACTATTTCTTCATCTTCTTTATCCATGATTTTTAAAATAAATTAGTAATTAAGAAGTGTTATATCAAGCTTTAAAAAACTTTGCAAGTTATTTTTGTCGGTGCTGTGCAAAAAAAGTTAAACCAATACAAATTGCATCAATTTCATCGTCTAACATTTTTACATTTGGTATTTCAATTAGTTTTTTAGCCATAAAATATATAGCTTTTTTGTCGGCTCGCCCCGAACCTGTAATCGCGATTTTAATATCGGCAGGGTGAAGTTCAATAATTTTTAAACCATATTTTTTGGCGATGTATAATATTATACCGCGGGCCTCGGCCACCATCATGGCTGTTTTTGCATTATTACTGAAAAATAATTTTTCTGTGGCTAGAAATTCTGGTTTATGTTTTAAAACTGTCTCTTCGATTTTTTGACCAATTAAAAATAGTCTTTCAGTGTGGTCAATTTTTGAACTGGTTTTAAAACACTCTGAAAAAATTAATTTTTCTGCAAATTTATTTTGACCACTTACTTTTTCTAAAACAGCAACACCTAGTCGTTCATACCCTGGGTCGATGGCTAAAACTTTTAAATTTTTATTTAAATCTTTTTCAGTACTATTTTTTATCATTTTGTAGTTACTTTTCTTTGATATCAAAACCTAATAATTCATAAGCTTTGTTTGTGGCAATGCGACCCCTTTGTGTACGTTCAATAAAACCTTGTTGTATTAGGTAGGGTTCGATCACGTCTTCGATTGTTGACTCTTCCTCTGACAACGCTGACGCTAGTGTGTTAACACCGGTTGGGCCACCGTTAAATTTTTCAATCAAAACCCCTAAGTATTTGCGGTCAGATTGGTTTAGGCCACTATCGTCAACACCCAACATGTCTAATGCTTCTTTGGCGACATTTTTAGTTGCGTCTTTTTTATAAACTTGTGCAAAATCACGCACACGCTTTAAAAAATAATTTGCCGTACGGGGTGTTTGACGACTACGAATTACAACCTCATTTATGGCGTCAGTGTCAGCAACTAGGCCTAGTAGTTTTGCTGAACGCTCGACTATTTTAGTTAATTCATCAATTGAATAATATTCTAGTCTGTATGCTCCACCTGAAAAACGTGACCTTAATGGGGCCGACAATGACGCAACCTTGGTTGTAGCACCAATTAGTGTAAATGGTGGCAGGTCTAATTGTATGGTGCGGGCCGATGGGCCCTTGCCGATAATAATATCTAAAACGCCCGATTCCATAGCGGGGTATAGAACCTCTTCAATCATTTTGTTTAACCTATGTATTTCGTCAATAAATAATATGTCGCCTGGTTGTAGGTTTGTTAGTATAGATGCTAAATCGCCAACTTTTTCAATTGCGGGCCCAGATGTAACCCGAATTTGTCGGCCAGTTTCGCGGGCAATTAGGTGGGCAAGGGTAGTTTTACCCAAACCTGGTGGGCCATAAAATAAAATGTGTTCGGCTGGGTGGTTACGCTCGCTAGCAGCTAAAAGTAGTATTTTAACATTGTCTTTTATATGCTCTTGGCCAACATATTCGGCCCAAGTATCGGGTCGTAGGGTACTGTCTAAAAAGCCCTCGTCATGAAGTTTTTGAACGTCTTTTTCTTGATTTTTTACTGTTTTTTGGCTCATTTTTCTTGATTTTTTACTGTTTTTTTAGTTATTTTGACTTTTATTTTACCCGTTTTTCAACCACTTTCTGCCTGTTTTTAACCTTGTTTTTAAACGTATTTGTCCACAATATTCACATTACCCACAGGATTTAAGACTAGCGTCAATATTGACAAATGATTTCATATTGCTATAATAGAAGTCTTGGTGATGGATTTGTGAGATTATTTAAGGAACTATTTGTATAAATTTTTCTTTAAACTTTCTCGTAAATCTATTATACCAAAGAAGGCACAACTCTCTAAGTGGCCAGCTCCGGCCCAGGGGATCGTGAAGAGGACGTTCTGGTTTCGACTGGATCTATCCTTTGAGCTTTTCCTACTCGCAATTATGTATAATCGCGAGGGCCGTTTAGAGATTTGTGCTTTTTTAATGCAAAAAAACTCAAGATATATTTTTTATATAATTCAAAACCCCCTAATTTTCAGGGGGTTTGTTTATTGACAAAACATATAAAATAGTGTATATTGTAAAAGGAAAATTAATAAAATCTAATGGAAGAAATAAAAACACTCGCCGAATTCGGCGTAACAAAACATGAAAAAGTCCTTGATAATGGGCTGCAAACTATCTTTATAGAAAAACCATTCTCGCCAATTTACGCCAAAATTGTAATTGGTGCCGGATCGGTTTTTAACCCGTCCGACAATGGATTGGCTCATATGGCTGAGCATTTATTGGCTGGATCTAAAAACACATCCAAAGAGGAGTTTCATAGAATTATTGAGTCTATTGGGGGATTTAAAAACATGTTTACCTCAAGGGAATGGGCGTCGGTTAATGCCGAGGTTGCCGAAACGTCTCAGTTGCCGGCAGTATCAAAATTATTTGATGAAGCCTTGGCGTCTATTTATTTAACGCCTGAATTTTTAAGGAAAGAAAAAGAAGTGATCTTTTCTGAAATTCAAGAAGTCTTAAATAAAAATCCTTACCGTAATGCCTCTAGACAAATACTGCGTGCGTTTACTCAGTCGAGCCCATGGAGTTATTCGAATTTTGGTGAGGTTGATCAAATGATGAATCTAACGACTAGTGATATTGAAGACTTTTTCTCTAAGTATTATGTTGTTGAAAATATGCTTTTGGTTGTTGCTGGTGGGTGCAAAATGTCTGACATTGAAGAACAGTTTTCAAAAATCAATTTTTTACATGGAACAAGGGCTGTATTGCCCGAAAGTCCTAAGGTTGTAAACAACCAAAGATTTTTTCAAGCGCTGGATGTTTCGCAAACAGAACTTTCTGTGGGCTTTAAGGGTCCAAATCCTAATACACGAGAAAGTCATGTTTTAAACTTTGCAATGTTTTTTGCTCATGATGGTTTAGCTTCACGTTTTTACAGAAGTATTCGAGGCGACAAATCTCTCGCTTACAGTCTTTCTGGAAATATGCTTGTTCTAAATAGGACAAAATATTTTGGAACCGTTTTGAGTGTACCTGGTGCTAAAATTGATGAAACAATCGACACTGTGCTTGATTGCTATCAAAATTTTGCATCAGAGGGCATGACCCAAAAAGAGATTGATGGTAAAAATGAAACAGCTTGGTTTTCTGTAAAAAGAAATATGGAGCGTTCGTTTGATTGGGTTGAAAAATTTGACAACTTCTTGTTCGAAAATGAAAGTATCAACACTGTCTTTGGAGAGTTTCCAGGCGTTTATAACTTTAGAAAAAGCATTACTGTTGACGAGATCGACGCAGTGCTTAAAAAATATATAACGCCCGAGTCTTTTAACTTACATGTAGTCGGCAAAGAACCCAGTAAAAAATATTTTTAACAAAATTTAAATCGGAAGGTTGTAATACACAATCTTCCGATTTTTTAATTCCACGTGCATAAGATCTGGTTTACTTGACAAGACTATTTAAATCTGATTAAATAAATTAAAAGATACGAAAAAATGAAAAGTATATCCAAGCTCCTACTGGCTACTTTTGTAGCGATTTTAATTATTGTTTTAGTTGCCCAGTTTAATTACTATGCAATTGGTTACTATGTAAAAATTAATGCCATTATTGCAAGTGTGTTTATTGTTGTGTGGGCCCTTCTTTCAGATAGCTACCGTGGTCACACAGAAGTTGGTCATGAGGGTATGGTTGTTTCAGTCATAGAAATGAAGACCGGTTGGCTGATACTATTTTTGGCTACATTGGGCGTATGTATTCCTATAGGTTTACTCATACGATGGTACTATTCTTATGGAATTTTATCTTTCCCAGAAAGCAATTCGGCGACATGGAAGAAGTCTCAAAAAAAGCTTTACATGTTTTTCAATAATAATATTGTAAATGTTAGATGTCTGCCAGACACAGATTAAAAAGTAAAAAACGCTACTATTTACTAAGCCGTCCCACAAGGGACGGCTTTTGTTTTACTCCTCAAAATTTAGATCAACTGCACCTAACACTTCTTCGTACGAAGTTATACCTTTTAATAATTTTAAAATACCATCTTCGCGCATATTTAATATGCCTTGTTTGTTGGCGACTTTTTCAATTTCATGTTCTGAGGGTGATGTAGGTATTAAGTTTGCCATTTCATTGTCGGTAAGTATTGCTTCAAATACACCAATACGGCCTTTGTAACCTGTAAAGTTACACTTGTCGCAACCAACAGCTTCGTACGCTTCAAATGGGGCAGTTATGTTTATTCCGTAACTGGCCATGTCTTTACCCATTTGTTTTGCATAGTCTAGTATTTTTACAATTTGTTTTTCAGGATCAGGAGCAATGGTTGTTTTTTGTTTACAAAATGGGCACAAACGGCGCACTAAACGTTGTGCCATTGAAACGCTCAATGCTGAAACTAAGATTTTTGGGTTGGCACCTAGGTCAATTAAACGGGGTATAACACCAGCCGCCGAATTGGTGTGTAAGGTTGAGAAAACCATGTGCCCAGTTAGCGCAAAGTTTATCGCCACACCGGCAGTTTCTTTGTCGCGAATTTCACCCACCATACAAACCTCGGGGTCTTGTCGCACAGCGGCACGCACAGCATCGGCGAAAACATATTTTTCATCGGCTTGAGTTTGGGTAATACCAGGTAGGTGAAATTCAATAGGGTCTTCGACGGTAATGATTTTTATTTCGCTTGAATAAATACGACGCAAAAATGAATACAGTGTTGCAGTTTTACCACTACCTGTTGGGCCCGTAATTAAAATCAATCCATGCGGTTTTTTAATTTGTTCATCAAGGATCGCAAACAGTTTAGGTTCAATACCTAGGTCTTCAAATTTAACTTGGGTAATTTTTGGGTCAAGTAATCGCATAACAATACCTTCGCCATATGCACCCGGCACGGTTGATGTACGAATACCAATTTCTTCGTTTTTATAAAAAATACTAAAACGACCGTCTTGCGCACTGTTTGTTTGGGTTAGTTTTAGGCCCGACAATAATTTCAAACGAGAATTTATTAAGTGATATTTTTCGCTTTTTAGTTCGGCAATTTCTTCAAGCACGCCGTCTAATCGGTAACGCAATCGAATAAATCCCTCCTCGGGTTCAATGTGTATGTCAGATGCGCCAACCACAATCGCACCAGCTAAAATAATTTCAAGTAATCGTGATGTTGAATGCAAATCATTTAACTTGGCTACATCGTTAACAGCCCTTGAAACGTCTTGCATGGTTTTAATTTGCAAACCTAAACGAGTTAAGGTCTCGCTTGAAATATCAATACCGCCCTCGCGCGAAATAGTTGAGTGCGAAATTTCAGTGTAGCGTTCGTAAACCCTGTTTAAACTTGCAAGGCTGGCAAGGTAAAAGTGGGGCACCATACCCATGTCTTTTAGTTTGTGTCTAATTTCATCAAGTTTTTTATTTTCAGGTGAACGCAATGCAATGTGTATGTGTTTACCACCGGCTTTGAATGGGGCAATACCAGCCTCGCGTGCCAATGTTTCAGGAATATATTTCAATGCATCGGCCTCTAATGGCATGCCGGCCAAATTAATATAAGGCAAACCAAAATTATTGGCGGCCATGGCTTCAACTAACTGCTCTTCTTCTTTCAAAATTGCGTCGTTAATTTTACCTTTTGATTTATCATCAGTAAAAGAAATAGTCATGGATAAATTATAACATATAAAGTTTTTAAATTACTTATTTTTACCTTTAAGGCCAAGCCTAAAACCAAAAGGGTAGGGTATTGACTTTTTTATACAAATTTGCTATAATGTAGACTGAAATATACAGACACACGGATCATGAAAATAATGACAAGTTCTTCGAAAAAAGCCCTTTTATTGATTCTGGCTATGGCCACAATCTCAATAGGCAAAGTTTTTGCACAAAATAGTGAGCATTCACCTTTTTTCAAAAAGCGATACTCAACAACACTAGAGGTTGCCAACGACCTTGCAAAAGGTAAGTTAGCACTTGTTAACAATATGGACACGTTAAGGTTCATAAACCTACAATTAAAAAACTGGAACAATCAGTTGGCCGCTAGGGGTATACAAAAAGATGATGGCTCGACCTTTCAGCTTGAATCAAACTTTACCTCCATGCGTCAAGCGCGCCCTTACTTTTGTAAGATATTGCGCAACTATTGTGCGGAGGTTCAATTAGTTTGGAAACGTGGAGAATTTCTGGTTTCGCGAGTTAATAAAAAAACTGGCGAAATAAGCTCCCTAATCAGGGCTAACTATGACGGCGAACTTGTTGCAACATTAAGAACTGCAACGTTCGACAATGAAATAAGTGATGCTGATGGCGACATTGGAAAACCTGACATTTACGGATTCTCTTTAGCTTGCGGTAATGAACTTACCCCGGTTAAAAAAGCCGAGAAGGTTGAAAAAGTTGAAAAAGTTGCTGAAAAGGTTATTCATAAAGAGGAGAAAAGGGCCAGTATCGTTTCAGTTGGTTATGAGGTAACTTATGACCCGATTATTGATAAAGGCACATTTGCTACAACTACTGCGGGTAACAACACATATAATGTGTACAATACCGTAAACAATCCTCCGCCACCCCCAGCGCCTCCGGTTAATAAACATCCAAATCGTGGAATCTTTATAACGGCCGCAATTGGTATAATCACGGCGATTGTAACTTTTTTTCTTAACAGAAGACTGCAACAAAGCTATCAACCAGTTATGTACTCACCTCAGGTTTACCCCTATCAGGCCCCGAACGCTCCGGTTGTAACGTACCCACCAATTGAGGGCAATACTGGAACGAATGTTTATAACCCTCCAATACAAGGTAATACTGGCAATACTGTTGGTTATAACCCAGTACAAGGTGTCACTAATGGCGTTGTTGGATACAATCCTATACAAGGAGGTACGACTTTACAACAAGTCTATGACCCAGTTCAGGGTTGGATATGGAGATAACTGCAAAAACTTTAAGATTCGAACCCTGTACCATGTTTGGTACAGGGTTTTTTGTTTGTAAAATTTAAAAATAGTCTTTCAGCGCCCCTTGTGTAGCTATTGACATTTTCAAACCATTTTGTTATAATCAGAGGGTTAATAGTAAGTAAGAAAAAAATTCAGAATATGAAAATTATAAAAAATCTAATCAAATATGTAACGGTTTTTGTCTTTATATTTGGCCTGGCTTTTAACGCCTCGGCTCAAGTATGGACAAATGACATTCAAGTTTTAAAAGTCGCTAAAAGTGGCGAATTTGCTGGTACTAATTCGGTAAATGAATATGTTAGCAATGGTGACACTGTTTCAGTGCAAGTTTATTACCGACCTTCTACTAGTATGAGCGATGCAACTGTAAAATTAAACGGTGGCACTGGTGGCTCAAGTAACACACAAACAATTACTGGTGGTGTTTATTCATCGGCTGGTAATTCGCTTGGCCAGGTTAACATTAGTTCATCTACGCCTTTTACATTAAATCCAATCGGAGCAATGTGGTTTAGAAACGATGGTACTGGTAATCGAACTCAAACTGATATTTCAGGCTACGCAAGTCAAATTGCTGGTGGCTCTGGTATGTCATTGGGTGCCCTTAATTCAAATTTAAATACACAAGGTGCGATTGTGGTTAAGTACCAAGTTATTGGTCAAGCTGTAAATCCTACACCATATAACCCACAACCAACTACATATCAATGTAATGATGGATATGACAATGATGGCGATGGTGTGCGCGATGCACAAGACCCCGACTGTCACAGCGATCGTAATGCAAGTAATTACAATAGTTATGTAATTACTTATCCTGAAAATACTTACAACAATCCTACTCCTACAACTAGCGCTCCGTCAGTTGTTACAAACCCAGCGACAAGTGTTTATGAAACATCGGCTCGCTTAAATTCAATCGCATCATCAAATGGTATTGATTCAGCGACTTGGTACGAATGGGGTTCAACTGTTAGTATGCAAAACCGCACAAATAGTCAGTCAATCGGGCTGGGTAATAGTGTGCCTGTTTCTGACGGTATTAGTGGCCTAAATGTCGGTACTGTTTATTTCTATCGTGCAGTTGTTCGTAACAACCAGGGTGTAGTTCGCTATGGTGGTGTTGAATCTTTCAAAACACTTGGCACACCAGTTGTTGTACAACCAACAGTGCGTACTGTAGTACGAACTGTTTACCGAACAGTTGCGCCAGCGCCAACAGCTCCACAAATAAACTTGGTGGCTAATAATTTGGTGCCTGGACTAGTTGCTCTACGTGTAACTGATACTTCTTCTACAAACCTAAACAACATCAATGCTTGTGTGGGTGACCAGTTTAATTATGAAATCGTTTACCAAAACGTTTCAGGTAAAACTTTAACTAACTCAGTATTAGAAGTTAAAATACCAACCGAGCTTGACTATGTAAGGTCAACTAATGGTGGCACATATTCAAACAACAACCGTAGCTTGGTTTATAACCTAGGTACACTAAACCCAAACCAAGGTGGTACATTAAATGTTACCGTCACAGCGTCAAGCCTGGCGCGTGGTAAGGGTTCAGTTGTGACATCATTATCATTGTCATACACAAATCCTGACACACTAGCCCAAGAAGAGGCAATTGCATATGTAATTCATAACTTTGGTGATTGTACAAATAGTAATGGTGCGTTAGCCTTTTTTGGCGCAACATTTTTGCCAACAACTTTGGCTGGATGGTTGCTACTAATAATTCTAATCTTGGCACTACTATTGCTTGCTCGTACTGTTTATGACAGAACTCGTAAAACTGGTACAAAGACTACATACCAAACAACTCAAGAGACTCGAGTATAAAAATAAACCAAAACAAATTAAAGAACTTTCTAAAAAAGCAAAAACCGCCCATAAAGTATATGGGCGGTTTTTGTAACATAATTCCAAACTTCAAACACTTAACAAAGCTTGCTTATGGGGTGGACAATTTGACTTAAAGGTGATTAACTAGGGGTAGTTTATTGTATTGTTATGAAAAAAGAAGAAGATGAAGAATACCCACAAGGGCTTACCGAAGAGACCGCTCAAGCACACTTCCTGGAAAAGGTTTATGATAAAATTATTGCTCGAGATAATTTAAAAAATGAATTTGTACATTTTTTTAGTCGGTTTAAAAACTACCAAGAATCGGAGTTGGTGAATTATACCGACAAGTTAATTAGTATTATTGAAGGTAAAAATTTTAATCCTAAGTTTTTGAACAAAGGATTTGTTGTAGGGCTTCTGGTTAATTGTAAAATAAAATTAATCGAATCTGAAACTATCGAGCCAAATGATATTGAAGACCTGCTTCTATTGTCATATAAGTATCTTATCGAAGAGCGAGATGAACAATTCTATGACTTTATGGTTTCAGTAGGGCTTCGTAACTCCCACAAAACAGAAATGATATCCTCATCTGAAATGAAGAACATGTGGCTTCCTGGTAAGGACTCAAAACAGCTTGCAAAAGAATTTGGCCAAGGGTAAAAAATAAACTGCATCTTAGGATGCGGTTTTTTAGTTCTTGCTTGTGTGGTAGCTGTTGTAGGGGTTTTGTTTTTTTATATTTATAGTAAACTATCAGCATGAACGAAAAGGCTGTTTGGGAGACAGGAAATATTAATGAATTTGAAAACGCAGCTTGCGAGCTTTTTGAGATTTTAAAACAACTAAATGGTTCGACTGTTGTCGTTGGTTTGATGGGCGATTTGGGTGCAGGTAAAACCACGTTGTCTAAAATTATTGCTAAACAAATGGGTGTACAAAACGATGTTGTTAGCCCAACTTTTAATATTATGAAAATTTACAAAACTGACAATGACCGGTTTGAAACTTTCGTACACATAGATGCTTACAGAATTGACACACCTGACGAGGTTGAGAGCTTGGGTAAAAACTTAAATTTGCACAGTAATACTGGTGGGTATTTTACTATGCCAAATACGCTAGTTTTTATTGAATGGCCTCAAAACATAAAACCTATTTTGCCAATAAATACAAATTATGTTGAAATAGGGCATATTTTTAACGACCATGAAAAAAGGCGTATTTCGTTGTACTAGTTTAATAGTAAATACTCCATAAGTCTTTAAATAAAAAAGCCCGATTGTTAAAATCGGGCTTAGGGCTCTTAATTTGTTTTATATAAATTAATACTTTTTGGTTGCAAAATAATATAATTTATTTTCTTTGCCTCCAGAAGGTCTTCTATAAAGCATTTGGGATATTTTGTAGAAAAAATACTCATGTTTTTAAAATGATTGGCTCCTAAAATTAAAACACCTTTAGGGTCAACAGATATCAAATCTACGACGTGTTTGTTTCTCTCGCATATTTTAATGTGTTCTTGGTAACGTGAAGACATTTCCACAACTTCGTTAAAGGCAAGTATTGGTCCATAGGGTTTATCCATAAGCGAGTCACAGATACGAGAGATTTCTTTTGTAAAAAACATTGTTTTTCTTAAGTCATCTTCTCCTGCGTCCCAAGTCACTTTATCAATAAAAGATTCTTCAAAATTCAAAAGGTTATATCTAAAAAGCTTAAGCTGTATATCGTCTGTCTGACTTTCTGAGGCGCCACTTAGGCTTTCTAACCACTCTTGAAGCAGCCTAACAACATTAGCTAATGTTCTAATTGAATCACTCTCGACCCCTCTAATATTTATAAAAGTGTCAGAACCAGCAATCCAATCAAAGAATTGGCCTCTACGTGCTATTTCTAAGCTATCCGCAACTATCTGGGGTCTCCCAAGTGAATCCGGGGTATAGGTATCAGGTAAGCCTTCGATGTAAAAATTATAGTCTTTAAGTTTGCGAGTCGATTTAAATATTTCTTGTTGGACAAGGGCAACATTTCTTACTAAATAGTGCGTATCGGGTAGGGATAAGTAGTTCTCAACAAAGTGTCTGTCTGTATAAGCAATTATGTAGTTATCTCCTGGGTACTTATGACACGTATCTAATATGTTAACATTCGAATCCAGTTTAAATATTTGAATCATCTCTTCAAAGGTCGTTTTTTTTACCAACAACGTGTTGTTTTGTCCATATGAAGATTGTGCAGTAAAACCTAGAATTACTAGGGTGAAAGCTACCAAAAGGCTCGCTTTAATATGTTTCCATTTCATTTTTATCAAATTTTTAATATATTAACATGCTATACTGTATTTGTCAAAGGTTCCGCAATGGTTTATCGGCTTGGGTGAAGTTATCGCTTTGAGACAGGTTAAAATCAAAAGTATTCACAAGATGCTATAATAGGGGTATGGAAAAAGCCCCTCACGAAGCAAAAACAGCAAAAGCCAAAAATGCAGGTGCCAAAAAGCGACTTGTGGTGCTAGATACTCATGCCATTATTCACCGGGCTTATCATGCCATACCTGACTTTACAACCCATGATGGCAAGCCCACAGGGGCCTTGTACGGCCTATCTACTATGATCATGCGCATTATTGCCGACCTTAAACCTGACTACATTGTTTCAGCCTATGATTTACCTGGTAAAACCTTTAGGCATGAAGCGTACGATGCCTACAAGGGCACCCGCCAAAAAACCGACGATGTTTTAGTTACACAACTGATCGAATCGCGCGAGGTCGTCGAGGCTTTTGGTATACCTATAATTGACGCGCCAGGTTTCGAAGCTGATGACGTTATTGGCACAATTGCCCACAAATTAAAAAATAGCAAAACCGTCGAGGTCATCATTGCCTCGGGTGATATGGACACAATGCAGTTAGTAAACAATAGTCATATTTTTGTTTATACTTTAAAAAAATCTTTGAGCGATACGGTACTATACAACGAAGACATGGTGGTTGAACGTTACGGTTTCAAGCCCGAATTTATTGTTGACTACAAAGGCTTGCGGGGCGACACCTCTGATAACATTATTGGCATTGCTGGCATTGGCGAAAAAACAGCAACTACATTAATTCAAACATACGGCAGTATCGAAAATATTTATAAGGCTTTAAAAAAAGATTTTGCAGATTTTCGTGCTAAAACTGGCCTATCTGAAAGATTGGCAAATTTAATCAAAGACAACAAAGACGAGGCGATTTTTTCAAAAACATTGGCCACAATTCGCCACGATGCCCCAATTGATTTTAATATTGATGAATGTGATTTTCGTAAAAACATTGATACGGCAAAATTGCGCGAAGTTTTCACACGACTTGAATTTCGTTCTCTGGTTAATAAGATAGATGATTTAAAGAATGGCACAAACACTGTCGCTCGTGCTGAAAGTTTAAAAGCCGAAAGTAATGCATCTGAAAAAAATAAAAACGACAGCCCTGTACCCAAAGACATAGCCCTGATGACAACATTGGTTTATTCAGACTATATCGACCCGTCGTGGGATGATGTTTTGCAAGTCTCAAAGGTTAAAACTGTTGATGAGAAAATTATTCGCGAGGCATTAATAAAACGCATGACCGAAGAGGGTGTTTTAAATGTTTACAAACATATTGAAGAGCCGCTAATCGAAGTTGTCGAAAAAATGGAGAAAAATGGCATAAAGGTAAATGTAAAATTTTTACAAGACTTAGCTAAAAAATACCACACCGAATTAGATAGTATTGAGAAAGATATTTTTAAAATGGTTGGTGTTGAATTTAATATTAATTCGCCTAAACAGTTGGGTGAAGTTTTGTTTGATAAGCTTGAATTAAATAAAAATTTAAAAATTAAAAAAAGCGCCGGGGGTAAAATATCAACTCGCGAATCAGAGCTTGAAAAAATGCGCGACCTACACCCAGCCATAGCGCAAATATTAGAGTACCGCGAACTGCAAAAATTACTTTCAACTTATTTAGATGTATTGCCAACGCTTGTTGATGAGGGTAATAGAATCCATGCAACGTTTAACCAAATCGGGGCAGTGACTGGGCGATTTTCATCTAAAAATCCAAATTTACAAAACATACCAATTAAAACTGAAAGGGGTAGGGTTATTCGCGATGCCTTTGTTGCCGAAGCTGATCATTCGTTAGTGGTGCTTGATTATGCGCAGGTTGAACTGCGACTGGCTGCATTATTTTCGCAAGACATTGCAATGCTTGATGCTTTTAATAACGGCAAAGACATTCATACGGTTGTTGCGGCTAAAATATTTCACGTGCCCGAGGGCGAGGTTGGTAAAGAAATGCGTCGCAGTGCCAAAACAATTAATTTTGGTATTTTGTATGGCATGGGTGTAAATGCATTGCGTGAAGGTTTGGGTGGTAGTCGGGCCGAGGCTCAAGAGTTTTATGATGCTTATTACAAAGAGTTTGCAACCCTTGCTGGTTACCTAGAATCGGTCAAGGCTTTTGCGCGCGAAAATGGCTATACTCAAACACTGTTTGGTCGTAAAAGGATTTTCAACACAATTAAATCGCCACTACCTTTTCTACGTGCCCAGGCCGAGCGTATGGCTATAAATGCACCCATTCAAGGCACACAGGCTGATATGACAAAATTAGCCATGATTGCGCTGAACAGTTTAATTGTTAAAAAATACAATGATACTGATGTTAAAATAGTTTTACAGGTCCATGATGAATTGGTTTACGAGGTAAAAGATGAAATTGCAAGCAAGTTTTTGACCGATGCTGTCAGTGTAATGTCGTCTGTCGTGCCCGAGGCTTTCTTTGCCGGTCGTACACCGGTAAAATTTGAAGTTTCTGGGGGTATTGCCAAAGACTGGGGTAGTGTGAAATAATTTGATTATGAAAAAAACAACCTTTAAAAACACGGTGCACGGTATATTGGGCGAATCGTACATGGTTTATGTTGTGTGTTTAGTCGCGGGCGTTTTCATGCACTCACTTTTTGACATAGACTTGATAAGTCAAAACCTGCAATACTTTGGGGTTTTTTGTATGGTTTTTTCTCCACTTCTAATTTCATCGGCACAGCGTGCATCACGTAGGTTTAAACAAGTACATGCCGAACGCGAGGTTGGCCCCAGTGACTTTATGCATGGTCCCTACAAATATCTACAATCACCAACCCATATGGGTATATTTTTGCTTTCAATTGGTTTTTCAATTGTTATGAATTCGGCCATGTTGGTTGTTGCGACATTTGTGGCTTATTTAATAACACATTTGATTTTTTTACCCAAAGAGCAAGAGGTTTTAAAAAGAAAGTACGGTGCAACATACGAAGCTTATTTAAAAAAAGTTAAACTTTCGATATAGAATTTGTTAATATGATTTCAGTTTTTATAAATCACACCCGCGACGAAATACGAAGTTTTTTAAATAAAAAAAAGCTTGCCTATATAAATATTGAAAACACTAACGGTAACAATTTAGAAGACCTAGCCCGTCAGCAAGATATTTTTGGTGCCAGCTTAAATTACTTTATTTTTGAATACCCTAAAACCAAAGATGAGGCCGCAATTTTGAACAGTGATTTTTTAATCAATTCACCACATAATTTTTATTTTGAATGCTTGTGCGCAAAAAGCTACTTACCTAAAAAGGTGCAAGACTTTATCGTTGCCAAAGAGGTAAAAACAACAGCTCCTAAAAAAGGTTCTGATGTTTTCGCGCTATCTGATGCAGTTTTTTCGTGCAATGTGCAAAAGGCTTGGCTTGTTTTTAATAAACTAAAAAATGATAAAACTATTGAAAGTTTTGAAGAACTGCATGGCACATTTTTGTGGGCAATTAAAACAATTTTAATGTCTTATGATGCAGAGGCTAAAAAAACTATTTCACCATATGTCGCTAGTAAAATCTACAAATTTAAAAGTGATAAATCTATTTTAATTAATTATTACCAAAAAGCCTTAATGCTAGGCATCAAGGCTCATTTGGGCGAATCTGATTTTGATAAAGGTTTTGAAAAACTTATTCTCGAGATGCCGAAATAGAATTTCTCGTTCCTAGTATAAACATAACTGAAACAAACAACATCAAAGCCATTAATGGTATAGACATGAATCCGTACTCGTTAACATATTTAGCTGTGCACGAAACTACTGCGTCACAAGGTATGGGTGAAAAGTCTGTGTAATACGTTATGTTGTGGTAAACAGATATTACAAAACCCATAATTGTTAGCACCCAAATATACACTAGGTCCAAAGGTTTTTTAGTGACCGCTGACGTTAGTGCAATAATTGCTGTAGCATATATAAACACTCTTTGGTACCAACACCAATCACATGGTGGGTAGCCAATACCGATTGAGTAAATCAATGAACCAATCGCGCCGGCTAACGAAATCAAACCAATTGTTAGTATTTTATTTTTAGCAAAATATTTTGTTATAAAATTAAGTTGCGCAAAATAATTACCCAGTAATGCCAAAAATGTGATGACTAGAATTAGTATTGATCCTAGTGAAAGTATTTGATTTATAAATTCAGTCATATTATTCGGTCGGGGCAGTACAACCTGTTTTTTCGGCTAATTGAGCAAAAGTTAGTTCGCCTGTTTGTGTTGTATCGTCGGCAAACCTCCATGTAGGGTAGCTTTTAATACCCGCATCTTTACATACTTGATTTTGAGCTTTACCGTCAGGGGTTGAACACTCTATGTAATTTACTTTTTTAACAGCTTGTGTGCCAAATAGTTTCTTTTGAGCTTGGCAGTGCGGGCACGAAAAAGCACCATAGAATGTTGCACCTTTGTCGGTCAAACATTGCGCAAAGGCAGCTTTGGGTGAAAGAGTCTCTAATCCGCCTTCGTCAATATTGCCACTTTTTTTATTACTAAATATAGCCGCGCCTATGCCAACTAGTACAATAACTCCAATTACGATAAAAAATATACGTGTTTTCATGTGTTTAGTATAACAAATTTGAAATTCAAGTAAAAGCAGTCTTTGGCTTTGACAACGTGCCAATAAAAATGTATCATGGCCACAAGTATGGAAACACTATTTATAATTATTTTTGTGTTAGCGCCGCTCTTTTCACTGATTATTTCAAATACACTATATATAAAAGAACATGGCGATACGAAACACTTTTTCCATGTATTTTCTATTAGTTATTTGATAATGCTTTTGCTGGGTGAAATAACAAATTCCCTAAGTGATCGAAGTGGTTATTTGGCAATAGCTATTTGCTGTATAATTGTAGCGACTCTATTTCTAAAAGATGTTGATGAGAAAAAGGGACTATTTAGTCACCATCACCATAGTAAACTTTCAACTGGTTTGGCTGTAGTTTTTGTTCTACATTCTTTCTTTGATGGCTTATTTTTTAGCTTTGAAGGTTTACAGGTCGGCTTAATCTTGCACCGGGCTATTGATGGGTTTGTTGTTGCGGGGCTAATTGGTAACGAGGATGTCCCGACAATGAATTTTTGGAAAATTAAAACATTAAAAAGATTCTCAATCTTTTTGCTTTTAGTTATTGCCCCTGTCATTGGAATTATTTTACCAGGTGCAGTGTCAGATTCTTTTTCATGGGTACAGACAATCCTGATGGTCATTCTGGTACCGTTTTTGGCCGTAGATGTTCTGTCAGAATTTCATAAAGAGCATCGAAGAAGTAGTAATAATATTTTCTACATAGCAATATTTTTTGCTTTTATGGCCGGATTATTCTCTTTACATTAAAAACCGCTTTATATACTTAAAGCGGTTTTTTGTATGGTGTCTGATTGGAAGCCTGCCCGACCGAACGATATCAGCCGTTCGGGCGGGGACTCGGTCATACATAAATTTATTGACTCAAATTTTGTGCGACCCCGCCTCGCGCTCGGCTATCGCTTTGCGATATAGCCGGCTTCGCGCGCTCTGGCTTTCTCGTCCTTCCTGCACGGCAAAAATAAAAGGCCCAATGCTTACACATTGAACCTTTTATTTTTTGTCCGCTTGGAAGGACTCGAACCTTCGACCCTCTGCTTAAAAGGCAGGTGCTCTACCACCTGAGCTACAAGCGGGTTGGTGGCAACCGCAACTAAAAAATTAGGTTACGGTATGCTATGATTTGTAACATATATGACTGAAAAAATCAACCAAAAAACTGAAAATAAGCTTGAAATTATACTTGTGCTACACAACATTCGTTCAACCCACAACGTGGGCTCATTGTTTCGTTCAGCTGATGGGGCAGGGGTTGCCGAAATTATTTTGTCGGGCTATACACCCACCCCGATCGATAAATACGGTCGCAATCGTAACGATATTGCCAAAACAGCTTTGGGGGCAG
>JAGOOX010000028.1 GCA_017992305.1 Minisyncoccota bacterium
ATATTAAGGTGGGTGATGTAATGGGTCGCAATGATGTACTAAAACGATTGGTGCATATGCGTTTTGAACGTACGCCGGCCGATTTAACACCGGGCACATTTCGCAGTATTGGTAATAGGGTAGACATTATGCCCGTGTCTGAAACAATGCAATACCAAATTGAAATACTAGGTGGTGCAATTACACGTATTACAAAAATCGATCCAGTTTCTTCAAAAATTATTGGCGAGCTAGACAGTATGTTTTTGTTCCCAGCTAAACATTTCATGACCGCCGATGCAAAACTTGAAAAGGCTTTAAAGAATATTAAATTAGAATTAGATGAGCAATTAAAATATTTTGAAAAAGAAGGCAAATTATTAGAGGCTGAAAGAATCGGTCGTCGCACTAAATACGACCTAGCCATGATGCGCGAGGTTGGTTATTGCAGTGGTATTGAAAACTATTCGCGCCAACTATCAGGTAAATTGCCTGGCGAGGCACCTGAAACTCTGCTTTCATATTTCCCTCATGATAAAAACGGCAAGCCAGAATTTTTAACTTTTATTGACGAATCACATGTAACACTACCACAATTAGGTGGTATGTATGCAGGTGACGCATCGCGCAAAAACACACTGGTAGAATTTGGTTTTCGCTTGCCCAGTGCCAAAGACAACCGACCACTTAAGTATGACGAATTTGAGGAGCGTGTTGGGCAAACAGTGTATGTGTCGGCAACCCCTAGCGATCGCGAGCGCGAAATGTCTAGCCAGGTTGTTGAACAAATCATTAGGCCAACTGGCCTTGTCGACCCTGAAACTATCGTACGCCCAGTAACACCGGCGGGTGATTATATTGGTCAGGTGCAAGATTTTATTATTGAAACTGAAAAAACAATTGCCAAAGGTTTTCGCGTTTTGGCAACAACACTAACTAAAAAAATGGCCGAGGATCTGTCTGTGTATTTGAAAGAGAGAAAGATCAAGGCCGAATATTTGCATAGTGATATTAAAACTATTGAACGTATACAAATACTAACTAAATTTCGCCAAGGTGAATTTGATGTTTTGGTGGGTGTTAACCTGTTGCGTGAGGGTCTGGACCTGCCCGAGGTTGCGCTAATTGGCATACTTGATGCCGACAAAGAAGGCTTCCTTCGTAGTGATACTGCGCTAATTCAAACAATTGGTCGTGCGGCGCGTAATGTAGAGGGTCGGGTAATTTTGTATGCTGACAACATGACCGGGTCACTGGAGAGGGCGCTGGGCGAAACAAACCGTCGTCGTGCTATTCAAGTTGCCTATAATAAAAAACACAAAATCACTCCTAAAACAATTATTAAAAAAATCAGCGATATTGCGCAGGAGCTTGAAAGCGAACATAGCAAGGCCGTTAATGCCGAACTTGAACTTGATATTGAATTATTTAAAAAGACTTTTGCCAAAGACAAAAGCAATAAAGGCAAAACCGAAAGTCAGTCTATTAAAAATTCACTAATGTCTGATGACGAACGCAACAATCTAGTCTATGACAAAATCATTAAATTAAAAGAGAAGGGTATGAACAAAGCTGTGAAGGAATTGGACTTTGAAACCGCCGCAATTTTGCGTGATGAAATTATGGTATTAAAAGAGAGAATGGGCAAATAAAAACAGACGTTTAACGCCTGTTTTATAAAAAGCACACCCAGTTTTTCATCATTTAATTATAAGAGAAATCTCTGGGGCCAAACATAACAAAAATAAATTACCTTTCGATCTTTTTTACACAAAGCCCTCGTGTCAGCAACTAACCTGCTTTGCAACAAACTTATTCTTTAACCCCTATAAGTTTTGTAATTTAAGGCATCCCGAATGATTAACTTTGATTAGAGAACTACAAATAACTTTTTTATGTGCTTCAAGGGTATAGTATACCTAATTTCAAGTCTTGTCTATTAATGTTCTGTTGTAGACTCTGACCATGGGCCAACTTTACGATTTGCGCTTAGTGCTGGTCCACCATCACCATAAGTTGGGATTTTAGTTATAAGCGTGTAATGATAAATAAGTTTATTTAACGAATCTATCTTTGTCTCCAGTTCTGTCCCTTTAATTTCGTGTGCAGTAACATCGATATGACACTCACTGATAACTAAGTTAATACTTTCTACAGTACATTCTTTATACTGAAGCTTGTCATTTTCGATTAAAGTTACTAGTATTGCCACCCAGTTTTTAAATTCTGGCATATCAATAATGTGCATTTTGTACTTTTCAAATAACATAAAAAAGTCTTGAAAAGGGCGTTTTGTTATCTTCCTTGTGACGAACATTTCGTGCACAAAATCATCAACCATTCTTTTAATTTCTTGTTTACTTTCCATTTTGCATTTTTTTAAATAATACACTGTATCTATAAGCTTGTCAAAGTTTTTAAAAATAGTTTATTTTTGCCTAATTGGTGAATATTTGTATATGTGCGATAATATATAAATGGAACAACAAGTTGAGGTGGTAGATCATCATAAGGCTAGTATTGTAAAAGCTGTAATTGTGGCAGTTTTGTTTGCTGCGTGTTTGTTTTTACTTTGGCGCGATAGGGCAAATAGTCCAGTTGTCGACAATTCTCAAAATATTGAAGAATCAACTGTTGTAACAAAAACTATTAAAGAGTCGACAAATTATACCGATATCGATGTGCAAATACCACAATTCGTAAATGCTAGTAGTGCATTTAATAAAAAAATTGAACAAAACATTCGCGAACGTATAACTGAACACAAAACCGAAACTGCTGAAAACTGGCAAGCTCGAATTGACACCCAGGGCCCCGAGGGTGATTTGCCAAAAGTACCAACCGGCGATGGTGACAAAATGTTTTTTTATGCAAAATTTGATGCGCCTGAACAAAACAACAATCAATATATAAGTGTTTTAACTCGAATTGGTGGTTACACTGGTGGGGCCCACCCGTATGAAGAGGTGGTGACATATAACTATGATGTCAAAAATAAAAAAGAAATGACTTTGGCAGATTTGTTTGTAAATAATCCAAACTATTTAAACCAAATTTCTGAAATATCAAGAAGCATTTTAACCGAACGTTTTACTGAAAACCTAGGCAATGATTTTGATTCAGCTAAAGAGAAGGAAACTTACATAAAAGAAGTCATTGCACCAATGGTCAACGATGGTACTGACCCTAGCCGTGCCGAGAATTTTGCTAACTTTACATTTACCAAAGACAAACTAATCATTCATTTTGGCCAATACCAGGTTGGGCCTTATGTAGCAGGTCAGCAAGATGTTGAAATGCCTCTAACCCTGCTTGAACAAACAATGTAGTTGGTATAGTAAAATTGCCAATTTGTGCTAAAATGGCTTTAACTAAATAAAGACATACCCCCATATACTCAAACCCTGGGGCTATGTTTGTGTTTATTTATCAAATATAAGATATTAAAATGGCCGACAAAAAAAACAACAACAAAATACAAACAGGTAAAGTAATAGGTACTGATAAAATTGTGGTCAAGGGCGCACGCACGCACAATTTGAAAAATATCAGTCTTGAAATGCCTCGCAATGCTATGATCGCCGTTACTGGAATGTCTGGTAGTGGTAAATCATCATTGGCGTTTGATACGATTTTTGCCGAGGGTCAACGTCGTTATGTCGAATCTTTGTCGGCCTATGCTCGCCAATTTTTAAATCAAATGCCTAAACCTGATGTTGATGAGATTACGGGTTTGTCACCAGCTATTTCGATTGATCAAAAATCACGTTCAAACAACCCACGTTCAACTGTTGCGACAATTACTGAAATATACGACTATTTGCGTGTTATGTTTGCGCGTGTTGGCCACCCGCATTGCCCAGTTTGTGGCGAAGAAATTAAAAAACTTTCAAACGAAGAAATTTTAAATTTTGTCATTGATAAAATCAAAATGCATAATAAAGGTGCCAAAGGTAAAAAATCGGTCATGGGTGTAGACTTTAATCAAACCGAAGTTCAAATTTTTGCACCGGTTGTGCGAGGGCGTAAGGGTGAATATTACCAAATGTTGTATGACTTTTTAGGTAAAGGTTTTGGTTCGGTAAGATTAGATGGTGTATTGCGTAGTTTGCGTGAACAATTGGTACTATCTAAAACTAAAAAACACGACATCGATTTATTAATTGATGCATTTGGTGTACACGAATTCGTTGATGACCCAGCCAGTTCACGCACCCGTTTGGCCGAGGCGCTTGAACGTGCCTTGCTTGAAGCCGATGGTTTGGTAACTATTTCATTCAATACAAAAAATGATAAAAAAACATCTGGCAAAGACGATGTTGTCGACGAATTTACCATGTCAGCTAAATTTGCTTGTAAAAATGATGGTTTTTCGTTCCCTGAAATTGAGCCACGACTATTTTCGTTCAATTCGCCATATGGCGCCTGCCCTGATTGTAATGGTTTGGGTACTAAATACTTTGGCGCATTGGACGAATGTGATACTTGTCATGGTGCACGTTTGCGCCCCGAGGCACTGAATGTTTTTATTAAAAGTGATTTTTTGAAAAACCTTGCAGGCTCTAATAAAGAAGCTAAAAAACTAAATTCGCACGGTATAAATATTGTAGATATTGCAAACCTTTCGATAGAACAAGCTGTAGAATTTTTTATGGGTTTAAAATTGACCGATCAAGAGAAAGACATTTCGGTGCCAGTGGTGCGCGAAATCGAGGCACGACTTGGTTTCATGCTTGATGTTGGCTTGGATTATTTACAATTAAACCGTACAGCTAATACTTTGTCGGGTGGCGAGGCGCAACGTATACGCTTAGCATCGCAATTAGGTTCACGACTAGTTGGCGCATTGTATGTGCTAGACGAACCAACTATTGGCTTGCACCAACGTGATAACGACCGCTTAATTAAAACATTGCAAAACTTGCGCGATTTGGGCAATACAATTTTAGTTGTCGAGCATGACGAAGACACAATTTTTGCCTCTGATTACATTGTTGATATTGGGCCCAAAGCTGGCAAACATGGGGGCGAGGTTATTGTATCGGGCTATTTAAATGAATTTTTAGAGGCGCCAAAAAATTCAAAAATGTTAAACAATTCTCGAACCTTGGGTTATTTGCGTAATGAGTTACGTATCGAGGTGCCTGAAAAAAGACGTGAGCGCGACAAAGGGTCTATTAAAATCGTAGGTGGTAATGTGTTTAATATTAAAAACATGAATGCCGAAATACCATTGGGTAAAATGGTTTGTATTACTGGTGTGTCAGGGTCTGGTAAATCATCATTTATGTATGAAATTTTGTATAAAAATTTACAAGCCCGTTTTGAACGTAAATACCGCAGTGCCAAAATATATAACTGTGCTAGTTTTACCGGCACCGAGTATCTGTCACGTGCAATTTTAATTGATCAGTCACCAATTGGGCGCACACCTCGTTCAAACATTGCAACTTATACAGGGGCGTTTACATTTATTCGCGATATTTTTGCCGCAACCGAAGACGCGCGTTTTCGTGGCTGGAAGGCCAATCGGTTTTCATTTAATGTTAAGGGTGGCCGATGTGAAGCCTGTGAGGGTAATGGTCAAATTGCAGTTGAAATGCACTTTTTGCCAACCGTGTATGTAACTTGTGATGTATGTAACGGCAAACGCTTTGACAAAGAAACCTTAACTGTAAAATACAAAGGTAAAAATATTTATGATGTTTTGCAAATGACTATCGAGGAATCTATCGAATTTTTTGCCGACATTCCAGCGATTTATGACCGAGTCAAAACACTCTCTGACGTAGGTTTAGATTACGTACAATTGGGCCAAAGCGCTACAACACTTTCGGGTGGTGAGGCTCAGCGTGTCAAAATTTCATCTGAACTATATCGACCAATGGTTGAGCGGGCAATCTACCTACTTGATGAGCCAACCGTAGGGCTTCACTTTGATGATGTTGCCAAATTATTAGACATTTTAAATTTGTTGGTAGACAAAGGTAACAGTGTTGTATTAATTGAACACAATTTGGACATTATAAAATGCGCCGATTATATACTGGATATTGGGCCCGAGGGTGGGGTAAATGGTGGTATTGTTGTAGCCAAGGGTACCCCCGAAGAAGTGGCGAATAATGTAAAATCACACACTGGCAAATACTTGAAAAAGATTTTACGTAAAAAATAAATATATAAATAAAAAAAGCGGCACCTGTTTTTAATCAAGCCCGCTTTTCTCTTCTTTACTCTTTTGATGGAAATCAATAAGTGTTTTGAAAAAGTCTAATTGTTTTCTCCAACACTCGTCTGTTTGATTAATAATGTCCTCTCTCATATCTAAATAGGCTTTACCCATAGAATTTAATAATTCTAAGTTTGTTGCGAGTTTTGTACCTACTATAGGTATGACTTCGCAATAGAAAAAAACTGGATTACTAGCATATTTTAGTATAAGTCTGACTTTATCATATGGGTCAGTTAGACGTTCAAAGACTTCCTCAAAAGAAACGTTATTACTATCTTTTTGCATAAGGTACGTATCTTTTAAGCATACTCTTGTTCTAAAAAAAGTCAAAAAAAAGCTAATGAAATTTGTGTTCAAATTTCATTAGCTTAAATAGTTTAATGAGGTATACCCATTCCTGCAATAGCCGTAAAAAATCCATCCTTGTGAATTCTTTCTCCATCAACTAAACTTGCCAGGTAAAGACTTTGTAGGTCTAGGGCCTCAGCTCTCGTAAACGGGCCCTCGGTATTATACTCTATGAATCTTATGGCCTCAAGGCCGACCTCTTCAAATAGTTTATAATCCGTTTCGTTTTTTAACCTGTCTGTAAAGTATGCCTTTTTTATATCAACTTCTTCGCGTTCCATAGGCACGTGCCCTGGGGGGTTATTACTGCTTGGTATGATCATAGGTACTTATTTTTTATAGTGTATATAATACATTAATTATGTAAAAAGTCAATATGTGTAAATAAAAAGCGGAGTTTTGCCTATGTAAAACTCCGCTTCAAATTTATTCATACTCTCATGGCCTCCTGAAGGAATTTATCACGATAGAAAATTCCTAAGGCGTTTTTCATTTCTTTGCTTGAATCATTAAGTCTTAGTATGTTGTAAATGTCATCACTAGACATCGATTTAACATCCTTTATCCTTATTTCTTCAATACTTTCAGGAAAATCTTCTGGGACCAACGTTTTTAAAAAAACAATTTTTGAAAGGACGAAGTATATTTTCGTCCAGTTTTTAATTTCTGTGGACATAAAAATTCTTAGTTCAATCATAGCCCTGTCTATTTCTAACAGTGTTAAAACAGGGCTTTTTTCGTCGAATTCTGTGTATCTACTCATAACTTTATTTCCTCCTTTGAAATATGGTACTGTTTATAAATTAAAAGTCAAGAATTTAAATTTATAAATAAAAAAACCGCACTAAATTAATAATGCGGTTTTGGGGTTCATGGGGGCCTAACGCTACGAGAATTAAATCTTAAAAGCTCTTTATGTCTTGATAAAAATTGATAATCTCTATCAAGCTTTATTTTTTCATAGCAGGGCATGTGACTTGCCAAAGACTTTTCAGTGTCAGTGGTCAAAATAATTTCTGCAAGTTTTAGCTCAAAATCAATATCTTCGTAATAGTTTTTGAACTCGAAAATTTCAAGCGGTTCATTTGGCAGATTGTTGTTTTTGGGTAGGTCACCTTGGGCAGTGATAAATCCAAAATCATTCTTTGTTGCCAGATTATGTATTAATAGATCCAGGGGTAGCCTGTTATTTTTGGGTAAGTACTCCTGAATAACAATAACCTCAAAATTCTCCCTGTGTCCTAGCCTATGAAGTAACAGGTCTAGCGTGCTGTGACCAATTCCTGCGTGGCCGATAACTATTAGTCCTATCTCTTTCATTTTTTGATTTTCTCCTAAATATATGATATCATAGATGTATGAAAAGTCAAGACTTAGCCAAATTAAAACTACCCGGTGAACCTGGGGTTTATAAGTTCATCTCACAGGGTGGTGGCATTTTGAATATTGGCAAGGCTACGTCTTTGCGGTCGCGGGTACAAAGCTATTTTGGTAAAGATCTTATTAATACTCGTGGGCCACTGTTGGTCGACATGGTGTTTAATGCGCATACTGTCGAATACGTACAAACTGATAGTGTGCTAGAGGCCCTGATTTTGGAGGCTGCATTAATTAAAAAACACCAACCAAAATACAATACGAAGGAGAAGGATAATAAAAGCTTTAACTATGTTTGTATAACAAAGGAGGTGCTGCCCAAGGTACTGGTTATTCGTGGTCGCAATTTAGACAAAAAATTATATGCAAATGTGTTTGGGCCTTTTACTAATGGTAGCCAATTGCGTGTGGCTATGAAAATTATTCGCCGCATCTTTCCATTTTACGATGACCAGTCTACTAAAAAACAAAACTATCAATTCTATAAACAACTGGCATTAATACCAAGTGATGATTATAAAAATAATTTAAAAAACCTAGTTTTATTTTTTCAAGGTAAAAAGAAAAGGATTTTGCAGAATTTGAAAAAAGAGATGCTAATGTTGGCCAAACAAAAAGAATTTGAAAAAGCCGGCGAAGTTAAAAAACAAATTTTTGCCTTGCAACATATTAATGATATTGCACTTATTAAAGAAGACATAAACATCACTTCACAAAATGCCGCATCTGCTTCGTTTCGTATCGAGGCTTATGACGTTGCGCACATGTCAGGTACCAACATGGTTGGGGTTATGGTTGTAATTGAAAATGGCGAGCCTGCAAAAGGCGAGTATAAAAAGTTTAATATTA
>JAGOOX010000029.1 GCA_017992305.1 Minisyncoccota bacterium
AGAACCTAATACAACTGCGGCCGCCAAACCAACACCTGTACCCACACCAACCGCCGATGCCGCCAAGCCCAAACCTGTAGCTGCACCACCTGCACCCGCTAGGTCGCCAGTGTTGGCAATGCCTGCTTGCTGATCGTTTTGAAACCTGGCATTTGTCTCTTCTGGGGTTCTTCCTCCATAAACATCACGCTTCTTCTTTTCGATATAAGCCTTTTTGACTTCTTTGTTGTGTTCCTTGGCTGCCTTTGAATATTCGTCGTTACTTTTGGCATCAAACATAGCGGCTGAGCCAGCTTTTTTAACCTTGTATGCCTCCATTTCGGCTTTGTAATTTTGGTCAAGGTAGTCTTTCTTGAATTTTTCTAGATCTGGGGCAGGTTGACCACTAGCTAGTGCTGCCTTTTTGGCCTCATCATATTTTCTACCAAACGTAAAATCATTTTTTAGCATTTCGTCGTGCATTTGTTTCTCGCGTTTTTGAGCAAGGGCCTTTAATTCGCGGTCGCTCTTGCCAGATTTTTCACTAATTTTGCGGCGCTCTATATCTTCAAGCATTGCCTTTTTCTTGCGCGCATTTCGTTGATTATTTGTTTCACCTGTGCGAATACCACCACGACCTAGCCATTTGTTAATGTCGCCTTGGCCAGTGGTCAGGTCAAAACCGGTTGCATTTCTGATTTGGTTTGCAATTGGTGATTTGCGAATGTCAAAGTTTTTATTAGGTAGGTCTTTTGAGTATTGGTTAACACGGCCACCCAGTTTGGCAAGCTTGCTGTTAAATGCACGACCTACTACACCCTTGCCTTTACCTTCGCGCGAAACCATGCTCTTACCCAAACTGCCTAATGCTGCACCACCGTATTTTACGGCTGTACCCATAATTGCACCACCACCTAGGGCCAAAGCCGTACCTGCAACTGCACCAATAACTTGGTTTATTTTGCTAGTCACTTGGTTTGCCATATTGCCAGCCTGTTTAGTTGTAACTTCGATGGCTTTGTCCATAAGCATAGTAATAACAAAAAATGGAAAGACCATAATTAAAATAACTAAAAAGTCGCTATGCCCATGAGTTGCAAAAGCGCTTGTAGCAACATCAAACTTTGAAAGCATTAAAAATATTAAGTACATGAAAAACATAAATAGCGGTGCAATAAATGCGTTTTTAAAGAATTCATTTGCCCACGGTACTGGACCGTCTTTTACCTCACCGGCTGTTATCTTTTTAGGTAAGATCATGTTTATAAATGCTATAGGCGACATAACTAAATGCACCCATAGTTGCACTATACGCCCTAAAAACAAAGTACCAACCTTGAAAAACATCATGAACATCTTCCACGAAGCCCAAATTGATAGTATTAGTATAATTGCATAGTATGAAACATTCATTTCTGTTTGGCCTGTTGCATTTCTAAATGCCTCAGCACTTCTGTCTATCATGGTTTGCGGGTTAAATGCCGCTACTATACCCTCTGATATTGAGCCATCGCAAACACCGGCTGTGTTTACGCAAATTGCATCATTGGTATATAAAAATCGCGCCAACACATTTGTAGCGTCAATAATAATTGTGCCAAAGAAGTATGAAAAGTTAATTAGTAAGGCAATTGCAATAATACCTGGTATTTGTTTTTTGGCATTGTATTTTTCTGGAGTTAAAATTTGTAGTATTGATATCCATAGTAATGTTAGTATAAAACCCAAATTACAAATGTCGCGAATAAACGTCCAGGCAACCTTTAAAAATCCAATGTCGGCACCGCCCCCACCATAAATTTCAGAGCTGATCGAGAATGAAAATAAAAGGTCAAAAAATTGCCCAGCTAAACCAGCTAAAAATGACAGTGGCATAAATATAACTGAATATATAATGTCTGTGACACAGGCGGGCACGTTTGTATCACCTTCTATAAAATTAAGATCACACTCGGGTACAATACTTGGTTTACCCATAAGGGCGCCGTCACCTAATTCATCCCTTGGGGGTGTTTGAGTACAAGGTATGTTCTTGTCAGACCCTGTTGCAGCGTCTCTCTCTGCAGTACATTCGCTTAGGCTTGTTTTAGTACTTTTAGACCAAGAACCGCCTGTTAATTTAAAAAACCATGGTAATTGTATTGTTGAGCCTATACTTGTTGTAGAGCTTAAATAAACCCATTCATCTGTGTTTTCCTCGTCATATTCATAAGTAAGGTTTCCATACAGGTTGTCTCTAGAGTCATCTAGAAGGTCTCCATTAAAGGGTAGGTATGTTGTTTGTGCACCCTTTTTTGCAAAGACCCTAAAAGAGTACTGACAATCTGGTAGATACAGAGACCAGTTATTACAGTAGCTTTCACCAGCCAAAAAGTTAAAATCAATGGTTGCTGTACCATCGGTTGTTATTTGTGTATAAGGGCCCCAGCCTGGAACGTGCCCTAGTGTGCCAGATTTTGATTTTTGTTTTGCTAGGCTGTCAACGAAGTAAACAGTGTCATCCATTGCGCCTCCTTCAACCAGGGTTATAGACAGTGAATAGCCGTTACAGTTTTCTACTTGCACTTGTATTTTAATAGGTAGACCTGTTGAGGGTCGCTTGAGGTATAGGTCTTGAGAAGCCTTAGAGTCGTCGCCCGTTGAGGCATTTTCAATCGTTGATTGCACTACAGAACAAGTTCCTTGGGCGTCAACTTTTGCGTTTTTATAGTTTGGGGCAAGCAAAGCAAGCAGTACAAAAAACGCACTGACTATACCAAAAAGTATTTTTTTCGAGCTCCCCTTTTTCACAACATAATTATAGCTTGAAAATCAAAAAATAAAAAGTAAAAACTAATTAAAAAAAGCATAAACCAATTGGCCTACACTTGTTTTAATTAAATTATAAACAGATTATTTTTAGTAAATATCCAAGGCTTTTTCGAATAATTCTGAGCCGCAATTTTTCAAGCTACCCGATGGGCAAGTTGTTGGACCACCAATAAAATTATCAAGAGTTTTAACTATACGGTCGCTTAGCAGGTTAGCAAGGTCTTCTCTGAATTCATTGTCTTTGTCGTCTTCTTTGTTACCAAATAGGTTACCTAGTTTCATGCCTAATAAATCCCAAATTCTTATTCTAAAGTCTCTTTCTGGGTAACCTAATAGCTCTAGGTTTAACTGATAACCCAATTTTGAACCAAATTCTTGACTTGTTAAGAATGGGTTTTGGATTTCTTTGGGGCCGCGGTACCCCGACGAGCGAACTTCGGCATCGGTTTCGCGAGCTAGCCTATTTGCTGTAACTGTAAATTCTTCATAGGCTTCTTGGTTTGATTGTTCTTGTAAAACATCTGTCTCTGTTTTTAGGTAAGGAGCGATTCGGGCAAACATTCGACTTAGGCGGTCTAGTTCTTGTTGTTCTTCATTGTTTAATGAAAAGCTTACAATATCTACATTTTGCCCGTAGTGCATTAGGCCGGCATCTTCGCACAATATATTTAAAACACCTTTTGGTAATGCGTTTTTGTCGCACTTCTTTTTCTTGGTTGGGTCAGTCTTGGGGTCGTCGATTGTGGTTATGTCTATAGGTATTTCGACAGGCCCATTTGGGTTTACTGTTGTACCGCCTGTGCCTGGGCTAGGTAGTGCATTAAGGTTTGGTGTGTTTGATTGTATAGGGTCGGTGCCTGTGTTTACATTACCCGGGTTACCAGAGTCGCCCTGGTCAATACCCGAGTCAGGTATTTGTGTGTCAGCACCTATGTCTACAGGTGTACCGTCGGGGTTTATTTGTGAACCAGGCGGTGTTGTCTTTTTCTTGGATAGCAAGTTACCAAAGCCAGAAAACGTACTACCACCCGAACCTGTTGTTGTTATAGGTTTTTTACCCATAAATAAATAAACAATATACAGTATAACCAGTATGGTTACGGCAATGAGTGTAATTATAAGAATTTTTCTTTTTCGATCATTCATATGTTTTTATATTATGGCAAACATTTAGCACCTGGGTTTTCCTTGATAAATCTAGTGCAGGCTTTGGTGTACAAGGCTTCGACTTTTTTATTTATGTCTTCTAATTGAAATATAATATCATCCATTGTGGTTATTTGCTCTGCGTTCTGTGTGTATATGTCTTGGTATGTTTGTCGCCCGCCAATTAACCCGATCATTGTCGTAGAGTTTGCCGGCATTCTGGCATTTATATTAGGGTCAAATTTATTACCGATGGCTTGTTGGTAAAAAGCAAATACTGCATTAAAGACTTTTACAAATAAGTTTTCCAGACCCTCAAGTATTTTGTCTCGCATACCCAAGGTCGACAGGTTACCTAATATACCACCCATTTGCAGTTGGGCCTCGCGTTTTAAATCAGAAGCTGTTTCTACTATTTTTTGTGACACACCTTCAGCCCAACCAATGTGTGGCCCGGGTAATGATTTATCCATGCGATCAATAGATTGTAGTACTTGGCCTAGTATGTCGTTGTTTTTTCTAACTTGGGCAACATAAGCTTTTTGAGTTTTTATGATACCTGGTAGGTCACGTCGCAAATCAAAGGTTGTATTGTATTCATCCCAAAATCCACCACCTGTAGGTAATTCGTAACCAGGGTTTTGCGTTGGTGCATTGTATGAAAAATCAACATTGTTTTTAAAGTCAGTGCTAGATAGGTTGCTCAACCCTTTGGTTACAAGTTTCGCAACCATTTGGTCAAATACCATACCTAGACTTTCGTCAACTTCGTCAACTTGTTCGGCTTGGCGAAGCGGTGTACCCAAGGCTTGTTGCAATTGGGTTGCAATTATCGAACCAGGTGTGGCTATTTTAAAGTTTTTACAAACTGATTGGTCGACCCTGGTCATAGCTGCTTTGTCGCCCCTTGCAGCCGCGGCCAAGTTTTTAGATTGCTCGGCGTCATTTGCCCAAGCGGTAAAGTTTTTATCATCACAAACTTTTTGAGACAAAAAGCCATTATTGTTTGCAAGTTCCTCTTGGGTTGTTTGGGTTGCTTCGTTTTGCAAATTGTTAATTTGTCGTGTAGCTATTTGTGAATAGCCCAAAGAATTGTTTTGGGGCTGTAAATATTTATACCAGTCGCTCCAGTTAAAACCACCCTTTTCTTTGAAGAATCCATCACCGGGGCCTGTGTATTTATACTTTTCAGTAAATGATTGGTTGTCAGAACGGGCCTGGGTTGCAAGTGATTTAGCAAAAGACCCGCTATATGGGTTTAGTGTTTCGCTAGCCTGTAGCTGACTAATAAATGTTTTAACTTGGTCTGATTTAATATTCGAATAAAGAGATCTGTAGTCAGTCGGGTAGTAAGGATTACCGTTATTACCTGTCGTTGCCCAGTTAACGGCCTGTTTGGCTATGTTTTGTATAACAATACGTGACGCAGCATAGGCTAACGAGTCTCCGCAAGACTCCTTTTTGTTTAATTTTGGGTCGTCTACTTCTACCGAAGTACTGCTTGCACTCCCAAATAGTGAACCTAACTTGTTATTTATTGACTGACCGACACCTAAACAGCCCGAAAGAGCCGACCCTATGCCTCCAATATTAAAAGACTTGTTTCCATATTGTATTGTCGAACCACCGTTTTGTGGGGTGGCTGAAAAAAAAGTATTAGTTTTTTGGGTCTGGCTTTTATTTAAAACAGTTTGAGTTTTTGCATATTCGGGGTTTATACATGTTGCGTCTCCGTATTCAATGGGGCCCACAGCCACTCTTTGTCCAGGGTTTGAGGTTGTGCTCATGAACAGTCTTGATTGGAATTCAAAAGTGTTTGAGGTTTGTGGCAGAGCACCTAAAACTGTTGTGCTAGCTGTTAGATATGTGCCATCGCTTGATGCAGGGATTGTTTTTTTAAAAATAGCGTCTTTTGATTCAATATCAATTTCGGCACTGTCGGGGTCGTAGTTTGAATTTAGGATGTAGTCTAGTGAGACATCAAAAACACAACTTTTTTGAGCTTCAGTTGCGCTTTCGTTAAAGTTAACAGTAATACTAGCAAAAGCCTGGTGGTCAAATGCTAACAACATTAGTAGTGTAAAAAAAATTTTTGTGTATCTTAGGCTACTTGTCATATTGATATTATTATACACTATAACTACTTAATTAATCCATTGCGTAAAAAATAAGAGTGCAAAAGTTCTATCTGTGTGTCTAGATTTGTGTGGGCTAGGCGTAGCTCAATAATACCATTTATGCCAACTACTGAATTAGTATATAGTTGTTTACTTTTTGTTAAAGCACTAACTATTGACGCAATACTATTAGTAAATGCCACATGTGTTTGCATGTTGTCTGATGGAACCTTCATGGCAAGCAGGCTTGTCTCGAACGCTGTATATTTTTTAATTGTTTGGTCTAGATCAAGTAGTTGATCTGGGTCTTCTGATGAAATGGCGACCGACAATAGTTCAAATTCGTCAGGTGATTTGACTTTAGATTTTAGTTCGGCAAACGTTGTGTATGCCTTTTGAAACGTTGTGTAGTATGTTTTGACTTCGTTTTTTGAAATTCCCCCAACTGTAAAACTTGACGATGTGTATTTGTTTGTTAGTTGTGGGTTAACAATACTTTGACCAGCCGCATCACCTAGGTTGGCAATGGCTTGGGCCGAATTTGCATCTTTGTTTAATAGTGCAAAAATTGTTTGCATGATTTCTGTAGACAGAATTGTTGTTTCGTTTTGTTCGGTTGTTGCAAGGCCTTGCTTTTTAGATGTAACAAAGTCAAAATCGCTGATTCCGTCACTGTTGGTATCAGTTTTTTCGGGGTTTGTGCCCCAAATTGATTCTTCCCAGTCAGGTAGGCCGTCTGAGTCGGTGTCGATGTCGACAAATTGCTTTACGGTAATATTTTCAGGGATCTTGTTTTTATCAAACAAATTTTGAACTAATGGGTATGCACCAAAACGTAAAATTACCACCAGTAATAGTAGTAGACCTATTTTGTAAACCCTTTTTTGGAACTCTTTACTTGGTAAATATTGATTAATTGCCATTTTTAGCGTTTTGACGTATTGAATACATCTTTTTTTATTTTGTAAACGGGCACTGGTACACGATACGGCCCGGTTTGAATGTGACAAGTTTTTAAATCAGGCTTTTTTTCGTAATTGCCTAGTATTGTTGTGCCAGCCCTTACTATTTTGGTGGTTGACTCTATCACAAATGGGCCCGGATTCTTAGTGCCACCTTTTGGCTTTATAAAAATTGTACCATACTGTGACGAGCAGATAATAGGAGTTCTGGTTGTTATTATTTTACCAGCAAAACCTTTGTCTGTTGAAATTAGCGCCGCCGCTTTGTTTGAAAAACCAAATACTCCAAATACTACACCAAATAAAACAAAAAAAGAAACACTAAAAAATAAACCAAGAGGCTTTTGTTTAGGTATTTTATTAAAACTATCCATGCTATTAGTATAGCCTGTCAGTCAAATGAATCCAAGTTAAAAAGTTAATATCTTCGGCGCGCGATAGTGGTGCGATTTTTATTTCAGCAAATGCTTCGTCAACAATTTCGTTTGGTAGGCCCGAATCAATTAAATTTTTGCGTAAAACTTTACGTTTGTGGGCAAAGCCGCGGTGGATCAGGTCAAAAAATTTGCCTTGCACACTTAAATCAGTATTTTTACCAGAATCTTTGGCTAAGTGTTTTGCGTGCGTTTGTATAAAAAGTATAGCCGAATCAACCCGTGGTGCTGGTTTAAAGCTTTGTTTTGAAACATTCATGACCTTTTTAGGTTCGCCATAGAACTTTATAGATAATGACAATAGTGATTCTTTGCTATCACGAGCAATAATTCGATCTGCCACCTCTTTTTGTACCAAAACCGTTACACTAGTTGGTTTAACTACTTGTTCGTAAAATATACGCAATAATGCACCGGTTATATAGTATGGAATGTTGGCAATGATTTTATAGTCTTTATTTATTTCAACAATATTTTTTTCAATATTAGCGTCGCCCCTTAGGCCTGTTTCAGTAAAGTCTTTATCTACAACTAAAAAGACTTTGCGTTTTTTAATAACTTCCATAGTTAATGCGTCACCCAAGATTATTTTTAGTTGCCCGCTTTCTAATTCGCTTTCAAATTTTTCATTTAATAATTCAATTAGGCGCGCGTCTTTTTCAATTGCGACAACCTGCGCCCCTGCCCCTAAAATAGCTTCGGTCAATACGCCCTTGCCTGGGCCTACCTCGATAACAAAATCATTATTAGTTAAATTACTGCACGAAATAATTTTATTCAGTGCGGTTTTTGAATGCAAAAAATTTTGCCCTAGTGATTTCTTGGCTTGGATTTTTTTATTACTCTTTAGTTTTTGGTAGTCTTCTTTGTCCATTGTTTGTGATTTGTTTATGTTTTAATCATACAGTAATTTATAAAAAGTATTACTGCCACATAATTTGTGAAAAATTTAAACATGAAAGCCGGCGGGTGCCGGCTTAAGTTTAAACGCTAGATAACACGAATTTTTTTATCCAGTTATTTTGGTAAGCAAGAAATGCGCAAAACATCGACTTTTCTTTGCCTTCAAAGTTTTTACCCTCAACCATTCGTCCGCGCACTGAGGCTATAACAGTATGCCAATCCATAAAAGGCAGTACGCTTTCTTCGAACCAGTAATTTAATTTGGTTCTGTACTCACTCTGTCTTTTTGTTATGTGCCCAACGCGTTCAGTCCGAACGAGGACGGCATCAATGATCGTTGGCAA
>JAGOOX010000030.1 GCA_017992305.1 Minisyncoccota bacterium
TGGATTCGGGCCTATATAATGACTTTATTAAATCAGGTACCATACACATAGTCGCGTTATCGGGTTATAACATTAGCGTATTGGTTAAAATTGTACGTGACGGTTTAATTTACATACTGCCGGCAATTGTTATTGAATACTTTTTAATTATTTTTATTGCACTGTTTTTATTAATGACTGGTTTTTCGGTTACAGGTTTGCGGGCGGGGCTTATGGCAATAATAATTATTATTACGCGTAACTATGGCCTAATGGCGCAAAAAGATAGGTTACTGGTTTTGGCTGGTACGTTGTTATTACTGTGGCGACCATATAGTTTGTGGTATGACCTGTCGTTCCAACTATCAATTATTGCTACATTTAGTGTTTTGTTTTTAGCGCCAGTTATAGAATTGAAATATTTATATAAAATTAAAAATGCTTTTTTGCGCGATTTGTTTGCCACCACAATTGCCGCCACCATTTTTACAATGCCTATAATAATGTACAGCGTTAATCAGGTTTCGCTAGTGTCGTTATTTGCTAATTTAATTATTGGGCCTATTGTGCCTATTGCGACGGGGTTTAATTTGATTTTGATTTTTACTTCTTTCATACCGCCACTGGCCTATGTTGTTGGGGGACTTTCTAGTGTGTTACATGGTTTCGTATTATTTGTTACACACTTTTTCGCCCAATTACCATTTGCCCAAGTTCAAATGGGCATACCCGCAGTATTGCTGGTTATAATTTACACCGCTTTTGTGTGGTGGGTAATTAGGGAGCATAAAAAGCTTGAAATATAAAAACCAAGTGCAAGCTCGGTTTTCAAGTTTTTATTTAATTTTTAAAATTAGCCTAAAAAATTACTTTCAGCCACAGACCAATCAAGGTTGGCGAAAAAGGCTTCAATGTATTTGGCTTTTTCGCTAGTTGCATAGTCATACACGTACGCATGTTCCCACATATCTAGCGCAACGATTAATTTACAATTTTGTAGTTGGCCAATGTGTTGCTCATCAACCCAGGCATTCATTAAAATTTTATTTTCATAATCATAATACAATATTGCCCAACCAATACCGCGAGTCAGGGTAATGGCTTTAAATTCGGCAAGCCAAGCGTCGTAACTACCCCAGCGCATAGTTATGGCTTGGTATAAACCACTAGTTTCATTTATCGGTGTTGCGTCTTTTTCAAGTAGTGCAAAGTATGTTTCATGGTTACGCATGCCGTTATATTCAAAGCCAAAACGGCGATTAATTTCGCCCGTGGCATATATGTTGTCGGGTTCGTCTTTTAATTCGGCAACTTTTGATAGGCATAGGTTTGCGTGCTTAACATAGCCTGCGTATAGCTTTAGGTGCTCTTCGATATTTTTGGCACTAATACCTGCAAGTTCTTTGATGTTGAAGTTTTTAGCTGTAAACATATAAATTCTTATGATTATGTATATAATGTAAATATAGCATATTTTGACTGTTTATATGAAAAGCCCCTTTCGCCTAAAAAATCAATATAAAAAATACTTGGCTTTTATTGGAGTAATTGTTTTTGTAATTTTTGCTTTATTTTTTGCATATAAAAATATTTCCCTTAACTTAAGTTTTGGGCGTAATGAAAATTTACAAGTTTATTTTTTAGATGTTGGGCAGGGTGATGCAATTTTTATAAAAAGCCCCAGTGGCAAAACCATGTTGGTTGATGCCGGCCCACAAAATAATGTTTTAAAACCGCTTTCAAAACGATTTTTATTTCGCAAAAAGCATATTGATGTATTGCTAGCTAGTCACCCCGATGCCGACCACGTAGGTGGATTTGTGCCCGTAATGCAAAACTATAATGTCGATGTTTTTGTTGAATCGGCGTATATTAAAGACAATCAAATATTGGCCCAAGTTGAAACCTTGGTAAATGATAAAGTTCAAAATCACGTTATTGCCACCGAGGGTACAGTTATTGATTTGGGTGGTGGTGTTACGTTTAAAATCCTTGCACCAAACGACAGTGAATTAATTGGCGATAGTAATAATGCGTCTATTGTTGGCAAATTAATTTACGGTAATAATTCATTTTTACTAACTGGTGATGCATCAATTAGTAATGAAATTCGTTTAGTTAAAGATTATGGTGAAAGGGAAGAATTAAAGGCCGATGTTTTAAAACTAGGCCACCATGGCTCGCGTACGTCATCAGCAATAGAATTTTTGCAAAACGTTAACCCACAAATTGCCATAATTTCAGCAGGCAAAAATAATCGTTACGGCCACCCTCACCCCGAAGTGTTAAATCGACTAAAAAATGTCGGTATTCCCTATGTTTCAACCACTGAAAAGGGAACAGTGTGTTTGCAGAGTGATGGAGAAAAAGTTAGTGAGTGTAAATAGTTGACAATTTTCCAGCTGATGTTACTCTGTATCCAGAATGGATATACAGAAAAATACTAAAGAAAGAACGCTATCGATAAATTTCTCTTGGGATGATATTGATAAATTAAAAAAAGGTGAATCTCTGGTTGGTACTTATGAAAAGGATGCATGTGAGATCGATTTTGCCTGTATCCCTGAGAGTTTGCAAATTGATGACTGGACGAAATCTGACATGCCGACAACTGTAAAGTTTGAGCACACCCATAAATTTACGATTAGGGTTTCAGTATTTAAAATTCGTTACCAGTTTGGCCACGCAATCATTGTTTCATTAGGTCAGAACCCTTTTGTTTGGAGATACGCAACCATCGTTTTTCCAACTTAAAAAAGTCCCTTAGGGGACTTTTTTCATTCAGTAATTTTATTTATTTTTTTAGCGAGTCACGAATTTCGCGCAATAGGGCAATGTCTTCTGGGGTTGGGGCGGGGGCGTCATCTGCTTTTGGGGCTTCTTTTTTAACTTTGTTTAAAGCTTTAATAAATATAAACACCGCAAAGGCGACAATGGTAAAGTTTAAAATAGCCTGTATAAATGAACCATATTTGATAACTGAATCACCGATTGCAAATGATAAATCGGTAAAATTAATACCACCAATAACGATGCCAATAGCTGGCATGATAACGTCGTTGACTAATGAATCAACAATTTTGCCAAATGCGGCACCAATAATAACTCCAACCGCTAGGTCCATAACATTGCCACGCATGGCAAAGGTTTTAAATTCTTTGATTAGTTTCATGTATATATTTTAGCAGAAAAATCAAAAATAGCTTCTTGCACAAGGACCGCATATTTTCCCAGCGGAAAATTGCTCTGGCTCGGCTCGCCAGCCTGCGCGCGCCCTTGCCACAAGAACTATTTTATATTTTTCTTCCCCCTCCTTAGCTATGCTGGGGAGGGGGTTAGGGGGTGGGGTAAATAAAAACACTCGCAATGTATGCGAGTGTTTTTATTTTATTTAATGATACCCGCTTGTTTCAATACTGCGTACGCACCGTTTTTGTTGATTGTACGTAGGGCTTGGGTTGAAACTGTTAGACTGAAAGTCTTTTTAAGTTCTGGTACGTAAATACGCTTTTTTTGTAGGTTTACGTATTTGCGAGACATACCAATTGGGTTAAATTTGGTAGCACGAACCTTGGTCGAGTAACCCCCGCCCATAATTGACTTCTTATTTGTGATTGCACATGTCTTTGCCATATAAGACCCGATATTAGCATATGTTTTAATATAGTGCAAGTCCAAATCTCTGATATAATGATTTTATATGAATCTAAGCGGTAATATACTATATTTAGTCATCTTAATATTTTCAGTCGTTATTCACGAGGTAGCCCATGGTTATGCCGCCCGTCGCAATGGCGACGATACGGCCGAAATGGCTGGGCGTTTAACATTAAACCCTATTTCACACATTGACCTATTTGGCTCTATTATATTGCCGGCAATCTTGATCGCCGTTAGCTCACCAATTTTATTGGGTTGGGCCAAGCCGGTACCTGTGAACGAACGTAATTTTACAAACCCTAAAAAAGGCATGCTCGAGGTGTCGCTTGCCGGAGTCGTTGCCAATTTTTGTATAGCAATTGTATTTGGTTTAGTTGCCAGGTTTGGTGCTGGTTGGGGTATACCCGCTAGTGCTATGACCGCTGTTTACCTAATTGTGCTAGTTAATATTGTTTTAGGTTTTTTCAATTTAATACCAATACCGCCACTTGATGGGTCAAAAGTCGTCTTTGCCTTACTGCCTGTACGCTATCGCTATATTGAAAATTTCTTGAATAAATACGCCTTTATATTGATAATTGCCTTTGTTTTTCTAGGCTCAAACGTCATTTTAGAACCCTTGGTTAAATATTCGTTTTTATACCTAACTGGGACCAGTTTTTAGTTTTTGGGTCCACCCAAGCCTCTCTACTTGCAAAAAAAATGATTTGTAGTATACTTCAGTTTCAATAAATATATGCCAACAATTAACCAATTAATTAAAAAGCCTCGCGTCCAACAGTCAAAGCTTAAAAAGACTGTGGCCTTGGCTCGTGGATTTAACCACTTACAAAACAAGCCAACTTTTTATCCATCACCATTTAAACGTGGAGTTTGCGTAAAGGTTACAACAACAACACCTAAAAAGCCTAACTCAGCGGTTCGTAAAATTGCTCGTATTCGACTAACAAACGGTAACGAAGTAACTGCCTACATTCCAGGTATGGGTCACAAACTACAAGAACACTCGGTGGTTGTTATTCGTGGCGGTCGTGTTAAAGACTTGATCGGTGTACGTTACACTGTTGTTCGTGGCCGATTAGACACTACAGGTGTTGATGGTCGCAAAAAGTCTCGTTCACGTTATGGTGTTAAACGACCAAAGGCTGACAAGAAATAATTTTTAAATAATAAAAATAATATGCGAAGAAAAGTAAAAAACCGAATATACCCAAAAGCTGATCGTGTTTACAATAACGAGCGTGTTGGTAAGTTTATAAACTACATGATGTGGGATGGTAACAAATCAGCAGCTGAAAAAATCGTTTATGGTGCATTAGACATCATTCGCGAAAAAACAGGTGAAGACCCAATGTTGGTTTTCGAAGAAGCTCTTAAAAACACTGGCCCAATCATCGAGGTTCGCTCACGTCGTATTGGTGGCGCTAACTACCAAGTCCCTCGCGAAGTTCGCCCTGAACGCAAAATTGCATTGTCAATGCGTTGGATGAAAGAAGCTACTCGTTCTAAAAAAGGCGTAGCAACTCATAAAAAACTAGCTGACGAATTGTTAGCTGCCTCAAAAGGTGAAGGTTCTGCTGTTAAAAAGCGTGAAGACACTCACAAAATGGCTGAAGCCAACAAGGCGTTTGCTCACTTTGCTTGGTAATAAAATACTAAATAAAAAATCCCACAGTTGTGGGATTTTTTATTGGGGTTCACCCCCACACCTATATTTTACAAATGTAGGTGTGGGGGTTTACAAAACCCAGCATAGGGTGTAAAACTAAGCTAGAAAAAAAGAAAAAAATTATGTCACGACTTAGAGTAGCACAAGAAAGTATCTTAGACAAAGGGTATTTCCCTTGGTTTATTGAAAATGAAAGTTTGCAAGTAGGTATTAATACCCTTATGAATGCGTGGGTTAATTACTGCAAGCACTACGATGTGACGTCGAAACAGTCACATTGGCCGACAATCGATGGAAAAAAGATTGGTTACCGCTGTAAATTTGACGCTCAGGGTAATTTAAAAAAGGAAAGCCTATTACTTTCTCTTTCGTACTTAGACACCATGCCGGCAAGATTTGAGGAAAGTCTTGGATTAAGCACAACTAAAGTTATTGAAAAATTAATTCACGACTTGTTCAAGTACTGCATTTGTGAATCTGCAAAGGTTCTAAATATGGGTGTTTTAAATCCTAACGATATAGACATCTGTAAAGAAGTTATCGACAACAAGCATCGAGCGGTGCTTCACCTGAGCCATTACTTACCAAATGGTAATGAGCTTTTCTCTGATCCACATCTGTATAAAGGTTATGCGACGTATTTGTTGGCCGAAAGCGGTGATAATATCCAGATGCTTTTCAAAGGCAGTCCTTCATTAATCGGCTTGAACCCGGGACAGATTTTGGTTATACCAGGGGTTGAGTTAAAAAAACATAGACCCGACATTCCTGCCGTCAAGCACCAAATCCTTGCAAGCGATAAAGGTCTTTATGTGGTAAAGTTATTCCCGCTGTAATGCTGTTAATCAATTAACCCGCCAGTTTTCAATTGGCGGGTTTTTTAGTGCCGATTTTTTAACTATAGTTATGTGCAGTTTCTTTGCTTTTGGGGGTTTTTGTGGTAAGGTTGTCGTATTAATTAATTAACAATCAACAATATTATTTTTATGGAAGGAAGAGATTACCCACTATCAAAAGTTCGAAATTTCGGTATCATTGCGCACATTGATGCCGGTAAAACAACTACGTCTGAACGCGTGTTGTATTACACTGGTATGTCGCACAAAATCGGTGAGGTTCACAATGGTGAAGCTACAACCGACTGGATGGAGCAAGAAAAAGAGCGCGGTATTACAATTACCTCGGCTGCGATTACTTGTTTTTGGAACCCAACATACGCCCCAAATGACAAAAACGCAAAACACCGTTTTAATATTATCGACACACCTGGTCACATCGACTTTACTGTTGAAGTTAAACGTTCTCTTCGCGTGCTAGACGGTGCTGTTGTTGTGTTCGATGGTGTTGCTGGTGTTGAGCCACAATCTGAAACTAACTGGCGTTATGCCGACGAGGCTAATGTGCCACGTATTTGTTTCATTAACAAACTTGACCGAACAGGTGCTTCGTTTGAATTTTCATACAATTCAATTTTAAACCGATTGAATAAAAAAGCGGTACGTATGCAAATACCTATTGGCGAAGAATCTAACCACGAAGGTGTTGTTGACCTACTTAAAATGAAAGCCTTTTATTTCGAAGGTGTGATGGGCTCTCAAATTGTTGAGAAAGAAATTCCAGCTGAATTGCTTGAAACAGCTACAAAATATCACAATGAACTAATCGAACGTATTGTTGAACATGATGATGCTCAAATGGCTGCATACCTAGAGGGTACTGTGCCATCAGTTGATGAACTTAAAAAGACTTTGCGCAAGGCCGTAATCGCTAACGCAATCTTTCCAGTGTATGCTGGTTCAGCGCTACACAACAAGGGTGTGCAATTGGTACTGGATGGTGTTGTTGATTACCTACCAAGCCCAACTGACATTCCAGCAGCCAAAGGTATTGATGAAAATACTGGCGAAGAAGTTGACCGTCCAGCTGACGACAAAGCTCCTTTTGCTGCATTGGCGTTCAAAGTGGCCGCTGACCCATTCGTGGGTAAGCTAATATTCTTCCGTGTGTATTCTGGTACAGTTGAAGCTGGCTCATACATACTAAACACTCGTACAGGTAACAAAGAACGTATTGGTCGCATATTACGTATGCACGCCAACGAACGTGAAGACGTTAAAAAAGTTTTCGCCGGTGAAATCGCTGCAGCTGTTGGTTTGAAAGACACTATTACGTCTGACACACTATGTGCCGAAGACTCACCAGTTATTCTAGATCGTATGATCTTCCCTGAACCAGTTATTTCATTGCGTATCGAACCAAAGACTAAGGCTGACCAAGAAAAAATGGGTATGGCTCTTAACCGATTGGCCGAAGAAGATCCAACATTCAAAATTATTTCAGATGGTGAAACAGGCGATACTGTTATTTACGGTATGGGTGAATTGCACCTTGAAATTATCGTTGACCGTTTGAAGCGTGAATTCTCAGTTGAGGCAAACGTTGGTAAACCAATGGTTGCATACCGCGAAACTATTTTGGGAGAAGCCGAGGCTGAACACAAATACATTAAACAGTCAGGTGGTAAAGGTCAGTACGGTCACGTACGTTTGCGCCTAAAACCTATGGATATGACTATCGATCCCGAAGATGTACCGAAAAACGTTAAACGTTATGCTCACTTTGAATTTACTAACAATATCAAAGGTGGTGCTATCCCTAACGAATTTATCCCTGCGGTTGAAAAGGGTGTGAAGGAGGCTATGGATCGCGGTGTTACAGCTGGATTCAAAATGGTTAACATTGCGGCTGAACTATACGATGGTTCATACCACGATGTTGACTCATCTGAAATCGCCTTCAAATTGGCGGCTTCATATGCCTTCCAAGACGCAGCTAAATTAGCTAAACCGGTTATTCTAGAACCTATGATGAAAGTTGAAGTGTTTACACCTGAACAATTCATGGGTGACGTATCAGGTAACCTATCATCAAAGCGTGGTTTAATCGAGGGAATGGAGGACCGTGGTATGACAAAGGTTGTCAAAGCCGTTGTGCCATTGTCAGAAATGTTTGGTTACGTTACAGCCCTACGTTCTATGACCGAAGGCCGTGCGAACTTCTCGATGGAATTCTTACGTTACGATGTTGTTCCACAAAACGTTGCCAAAGAAATCGCTGAGTCACGAAAATAG
>JAGOOX010000031.1 GCA_017992305.1 Minisyncoccota bacterium
GTATTATGTTTGGGGTTATTTTGAGGGTCTGTGTGCACGCAGGGCTAAAAAGGTTTTTGCTGTATCAGATGAAACAAAACATTTTGTCGAGAGACTATATGGTGTTAAAAATGTTGGCGTTATACCAAACATTGTTGATACTGAAATTTTTAATATTCAAAGCAGGCCAGACAAAACAAACAAAAGGCAAACTTATAATATAGCCCCCGACGAAAAAATTATTATTTTTGTTGGGCGCTATGAATATGCCAAGGGTGCAAATATTATGAATAAATTAATTAAAAGTTTTGATGACAAAACTGCATTGTTGGTAGTCGATGACGAAGCATCACTAAACTATAAAAACAAAAAAATAATTTTAAAAGAACATACGACTCACGACGAAGTCAGTCAGTTTTACGCTATTGCTGATTTGTTTTTATTGCCATCTCGCCACGAAGGTTCGGCATTTGTATTGCTTGAAGCCATGGCTACAGGGTTACCTTTTATTATTAGCAATGTTGGTTTGGCTAGTAATTTATTAAAAGAGCCTGAATTTGCAAAATCTATAATTAATGACTTTAGATCGACTAATTACATTAACGCTTTGAATTACTTTTTAAACTTACCCGAGGGTAAAAGGTATGAATATGGTTTAAAAGCCCGAAATTATATAGTTAAAAATCACAGTCTTGCAACAGCGCAAGATTTGTATAAGATAATAGTGCAATGATCGACGTAGTAATGCCAACGTATAATAGGCTCGAATCACTAAGAACCGTAATTGATTCGTATATTTGCCAGTCTAATTTGGGCTTTATTATTATCGTCGACGACGCTAGTACTGAAAACATTGCTCAGTTTGCCCGCGAGCTTGATCAAAAGCACCCTGGCAAAATAATATATCACCGCATCCAACGTAAAACCACAACCCCTGATGTTCGAAATATTGGTGTCGGGCTTTCTAAAAATGAGTATGTATTTATGGGCGAAGATGACGTTATTTTGCCACCAGATCATTTTGAGGTACTGATAAACAATATGTCAAAATACGGTGCCGATATTATTGCTGGCCGTAGAATTTATTTAAGGACTGGGCAAACATTTGAAGAAGCTGTTAGTATTGCTAATCGTGACCACAGGCCTATTTTTGTACGTAAACCTTTTGAGGGTTATTTTGAACGATTTGTGGGCACCGCTACTGAGGTACTGTATTTGCATGCAAATGTTTTAATAAAAAGGTCTGTATTTGACAAGGTAGTGTACGACCCTAAATATATAGGCAATGCCTTTCGCGAAGAAACTGATTTTTTATTACGGGCAAATGATGCGGGCTTTCATTTATGGTTAATCCCTGATACATTGTCATACCATTTAAAAAATACAAATTTGAACAAAAGTGGTGGGGCTCGCAAGAATCGATTTGTATATGAATTTCAGGTTTGGGTAAATAATTTTAGGTTTTTTATAAAAAACAAAAATATTTTTTATAAAAAGTATAATGTTAAAAATATATACTTATTTGCACTAAGCACTGTAATTTTTAGGTATACATATTTTATTAAACGAAGACTAGACTGGAAAAAATCATATGAAAAAAAATAAAGTCTTGATAGTGCTGTGGCGTTTCCCGTACCCAGCGATCGACGGCACTCGCTATAAAATACTAAACAATATAGTAGCACCCCTTGCTGGTATTTATGATATTGAATTTTTAATTGTTTCGATCGAATCTGTTACGCCCGAGCAGGTTGAATATGTCGAGAATAATTTTGGCAAGGTTCATTTATTTAAGCGTTCAAAAATAAATTTCCTGCTTAACTTTTTCAAAGGCTTTTTTGTTGGTTTACCTATGCAGGTTACTGGTTATTATTTAAAGGGTGCTCAAAAATGGTTAAACGAAAATATTCAAAATTATGATGCTGTGTATGTACATGAAATTCGCACAAGTGAGTATTTTAAAAATGTTACAAATAAATCAAAAATTATTTTTGATTTTAATGATGCCATATCTTTAAACTACAAGCAAAACATGAAGTTTGCCAATTTTCCAATGAATATATTTTATTATATCGAGGGTCGCAGGGTGGCCAGTTATGAAAAAAGGGTATTAGGTATGTTTGAAAATTACAACGTGGTTGCAAAATACGACAGGGATTATTTGTTAAAAATGTTACCAAGCGGTAATTCAAATAATAATTTAAGTCTAAGTCAAAACTTTACCACAATACCACACGGTGTTTCGGTTAATAATGACCATAATCAAACACAAAATCAATCAGTCGCTAAAAATATTTTTTTCGTTGGTAGTTTGGGTTACGCCCCCAACCGCGATGCTGTTAAATGCTTTTTAAAAAACATTTGGCCAAAAATTCACGCCATCTTGCCCGAGGTAAAATTTTTTGTTATTGGCAAGGGCTACCGGTTTGGTGGTTTTGATAAACTACATAATGTTTATTTCCCTGGTTTTGTACCAAGCCTGGTTAATTATATAAACGAAAATGACTGCGGTATTATGGTGGCACCGCTTCGTTTTGGTTCGGGCACGCCGTCTAAAATTATCGAGGCCATGTCTATGGGTTTGCCAGTTATTACCACACCGGTGGCATGCCAGGGTATTGATGGCGTTATAAATGGTCACGACATTGTTTTGATTGAGTCTGAAAAAATAGACGAATGGGTTGATTCAATTGTTCACCTAATAAATAATATTGATGAACAAAAAAACATTGGTCAAAATGCTAAAAATTTCATTATTGAAAATAATGAAATAACTGTTGTGCAAAAACAATGGCTTGATGTTTTTAGTAAAATTACAAAAAACAAATAAATAAAAAGTTAAATAATTAGTGCGTAAAAATTATTTGAATTGTTTTTAGTATAATACCCAAATTAGTTAGTAGTGATTGGTTTTTTATATAAAATAGGTCGTATTCGAATTTCTCGTGACTGTCCATAATTGAACGCGCATAGCGAAACTTGATTTGTGCCCAGCCTGTAAAGCCTGGCTTGATTGTTTGGCGCAAAAAGTAGTAGGGAATCTCATTTTTTAATGCTTCTAAAAATTCGGGCCTTTCGGGGCGGGGGCCTACAAATGCAATATCGCCCCGCAGTACATTTAACATTTGGGGTATTTCGTCAATGTGGGTTTTGCGCAAAATGGCCCCAACTCGGGTTACACGACTGTCATTTTTATCGGCCCAGGTGGCACCGTTTTTTTCAGCATTCGTTGCCATTGATTGAAACTTTATAATATTAAAAGTTTTTTCATGTAAACCGGTACGTTTTTGTGTGTAAAATATTGACCGGCCGTCTTCAAGTTTAATAGCTATTGCCGCAATAATGGTTACAGGTAGTGTAATTATTATAATAATTAAAGCAATTATAATTTCAAAAAACCTTCTAATTGGTTTAAAAAGTTGCCTTCTTTCTAATATTGAAATAGCTATTGTGTTTGTCATTAAACCTAGTGGGGTTCGTTCAAGTATTTGTTCGTACGCGTCACTTATTTGCAAATATTTAAATGGCGAAATGGCTAGTCTTTCAATTTCGTTTTCAACTAGTTCTCGAACATAAACGACTGTATTAATATTTTTTATATTACTCAGTTCATCAAGCGAATTAAATGTACCAATATATGTGTACCCTAGGTGAGGGTTTTCATTTATGTTTTTAATTAATTCAATTGATTCATTGTTTTGCCCAATAAATGCAATTGTGTTTTTAAAATTTGTGGCAAAAATATAATAAAAAAATCTACGCCATAGTATAAAAATAGCACCAAATAATATTTCGGTAATTAGTAGATTTGTTTTGGGTGTAACAGGGAAGGGTAAAAAGTAAAACAATATAATACCTCCAACGATGTTTAAAAAAATTGCGACTACATATAAACGAAGATTTTTAAAGTTTGGCTTTAATGGCCCTGGTTCGTACAGGTTAAATACATAAAATATAAACAAGGTTAAAAAAGCCAGTGCAATAAACGGGGTAATGTGCTGGCTAACTAGGGTGTGACTTAGGGGGCTAAATCTAATAATCAACATTAAATACCCGGCCAGGCCCAGAGATACTAGGTCACCAGCAATCAGTACAGCCTTCCTGAATTTATCCATATAAACCATACTATACAATATAAATAGGTAAATTGGTAGGCTTGGTTTACCTAGATTATTGGCCCATGCGGTGCTATATTGTAGACATGGAAAAAGTCATAGTTACAGGGGGTGCCGGGTTTATAGGTTCACACATTGTCGACGCATTGGTTGATATGGGCTATGACGTGCATGTAATAGACAACCTGTCTTTTGGTAAAAAAGAAAACGTTAATCCTGCGGCAACTCTTCATGTGGTTGATATTCGAGAATATGAAAAATTGTTACCGGTATTCAAAGATGTAAAATATGTCTTTCATCAAGCAGCCAGACCTCAGGTCCAATACTCTATAGAAAACCCTATTGAAACAAATGAAAACAATGTAACTGGTTTGTTGAATGTCTTAGAAGCTTCAAGGCTTAATAATGTAAAAAGGTTTATTTTTGCATCTTCTGCTGCAGTATATGGAGACCAAGAAAACTTCCCACTAAAAGAAGAGTACAGCGTGTCTCAGTTGTCACCTTATGCAGTTCATAAATATATTGGTGAAATATATCTTAAATTGTATTCAGAAATTTATAATCTTGAAACTGTATCGCTTCGATATTTTAATGTGTACGGATCGCGTCAAAGTATTAATGGTTCATATCCTTTGGTTATACCCCTGTTTTTAAATATTGTGTCACAGGGTAAACCGATGCCTGTAACTGGCGACGGAGAAAATACTCGTGATTACGTGAACGTAAAAGACGTTGCTAGGGCAAATGTTAGAGCGATGCTGTCTGAGAGTGTCGGCAAAGGGGAGGTTGTAAATATTAGTTTTGGAAAGCAGTACTCAGTAAATGAAATAGCTAAATTAATCGGTGGCCCCGTCGAGTATGTACCTGCCCGAATCGAACCGCGTGCTTCTTTGGCTGATATAACAAAAGCTAAAAAACTACTAGACTGGGAGCCAATAGTTAGCCTAGAAGATGGTTTAAATGAACTAAAAAGCCTTATTTAAAAAGGCCTAAATACTTGCTTATTTACGGTACTGATTGTGCTATAATAATAGCATCATATTTATTTATAATTTATTCAAAAAATACAATGTTTTTATATATTATTTTAGGTGTCGTTGCGATTTTGATTATATGGGTAATTGCATCATATAACGGTTTTGTTCGTTTAATTAACAATTCCAAAGAAGCTTGGGCTGATATTGACGTGCAACTAAAACGTCGCTATGACCTAATACCAAACTTGGTTAATACTGTAAAAGGCTACGCTACACACGAATCAACCGCCTTTGAAAAGGTAACTCAAGCCCGTGCCGCTGCTATGGGTGCTAAAACTGTGGGCGAACACGCTACTACTGAAAAGATGCTTGGCGCCGCTGTAACAGGGTTGTTTGGTATTGCCGAGGCTTACCCAGAACTAAAGGCTAATGTTAACTTTCTAGAACTTCAACGTGAACTATCAGATACTGAAAACAAAATTCAATCAGCGCGACGTTTTTACAATGGTAATGTGCGTGACCTAAACACAGGCTTGCAACAATTTCCAGGTAATGTAATTGCCGGTATGTTCAAATTCGGTAAAATGGAATTCTTTGACCTAGAAGAAGGTGACGTAGCCAAAAATAACGTAGAGGTTAAGTTTTAATTAATTTCTAAATATATGGACAATAAAAATTGCAACCATAAATTCTTTGGTTCAAAATTAAATACTGTATTACTGCTAGTTTTAATTGTCTTGATGGTAATAGCTATTAAAATAATGCTTAAAAATCAGGTAGTATATTTCCATAAATAAAATACTAAATTAAGTGTATGCAAATCAAAAAAACCACAAAATTATTGTTAATGTTACCAATATTTTTAGTGGTTTTTTTATTGGGCCCAAGTGTTTTTGCCAGCGAAAAAATAAATAATTTTGATGCACAAATTACAGTTGGGCCCGATGGTGTTGTTAACGTTGTTGAAACTATCGAATATGATTTTGGCACCGAGCAAAAGCACGGTATATATCGAGATATACCAATGGGTAACATTTATACAATTGAACATGCCCGAATTGGTGGTACTCGTATCGAGGTAGGCTCAGTGGTTGATGAGGCGGGTAATTCTTACCGAGCCGACGTAACCGATGATAATGGTGTAAAAAATATTAAAATTGGCGACCCTGACAAAACCATAACAGGTGTACATAAATACATTATTAATTATACAGTTAAAAATGCATTAGGTTATTTTGCCGATTACGATGAAATATATTGGAATGTTACAGGTAATGCGTGGCAAGTGCCTATTGTGCGTGCTAGCGCAACGGTAAAATTACCAGGTGATGTGCAAGGCTTACCCGACAAAATTCAGTGCTATACCGGATTTGAGGGCGATAAAAATATTTGCGATAGTGTAATACCGTACCATTACAGCAGTGCCCAGTTTGTACAAAACAATATTATACCTGGGCAGGGGTTAACGGTTGCCGTCGGTTTTGCAAAGGGCTTGGTGCCAAATTATATATATGTTGCCAAATGGTACAACGACCCAAATAATTATTACAAAATTGCCTTTGGTTTATTTATACTAGGTTTGTTATTATTGTTACGAAAAATATTTTTTGTGTACGTGCCAGAAATTCGCGAGCGTACAAAACCCATAATTACCCAATTTGAACCACCCTTTGGTATGACACCAAGTGCGGTCGGCTACACCTATAGGGCCACATACGCCCAAGACAATAGGTCGCTTTCTGGTGATATTTTGTATTTAGCAACAGAGGGTTATATAAAGATTGATACAAGCGAAAAAGCGTTTAGTGGTTTTAATGTACTTAAATATATGCGAGGGTTTATATTTTTTCTGGCTATTGTTAGTGTTATTGTATTTTTTTCAGGCGAGTATCTATTATGGAAGTTTTTTGGTGGTATACTCTTTTTCACTTTTTTGATTAATTTTATTGCACATAAAGGTTCTGTAAAAAAAATGTTTACCGTAGTGAACTCGGCCTTTACTCGAACAAGTAAAGACATAACCGGTGCAAAAGATCATCTTGTATCTTTATATAATCTGATTACGAAAACAAGTGGTACAAAAACAATTGATGAACTTGTTGCTGAACAACCGTATTATGAATTTCAAAATTATTTTGAGCAGTCTCGTACGTTAGTGCCAACAACTAACGATGCACAGTTAGCAAAAATATGGACAGTTGGTGGTACGGCTAAATTAATGATTAAAACTGTAGGGGCCGTATTTTCATTATTCTTCAAATTTGCGGCATTCTTTTTTGCTGTATTTATATTAATTGCCGGATCTAGTATACTTAGTCAAAACACGGGAGTATCTGCACTTACTATTATTTTGCCGATAATTACAGTGACATTTTTCTTTGTTTTAAATAAAATTGCAAAATTTATTTATAATAAACGATTAGAAAAAACATCTGACGAATATTATAGAGTTATGGGTTTACGTCAATATATTAAAATTGCCGAGAAGGACAGATTATTATTTGAAAACAAACCTGAAGACTTGCCGAAAATATTTTCAAAATTATTACCATTTGCGGTGGCACTTGGGTTAGGCGATGTGTGGGCTAAAGCTTTTAATGGATTAATAACTTCTAATCCAGACTGGTACCACGGTACAACTAATAGTTTTTCATCAATAGCATTTGCTTCATCGATTTCAGGCTTTTCATCAGGTATATCAAGCGCCGCATCAAGTGGTGCGCCAAGTTCGTCAGGGGGGTCTAGCGGTGGGGGTTCATCAGGTGGCGGCGGAGGTGGAGGCGGCGGCGGAAGCTGGTAACCCACTAATTTTATAGACCCATAAAATGTGCTAAAATAAAAAGACATGGCAACACTATATACTCATCAATCGCAAAACGTACGTAAAACTTGGTTTTTAATGACCACATTTTTGGTCGTGATTGTTTTGATTGGATTTTTCTTTTCGCAATATTATGGTAATTCAAACATTCTGTATATTTTTTTTGGTTTTGCATTATTAATGAATATTTATTCATATTGGAATTCTGACAAATTGGCGATCAAGTTATCTGGTGCAATGCCGGCAGGTGAAGCTGAATTTAGGGAATTGCACAACATTGTCGAGA
>JAGOOX010000032.1 GCA_017992305.1 Minisyncoccota bacterium
ATACATAGTCACCCATATAAATAACAATGTTGCGCCCCTCGGCATCAAATTCGGGTACGCCAATACCGTTTTCTATTTTTAAACTTAAAGACTTGTCCTTTATCAGGCTGTCCTTTATATAGTAACTTACACCACTATAGCCCTTGCGGGTTTGGCACGATGATAGATATAAAGTATAACCAGGTACGTGTTTCACGTCGTCATCTAACTGGTCCATTTCAACCTTTACCTCTTGCAGAGCTAGTATATCGGGCTTGTATTCATTAAGTAATGGTAGCAAAAAACCTTGTTTTGCAGTTGCACGCAAGCCATTTGTGTTCCACGAGATGATTTTCATAAATATATTTTAGCATAGCAAACCCCCACCCCCTAGCCCCCTCCCCATTTTTATAAATAAAAACAAAGAGGGGGAATTCGAGAAAGAAAGTTGTTGTGACGAGCTGGTCTGGTTGAGCCCCGTAGAGGGCGACCCGAGGACCCGAGGAGCAACAAGCTTTCTTGCGAGAATATTTTCTATAAAGGACACTTATCCACAGCATAGGCATTGTGTCTTTTATAAATGTCCGTTATAGTTAAGTTAGGAATTGTTCATTACATTGGTTACTTAAATACAAAGTTGTGCCTCCTCATAACTTATTTTATAGTGGCAAAAAAAATGAACAGCGCCAATTGATCAATGACCTGATAAAAATCTCGTCTTGGTAAAATACAATATTAAAAGCTGTTTAACTAAAGTTTTATTTAAATCTTTTTATTAAACAAAACTGCACAATAACTCTGCCGGGAGTTATTCGATAGCCTATGCACGTGGATACATACATTTGCATTCAGCCACTTCTACAATTTAATAAAAGTTCTTTATTATATATTTAAGTCCCACATGATGGGGCTTTTCTTTTTGTCATAAAAAGGCAGTGGGGAAGTGTTGCATTTTATTTTTACACGTTCTATACTTTACAAAGTATAACCCTAACGTATAAATGTATGGATAGAGTAGAGTGCGTGGCAATGCCGTGCTTAGTTTAGTCAAAATTATAGTCAAACAAAAAGCCTCAGCAAGTGAATTTCAGTTAAGCATGTAACTTCACAGCCTGAGGCTTTTTTTATTTACTTTTTATTGGTCTTTTTTACGCCCGTGAAACCCCGCAGTAATTTTATTATAAAATACTGCCGGGCAGGCTTTTTGTAAATTTTACTTATTCTTTCTTCCGTGGAATTTCTTGTGTATTTCCCTTAACCCTGCGTCGGTGTGGTGCGTATATATTTGTGTGGTGGCAATATTGGCATGACCCAGCATCATTTGTACACTACGCATGTCGGCACCGTTTGATAGTAGATCAGTTGCAAAACTGTGGCGAATAACGTGCGGGGTTACTTTTTTTGAAATACCGGCCTTGATGGCATAGTGTTTAACGATGCGTTCGATCGAACGTGGGGTAAGGCGGTTTTCCTTATGAGCGTCTTTTGATTGTTTACTATTGCGCGAAATGTTTACAAACATTGCGCCCTCCATGTCTTTGCGGTATTTTAAATAGTTTTTAATACAGTCTTTGGCTTCGTCTGATAGAAACACTACACGCACCTTTTCGCCCTTACCGCGAATTGAAAATTCGTCGCGAGACAAATCTAAATCTCTATCGAGCGACGCCAGCTCTGACACACGCAAGCCGGTTGAAAAAAATAACTCTAGTAGCGCTTTGTCTCGCAAACCTTGCTCGGTTTTAGTATCAGGGGCGTTTAATAGGCGATCAAGCTCGGCGCTGGTCATTAAATCTAATTCGCGCCCTTTGGTTTTAGCCAATTCGATTTTGTCAGATGCCAACGCTGTAACCCCACGCTTAGTTAAATATTTTAAAAATACACGCAAAGCTATCATGTGGTAGTTTTGAGTGTTACGCTTTAGCGTGCTGGCGCTTTGGCCACGCAACTTCATGCCTGGTTGACGATTTAAAAATATGCGAAACTCCCTAATAGAGTCTTCGTTAATGTCGCCAATGTCTTTGATATTCATTTCTGTAAAGTAACGGCGCAAATAGCGGTCGTAATTTTCAACCGTTTTTAAACTTTGCCCGCGCTCAATTTCGCAGTATTCAAGAAATTCTTTTTTCAAGCTGTCTATATTTTTTGCCACACCAGTATTCATGTACTAATAATATCACAAAAACACCTCAAACGTCGCAAAATAATATTTATTAAGAACAAAAAAACCGCCCCACAGGACGGTTTTAGGAAGTGATTTTTAACCTAATCAGGTAGTAATGTTTTTAAGACCTCAACTTTTTGCTTTAAGGATTTTATGAACGCATCCTTTTCTTGAATTTGTATCCATGCTCTAGCTTTACCAGAAAACACAGCAGGTAAAACTTCGTTAATACAGTCAATTAGTACTACAATATTCATATTAACAACAAGTGTGGTTTCGTTGTCTCGAGAATTTTCGTACTCTACTTTTTTAGGCTTACCTACAATATCGTCTCCCTTTTCGATTATTTCAGAAAGTTTGGCAACCCAATGCTTAATTACTGACACACTTGTTTCTTTGATTTTTGCTTGATCTAAATCTCTCATAATAGGTTCTTTTTTAAAAGATTATAGTAATTTAAGGGTTTGTCAACAAGCAGGGGTGGTTCTTGGCAATCTGCCCCTCAACTACGTTCGGGATTCTTCATTTTTAAGCCCAAAATGAATCACTTGCAATTTTTTGCTAATGTGCTACAATTTGGAGACTATGTTAGCAACAAAGAAGAAAACTAAGGTAATCGCCGCCAACCAAAAACATGCCTTAGACACGGGTTCATCGGTTGTGCAAATTAGCCTTTTATCAGCTCGTATTGACGAATTAGCAAACCACCTTAAAAAGCACAAGAAAGACAATCACTCTCGTCGCGGTTTAATCAAAATGGTTTCTGACCGTCGTGCCCACCTTAAATATCTTGAAAAGACTGATAAAAAGTCTCACGAGGTTGAACTTAAAAAAATCAAAGCCTAGTTTAAACAAAAATCACTCATTAATTTAATGAGTGATTTTTGTTTGTATTTTCTGCTATACTATATCTGTTAGCATTATTTAAATATTGTTAACATTTTTTAATATTAAGACAAATAATAATTCTTTAGAATAATTTTTATATATGACAGTAATTAAACAAAAGGAACAGCGCGTAGGTATATTCATCGATGCGCAAAATTTATACCACAGTGCCAAAAATTTATACAAACGCAAAGTTAACTTTGGCGCCGTTGTCAAAGAAGCATTAGGTAACCGCAAACTAATTCGCGCAGTTGCATACGTTATAACATCAGAGGGAGGGGATGAGAAACAATTTTTTGAAGCTCTAACTAAAATCGGTATTGAAACTAAAACCAAAGACTTACAAATATTTTTCGGTGGTGCTAAAAAAGGCGACTGGGATGTAGGCCTAGCAGTTGATGCAATTAAAATGGCTGACAAATTAGATGTAGTTATTATTGTTTCGGGTGATGGTGATTTCGTACCACTAGTTGAATATTTAAAAACTAAAACCCAAGTTGAAATAATTTCATTTAGCAAATCATCATCGGGTAAATTGATCGAGGCAGCTGATGACTTTTTAGACCTGGGTGCAACACCACGCAAATACCTAATTGGCTATACAAAATAAAGATAAAATAAAACTCACAATAATTTAGCACTTTAAACTAAAGATTAAAGAAATGGAAAAAGACACTAAAAACGATGAAGACATTTTAATAAACCAGGGCGGGCAAAAGGCAAGCATTCATACCGTAAACCAAGATATTTCAAAAGCCCTTTCGGGCAGTTCGGCACGTGTTGTCAAGAAGGCAATTGATGTTGCCAAAGAGCAAGAACAAATTGAAACCGAACGAACCCTGGATTCTAATTTAAATAAATTTTTATTTAGTTTAGCTATTTTGTTTTTTATTGCGTCGGCTGGTTTTTTAGTTTGGAGTTTGCAAAAGAAAGACCGCACAGCAACAATAGAGCCAGTAATAATGTACCAGGGTTTAATAACCTATGAGCAAACTAAAGTTATCGGTGATTTTGAAGCAAAGCCTTCACTTATGAATCAAAAATTCAAAGACGCAGAAACCGCCGTAACAAGTAGTGGTATAACCCGTTTTAGATTTAAAAATATTGACCCAGTTAGTACAACAAACCTAATTCAAGCTTTTGGCTGGAAGCCGGGTGATAAATTTACAGGGGGTCTGGAAAACACATTTGACTTTGGTATATACGCCAAAGACGAAAAAAAGTACCCATTTATATTGTTTAAAACAAACGGTAGTGATCAAGCTTTTTCAGGATTTTCATTATGGGAGGACGACGTATTGTTTGACTTGGGCGAAATGTTTGCAATAAATGCGCAAACAGCGTTTGACCCAATCTATCAAAAAAAGTTTGAGAACGTTACAATTGCAAGCCATGATGGTCGCATATTGTATGATGCCGACAAAAACCCACTTTTAATTATGATTTTTATTGACGATACACACGCGCTGGTTACAAATTCAAAAGAGGTAGTGAACGAAATTTTAAATCGCGTTATTTTAAAAAAATAACCAATAAATGCTTTAAAATAAGGCTAGAATAATACACTTTTTTTACTTGCTTAGTCAGCCAAAAATGCTATCATTTTAAAGATATGAAAAAAGCCGACCTAACAAAATATGAAGCTCGATTACAAGAAGAGCAGGCCAAATTAACCCAAGAACTGGGCAACATTGGTACTTTTAATACCGAAACAAGCCAGTGGGAAGCTATGCCTTCACAGCAAGACGGCCCTGAATCTGATGTTGTCGACCTAGCCGATCGTATTGAAGACTATGAGAGTCGATCTGAAATGGTTAAAACATTATCAAAAAGACTAACTGATATAAATGACGCTTTGGTAAAAATTACAAACGGCAAGTACGGAGTTTGCGAAGTTTCAGGTGAGCCAATCGAAGAAGCCCGCCTTGATGCAAACCCTGCAGCCCGCACCTGCAAGCACCACATTAATAACTAACAATCGTAATATGTCGTTTGCCAGAGTTTATAGCGCACAAACGAATATGTTAACAGGAGAAATTATAGGCGTTGAGATCGACACGGCACGTGGTCTCAACGCCTTTTCTGTTGTTGGGTTACCCGACAAGGCCGTTGAGGAATCGCGCGATCGCGTAGGGTCGGCACTCAAGAATTCAGGCTTTGATTCGCCTAAACATAGCCAAGTTAAAACCATTGTTTCATTAACGCCGGCCGAGACCAAGAAGGAGGGTGCTTTTTTTGACCTGGGTATTGCAATAGGTTTTTTACTAGCCACCGAGCAGGTTAAATTTGAAAGCGACAATAAAGTTTTCATTGGCGAACTGTCGCTTGCCGGTGAATTGAAAAAGGTTAGGGGTACATTACCAATAACACAAAGGGCCCTGCACGAAAATTTCACTGAAATTTTCGTGCCTGAACAAAACGCAGTCGAAGCCGCCCTGGTAAACGGCATAACTGTATACCCAGTTAAAAATATTAACCAACTAGTACTGCACCTAAGTGGTACACAACCAATCGAACCTCAACCACAAACCATTTTTGAAAATATTATAAAAACAAACACCTTTGACCTGTCAGACATTCGCGGGCAAGAATCGGCCAAACGTGGGCTTGAAATTGCCGCCGCTGGTGGGCACAATATTTGCATGTATGGCCCACCCGGCACAGGTAAAACAATGTTGGCTCGTGCCTTTGCATCATTGTTACCTCAATTGAATTTAGATGAAGCGCTTGAGGTTACTGGTATACATTCAATCATTGGCTCAAACGAAATCATTGAAAACTTTTTAATTTCGCGCCCACCATTTCGCAGCCCACACCACACTGCTAGTTACGTGGCATTAATTGGTGGTGGGGCAAATGTTAAACCAGGCGAGGCAACATTGGCACACCGCGGAGTTTTGTTTTTAGATGAATTCCCTGAATTTGACCGCAAAGTTATTGAAGCATTGCGCCAACCATTAGAAGATAATTATGTTTCAATCAGTCGCGCCAAAGGCAGTGCGCAATTTCCATCAAATTTTATATTAGTCGCTGCCATGAACCCATGCCCGTGTGGCAACAAGGGTAGCAAGAAAAAACAATGCAGGTGTAGCGGTGTAGATATTGCCAGGTACGAGAAAAAAATTTCAGGCCCCATAATGGACCGTATTGATTTGTGGGTATCAGTTGCCGAGATTGATTACGCATCGCTTGGCAAATCACGCACAGGGGAGAATTCAAATACAATTAGCGAACGTATTATAAATGCCCGCAACATTGCCCGCGCCCGATTTAATGACAATAAAAAGAACGCCGACATGAATGTACGCGACCTTGAAAAATACGCATACATTAAACCTGAAATTAGAAAGGTGCTTGACACCTCGGCCGAAAGGTTACAGCTATCACCCCGAGCCTACCACCGAGTTATAAAACTTGCCCGCACTATTGCTGACCTAGAAAACGAACAAGATATTTTAGAAAAGCATATTCTAGAAGCCTTACAATATAGACCAAAAGTTGTTTACTAGAACCCTTTACTTTTTTAATATCTGTGATATTGTTTGGTTAGTTAATTGATAAAAAATGAATACAGCAAAAACAAAACCATTTGTAATTATTGCCTCACAAAGCTGGTGGTATTATGACCCGATCAAAGAAAGACTAGAATATGAGGGACTTATAGGGGGGTCAATATCATTAGGTGTCGCCGAAGAAGTGTTACGCGCAATACCAGAAAAAGGGCCTTGCCTGATAATTGTAGATTCACCAGTAGGGCACGAAGGTAATGAGGACCATAAAGGCGTATCGACTGGCACGCGCATCATTATAAGGGAGTGTAAGAAGAAAAACTCTGATTGTAAAATAATGCTTTTAACAGTTGAGCCTTTTGACCTAAAGCCTGAAGAATTTGATTTTTATGTAAACAGCTTAGAAAGAAACTCTCTTGAAAAAGTTTTATCTATAGTAAAAAATTTCTAAGTAAAAGCCCCGACAATTTAATTTGTTGCCGGGGCTTTTTTATTTTATTTAAATTAGACTAGAAAGGATTCCAGGCACCGCGAACCTCGAAGTGCAAGTGGTTACCAGTTGAACGGCCAGTTGAACCGACTAATGCAATCGTTTCACCTTGTTTTACATTGTCACCAACCGAAACTAAAACTTTTGATGCATGGGCATACAGTGTTTGCGTACCGTTGTCATGTTCAATAACAACATACTGACCATAACCACCACTATAACCACTATGCTTGGCAATAATAACTTTACCTGATGCAGCCGCAAGAATTGGTGTACCTTTTGGCGCACCCCAGTCAGTACCATTGAAACCGTGCACGTGTTGAGTTTTTTTAGAACCAGGCAATGGGTGTGTGTAGTAACCAGTAATTACTGGCGCATTGTAACCCCAAGTCTTTTCGCCCTTGTTTGATAGAACAACTTTACCACTATTACCAGAACCATTATCGCTATTGTTGTCGTTGTCTTTGTTATTATTTGAACCCGTGATAGCTGATGTTATTTTGTTAATTAAACCAGTATTTGTATCAGTTTTTGTTTTAGCAACCTCTTTTTTAGCTTTTGGTTTTTCAGCTACGGTTGTAATTTCACCATCGGGTACAATAATTGCCATACCAACCTTTAGATCTGAAGTATCAATGCCGTTAAAGTCGGCAATATCGCCCGCATCGGCTGACAATTTTTTGGCAATACTTTGTAGTGTATCACCCTTTTTAACCGTATACTTTACACCCGTAATAGGCAAAATTGTTAAACTTGAACCAACTTTTAACTCTTGGCCTTTTTTCAAACCGTTAGCCCACATAATAGTATTAACTGATACTCCAAAATCCTTGGCAACACTTTGCAATGTGTCACCTTTTTTAACTGTATGAACCGAAATAGTATCAGTTTCAGGAATATAATCACCATCAGTA
>JAGOOX010000033.1 GCA_017992305.1 Minisyncoccota bacterium
TGATTGAAGTTACCTTCATCGCCTCACCTTGTGCAAGGAAGTCGAATGTAGCAAGGTGAACATCTGAACCGGCTGCAATATTACCTGTAGCTGGAGTAGATGAAGACTTTGTGATTGTTAGTGAACCACTTTGAATAGTTTGGTTACTTGCTCCTTGACCGTTTGTCATAGAGTTTGTAGGTGTAATGTAGAAGCCATAAGTATTACCTGTAGCTTGTACGTATACATCTGAACCGTCAGTTAGATCAGCGTTAACTGTCAAACTTGCACCACCAATGATATCAACACGAATCTCAAAACGTCGAGTTTCGCCTTTATCAAGAACAATGTTTAGGTTGTTGAATGTTACCATTCCGTTTGCATCCCAAGTAGCCATTGTTCCAAGAGTTGTTGATTTTGAAACATCGTAAAGTTCGATGTTTGAAATATCAGTAGCTGAAGCTGTACCTTGGCGCTCGAAAGCGATTTGGCGAACAGTTACACCTTCTGTTGAACCAGCTGTTAACTTGAATTTGTTTAGAACAACGTCTTTATCACCACCGTTTGGTTGTGAATCAGTAACTGTACCATCTTCGTCGATAGTAACTGTTCCAATATCAAGGCTAACAACACCCATCATATTACCTGTAATAGGGAATGATCCGCCAACAGTTGTGTTAGCAGTGATGTCTGAAGCTGAAGCAATACCTAGAGCAACAGTTTTACCACCAGTTACACCATCATCAATACCTGCACGGATGTAGAATGATTTTGTAGACATAGCTGGAATAGTAAGAGCTGGAGAGAATGTAATTTGAGCTTTGTTGTTACCGTTCAAACTACCTACTGAGCCAACTTGAGTCATGTTGTCATCAAGGATTTTGATGTTTTCAACATCAGAGTTTACTGACAAGCCATAACGAGTTACGTAAAGACTTGAAATTGAAACTGGAGATGAAGAACCAGAAGCGATAACAAACTTTGTGAAGTTTGCATTTGCTGAATCTGGAATTTGTGTAGAAGCTGCTGTATCAGAAGCTAGGCTTACTGTTACTGCACCTGCTACTGGTGGAGGTGTTACGATAACACCTGCGCCACAACCAGCGGCGATTTTCGCGCGAGTTGCTGGACCTACTAGACCAGCTGAGTAGCTAGTTGTTGCGATCCCGAATTTGTTTTGGAAAGCGATAACTGCTCTTTTAGTAGCTGGACCGAAGTATGAAGTTTCCATACCTTTTGAACCAGCACCTGAAGCTGCAACCATAGTTTCAGCTGAACAGTTGTTAAGGAATTGTTGAAGTTCCAAAACTTGTGAATTACGTGAACCTTGTTTAAGCTGTGACGTGATAGCTGCACTAGCTGATGAACCTATTACTAGGGCAAAAGCAAATGCTACACCTGAAACAACTTTCAAAGTTTTTGAGATTTTACTCATAATTAACTTTAAATTTAAAATTACTTATATTAATAGTCATCGATAGAATGACTATATATAAGGTGATGTATTTATGTAGTTTTCGACAAACTAATACATCGTGTTATCTGCCGTGTCGACATGGCCGATACACGGAAGATTCGTGACAAATAATGAGGAATTCAACCTATCGGCATCATAGGTTTGAAATTCTATTAAATTATCAACGAACTTTCCATATCGAACTGCTGCACATAATCGATAGCCTATGCACTAACAGTACTGCCATTGTACCACAACCGGGGACCAAATCAAAATGATCTGTGGACTAGTTGTGGATACCGAATAGTCGCTTAATTAAATACAATTGTTGTAAGCAAAATCTATAGTCGACCATTCAATATATATGACGCACTATAAAGGGTTTAATTACAGGCCCTTTCCCCTACCCCACCAAATAGACCCATAGTACAACCTCACCCCCTAGCCCCCTCTCCTATTTTAGGAAAGGGGGAATAGAAAAACCCAAAATAGTTCTTTACGAAATGGCCTTGCGCAGGCTGGCGAGCCGAGCAGAGCAATTTTCCGCTGGGAAAATATGTGTGCCTTTCGTGAAGAAGCTATTTTGGGTTTTTCTTAAACATAACTATTTTCTACTTGATCATATAACGACTCCAGCGTTTGTCGCCGATTTTTTTAAGGACACCTTTGGCCACCAGGGCTGACAGTTCGCGTTGCAAGGTCTTCTCAGAAATGTCCTTTATTTTAGTTAAAATGTCCTTTATCATGACACCGTCAGTTTGGCCATCAATCCTTCTTTCAGTAATAAAGTTTAGGATTAGGTCTTTGCGATTTTGTCTTTTATCAGTGTTTGAAATGTAGCTTTTTGGTTTTTGAATATTTGATGAGTGGGTCGTAATTTGGGCCGGTTTTCTATCAGACATATTTGCAATACTGTGTCCTTTTAAATTGTCCTTTTGAGAAATATTTTGACTGTGGTTTTGGTTATAGTTTTCAGTTTTAGCGACCTCGGTTTTTGGTTCACTAATTTTGTTTTCGACTTTTTTGTTTTCTTGAGGGTCAACTAATAGGTCGTTAAAAAATGAATCAGGTATTTCAATATGGGCACCGTCGTTTTGCATAACGGTTATGTTTGTAGCACTGTTTATTATGTCAAAAAGGGCATGCAGTTCTTTGGCTAAAATATCAACATTCATTCGCGATACGGCCCCAACTGAATAACCAATATGCAGGTAGTCCAACAATGTGTCGATTTGATTTTTAGATTCTATTAAAAACTGACTTTTATAAACCGGGGTTAGGGTGCGAATTTTTTGGGCCGTGTCTAGCAAGTTTAGGGCGGTTTCAATAGTACGTTCGCGCACCATATTTGTATTATGAACGTCTTCGTTAACGGACATTATTAATATAGTTGCTGAAACTATATTTTTTGTCTTATTGATTACTTTTTTATTGCTTTCGGTATTCGACATGTCCTTTATATTTATTAGGTTGATTAGAAATTGTTTTTGTAATATGTCCATTATACTCTCCACTTTTGTTTTGTAAAGTTTTTAAAAAATGTCTTTTAATTTAATGGCAAAGTAGTTTTTCCCTTTATTTTTTATGGGTTATTTGCGATAATGGTTATACAATGGCTGACAAAATCACTAACAAAAAAGACCAAGCAAAAGGCGGCAAAGGCAAAGACCCTGCCACCGATACTGACCAAACCAATGGCCAAAAAGGCCATGCAGGCAGGCCACCAAACAACCCTGAAAACAATACTGTGCGCAATTTAATACTAGGTATATTTTTAATATTATTTGGCGCGCTATTTGCATTGGGTTTGTTTGGTAGTGCTGGTATTGCTGGAGCTGGTTTAAAAAATGGCGCAAAATCATTGCTAGGTTACGGAGCCTTTTTATTACCATTAGGTTTAATTGGGGCCGGGGCCAATTTGGTGCGCATGCGCAAAATATTCCCTAACCTATTACAAGCAATTGGTATATTTACGTTTTCGTTATCGGCACTGGCGTTGCTACAAATTATAAATGCCGATGGCCGAGCCGGCGGGTTTGTTGGTTTTATTATTGGCTCGCCACTGATTTATTTATTTGAAACGGTTGCAAGTATTTTAATATTATTTGTCACCCTAATTGTTGGAGGTATTTTGATTTTTGACCACCACCCAACATTAAAGGCTTTTTGGTTAGCGATGCAAAATCGATTCTTGAACCTATTTAAAAAACGTGACGATTCAATGATTGTTAGCGATATTGAATACGAAGAAGGCTCGACATTAGAAGTGTCTGAAACTGAAAACAAAACAGTAGCCGAAGTTGTACCGACCAGCTACCAAAAAATTGAACCTAAAAACGAACTGAATGATTTTGTAGTTAATGAAAATCGCAAACCACATCATTCAACCGGTGGCTATACCCCACCGCCAATTGACCTACTAGATGCCGACCGCGGCAAAGCTCAGGTTGGTGACGTGAAAGCTAATTCAAATATAATTCGTAGAACACTGATGGATTTTGGTATTGAGGTAGAAATGGATGAAATAACCATTGGCCCAACATTTACCCGTTATGCAATGAAGCCTGCCCAAGGTGTTAAAATTTCGCGTATCGTTGGTTTACAAAATGACCTGTCATTGGCCCTGGCGGCCCACCCTGTGCGTGTTGAAGCACCTATACCTGGCAAATCGTTGGTTGGTATTGAAATACCAAATAAATCAAAATCAACCGTTAGTATTGGTACATTAATGGGTGACGAATTGTTTAACAAAAGCCCAAAACCATTGTATGTGGCGTTGGGTCGCGACGTTGCCGGCAAACCGCACTATATGGATTTGGCCAAGGCTCCGCATGCCTTAATTGCCGGCACTACCGGTTCGGGTAAATCAGTAACCATACACTCAATCATTACTTCGCTTATATATAGAAATGGCCCTGATGACATGAAGTTTATAATGGTTGACCCAAAACGTGTTGAATTAACACTATACAACAACATACCCCATCTGCTAACACCAGTTATTACCGATGCTAAAAAATCGATTTTGGCATTGAAATGGGCAGCCAAAGAAATGGAGCGACGTTACGATCTATTACAGGGCCAATCAGTTCGTGACATTCAGTCATACCATGAAAATATTGTGAAAGTTTCAAAATCTGACGATATTGACCGCATGCCTTATATTGTCGTAATCATTGACGAATTAGCCGACATTATGCAAGCCTACCCTCGCGAACTAGAGGCAGCGATTGTTCGGTTGGCCCAAATGTCGCGTGCTGTTGGTATACATTTGGTACTATCGACCCAACGCCCCGAGGTTAACGTTATTACCGGCCTTATTAAAGCCAACATCCCTACTCGTATTGCCTTGCGTGTGCCTACACAGATTGACTCACGTACTATATTAGACACTTCAGGTGCTGAAAAATTGTTAGGTTCGGGTGACATGTTGTATTCATCGGGCGAGGGTCAACCACGTCGCTTGCAGTCATCATACATATCAGAAGAAGAGGTTAAACGCGTGGCCCAGTACTTACGAGACCAATACAAAGACGAATTAAACGAGCAAATTGAATTAGCCGGTGTTGCAACAACTGAAAAATCAATTTTTGAGTCGGTACTAGATGATGAAAAAACCAAAGAAGACGACGAATTGTACGAAGAAGCTCGCCAAATTGTAATTGAAAACAACAAGGCCTCGACATCGTTTTTACAACGTAAACTAGGTATTGGTTATGCCCGAGCCGCCCGATTGATCGACATACTAGAAGAACGTGGTGTAGTGGGTGCCGGCAATGGCGCCAAACCACGCGAGGTATTAGAGGGGTCAGTTAGCAGGGATGAAGATGGCAATAATGTTATTTAGCTATTTAATTTAGGTGTTTAATTTTTATAATTAATAAAGTATAATATATGTATAGAATGAAGAATACAAAAAAAGAACAAAGATTTGCATACAGCACATATGTTTATACTGGACTTTTAATGGTTGCCCTATTTTTTGTAGGTAGTCGATTTTACCCAATGCTTACAAAAATTAAAATAGACACTTCTTCGATAAAAGATGGCGAAGTTGTTAATGACGGCATTGTTAAAATTTTAGGCAATGCAAAAAGAGCCACGAATTTATATATTAATGGCAAAAGCACTTCGGTAACCAAAAGTGGCGAATTTGAAGACGCAATAGCCTTGCCCGATGGTTATAACATAGTTACAATTACAGCAGTAGACAAATTTGGCAAAGCAAGCAGTGAAACAATGCGTGTAAATGTAGAAAACGGCGAAGTTGGAACTGTTACAAAATTAGATAATAATTTATTAATTAACTAAACAAAATCACACATGGCAAAAGCAAAAAAGGCTCCACGTGCCGAGATTGGCACAACATCAGTCGAAGACACAATCAAAGCGATTCAAACCAAGTTTGGTGAGGGTTCGATTATGCGTTTGGGTGAAACACCCAAGGTTGATATTAGCGTTATACCTACTGGTTCAATCGGTTTAGATATTGCATTAGGTATTGGCGGTGTACCCCGTGGCCGTATTATTGAAATATTTGGACCTGAATCATCAGGTAAAACCACCCTTGCGCTACACATTGTTGCCGAGGCTCAAAAACTGGGCGGTATTTGTGCATATGTTGATGCCGAACACGCAATGGACCCAGACTATGCTAAAAATATTGGTGTAAACATAAACCAATTACTAATATCACAACCCGATACCGGCGAACAAGGACTTGAAATTGTTGAAAGCCTAGTACGATCGGGCAAAATTGACGTTGTTGTGGTTGACTCGGTGGCAGCACTGACCCCTCGCGACGAAATTGAGGGCGACATGGGAGCCCAACACATGGGTAAACAAGCTCGTTTGATGTCGCAAGCCTTGCGTAAACTAACAGCTATCGTATCACGCAGTAAAACAGTTGTTATATTCATAAACCAAATTCGTATGCAAATTGGTGTTATGTTTGGTAACCCTGAAACTACCCCAGGCGGTAAGGCTTTGAAATTCTATACTTCACTACGATTAGATATTCGCCGTATTGCCCAAATTAAAAAGGGTGAAGAGATTGTAGGTAGCCGTACTCGTGTAAAAGTTGTTAAAAACAAAGTCGCTGCCCCATTTAAACAAACTGAATTTGATATTATTTACGGTGAAGGCATATCATTAGAAGGCGAACTAATAGCACTTGGGGAGAAACTAGGTAATATCGTTAAAAGCGGTACAAGTTATTCATTTATACGCGAAGAGAAGCCAGTAAAAGCCGGTACCGTTACCGAAGGCAAGGCTAAAAAACCAAAAGCAGGTGAAGACGACGAAGATTCAAACGAGGTCAAATTGGGCCGAGGTTATGATGCAACTCGCACATTTATGCGCGAAAACCCTAAACTACGTGATGAAATACTAAAATCAATTCGCAAACGCATGAAGGAGGTTGTTATGGAATCAAGCGGAGAATAATTTTTACTAAATATTAAATTTATATTTTATGGCAGGACTTGAAGGTTACCATGGCAATGAAGAAGATGTTTATGTAAAAGGCAAGAAACAAAAACCTAGTGTTTATAAAAACACAGTACATGAAACACTGCCCGACCCCGAGACTGAAAATGAAAAACCAGGCGTTGATATTGAAGACTGGAATGAAGAATATAATAACGAAACCATTGATATCGATTTAGAAGAAGAATTTGATCATGTTGG
>JAGOOX010000005.1 GCA_017992305.1 Minisyncoccota bacterium
AGATGGATTTAATCTAGCTGTATGGAAAGATTATATAATAATGGGAGGCGTTACTGGCACAACAACAGCAATGCTTACTTACTCTCAGGGTGCTAATGGATCGGTTACTTCTATTAGTACAACAGCCGGAAACGTAAACGGTTTTGAAAGTAGTGTTGAACAAGTTTCCAGCATTGTTTCTTTTGGAGGTACTTACTATTATTCAACTGGTAAAACTGACTCATCCAGTATCAATGTGGGTCGTGTTAATGCTACGGGATCAAACACAGCAACTTATACAACACGGGCAAACGAAAGTAGTAACTCTGGTAAAATCATAACCGCCGATACTGCTAATGTCGATGCATCAATCCTGGGTGTATATAATGGCAGGATATATGCAGGTTCAGTAACAGGGGCCGGTACTGCTGCTATCTATGAATTAGTTGATAAGCAAGACTGGGAATTAGTTAATACAACACGTGGTACATTTGGTGGAGAGACTGGTATTGATGCTGTATCAGCAATGATCGAATACAATGGGCAAATGTTCATTGGTACCGACGATGGTGCAAACGGTGTAGCTAGTGTGTATAGCTGGAGCAAAACATCTTCTGATTCATATGGACTGCAGTTTGATTCTGGATCAAGTAACTATGGTAAAATATCTTTCAAGCTTTCTCCTCAGGCAAATACTGAAAAATATTCTGGTGCATTTAATTTCTCTCACTCTGTAAATATGCAGTCAAACGCATTCGACTATGCCGAAGATTACCCAACATATGATACATCTCTTAAGCCAGGTGATGTGGTAATGATCGACCCTGATAATGTCGACTTTATTAAACGCGCCGACGGTACAAACCCGGCTATTGGTATTTATTCATTAAACCCAGGGCTACGATTACAAAAATCCAAAGACACACCCGATATGGGCGGCGAAGTATGGGTACCGATTGCTCTAGTTGGGCGTGTTCCTGTAAAAGTTAGCACTGAAAATGGTATTATAATGCCAGGTGATTCACTAATGCTATCGCACACATTACCAGGTGTTGCAATGAAAGCGACAAAATCTGGTGCAATTATTGCGCAAGCCTTGGAAGGTTATAGTGGTGCAGACGTCGGCCAAGTTAGTGTGTTTATAAATAATTCATACGGTAGTGGTTCATCTTTTGATAAAATTCTAAACCCAGTTGAACAAGTTGACGCAGTGACTGGTGCTATTACAATGACTAATCCAACATATGGTAGTAAGGCATTATTAGAGCAATTACTAAAAAATCGAAAGTGGTTACTGCAAAGTGTTAACTTGTCAGATATTTTTGCCGATCGTATAGCAGCAGGACTTGAAATAGTTACGCCATTAATAACTACCGATACTGTTGCAACAAATACAATAAATTCAGCCAGTGGTAGTGATATAAATGTAGCGCTTGAGGGTAGCGAATTATTAAACATAGGCTCTGTTACTGAAATCACAAATGATGATGGCACTGTTACAAAAACTGTAAACAAAAATATCTCATTTGATAAAAATGGTAATGCTGTGTTTGTTGGCAAAATAACTGCTGACTCAATCGAGGCTGGAAATATTACCGGAATGGACGCTATTGTTAATAAAATCTCACTACTTTCAAATGGTCAAGAGGCTATTACGCTAACGGCAACCGCTGTTGATGCATTAAATCAAGCTCTTGTTGCGCTAGGTGCAGATGTAACAAATATAAGTACAAAAATAAATGTCATAGAGTCTAGTTTGGCTGACTTAAAAACAACTCAAGACTTAATGGCAGAAACGCAAAACATTCAAGGATTAAGAATGAAAGTTATAGAGGAACTGCTGGCTTCAAATACTCTGTCTAGTGATATGGTTATTAACAAATTAACTGTAAATAATGAAAGTGTATTTAACGGCACAGTAAAATTTGGTGCCCAAACTGAGTTTGCGGTTCCACCTTTATTTAATAATAACACCGCGGGTTTTGCTGTAGTTAAAAATGGTACACGTAAAGTAGATGTTGTATTCGAAAATCCCTATATTGCCCAACCGGTAGTAAATGCAACTATTTCGTTTGAAGATGGTGGCGATGTTACAAAAAATATGACTGATTTACAGGTAGATGAATTTTTTAATAAAGATATTAAATTTGTAATTACAAATAAAACTCAAAATGGATTTAGTATTCGTCTTAATAAAATAGCAAATGAAGACATTAAGTTCTCGTGGTCTGCGTTGCAGGTCAAAGATGTAAAAGTATTCGAAAGTGTTATACCGGGCCTTGTAATAGACCTACCTGTTACTATAAGTAATTTGCCCGAAACAGATGCAGGTCTACCTGATGCTGAAATTCAACCAGACCCTGCATTAGATAACAGCCCCGCTATTGAGCCTGGTGTTATTACCGAACCCGAAGTTATTGTTGAACCTATGGCAAATCCAGAAGTAGACTTGTCTGCACAAGAAATTACACCAGAACCTGAGGTTGTTGTAAATCAAGTGGTAGATGTACCTGTGGTTAGCGAACCTGTAGCTTCTGACCCAGTTGCAACCCCGCCCGTTGACTAGGGCATATAGTATATGTGATAAGTTTGGATTGAAGTATGTTTCTTGGTTGATTATTTATTGCATATAAACTATAATATACTCATAAGAGTCCGGCTCTTTGATTTAAACATCATTAAATTATTTATACAAAAATATGGGAAATAAAATAAAACAAAAAATAATGGTAGTTGTTGTATTAATTGCCGTTGCTTTGGCTGGATATTTCTACTACGAACTTTATAAATTAAGGCAAAATCCTCAAGCTCAAGCAGAACAAGAAGTAAAAGACTTAACTGCCAAGGTTGGCCGATTAGTAGTTCTACCTTCTAATGAAACGCCAACTATTGCAACTGTTTCAGATCCAGAGGCATTAAAAGACCAACCTTTTTTTGCGCAAGCAGTTAAAGGTGACAAGGTTTTAATCTATGCTCAATCTAAAAAAGCCTACCTATACAGCGTTACTTTAAATAAAATCATAGACGTAGCGCCGCTTAACATTGGTAATCAAAAATCAGTTACACCTCCTACAACTCAAACGTCTGACGGATCAAAGAACTCAGGTAATTAAAAATTAAATAACAAAAAACACTCGTATGAAAGTTTTTATTAAAAGTATGCTAGCGCGTAGCTCTGTAAATATTATGACCAAGAGCACTGCAAAAATTCTAGTTGTTACTTTTACTGTAGCTTTTATTGCGAGTTTTTTTGTTTTACCTGGTAGTCATTTTGCCAATGCTCAATATTCAACTAGTGCTAGTTATGAATTTGAAAACCCTACAACTATTATAGAGGGGGGTGAGTCAGCGTCTGCCAGTTTTAAATATATTTCTGGTAGTGGGCAAATAGATAGCGGTCAAAGCTCTAGTGCTAGTTTTGAAAACTTGGCGGGCACTTTGTACTACCCGGTTTCTACCACACCCGTACTGGCTACTACTGCGGGTAATGGCCAGGTTGCGTTAAATTGGAGCGCGTCAGTTGGTACACTTGCTAATATTACAAGTTATTCAGTAGGTGTATCTACATCTATTAGCGGTACGTATGTATATACTAACGTCGGTAATGTTTTAAGTTACACAAAAACTGGTTTAACTAATGGTACTACTTATTATTTTAAAATAAAGTCATACGCGTTAGGGCTTGCACTCAGTGAATCAGTCGTAGTATCTGGCTTACCTACTACTGGCACTTCTGGAGGAGGAGGTGGCGGAGGAGGTGGCGGCGGCGGTGGAGGTGGTGGTGCGGGAGTACTTACACCTAGTAATCCAAGCACTGATACAAATACTGGTACAGGTTCTAGCGTTGTAAATTTCTCGGGTCGTGCCTACCCGCAATCAAAAGTTGTTATCTTAAAAAATGGTAGCATTTTTGTTAGCACCATAGCTGACCCACTGGCTTCGTTTTCAGTATCAGCTAATAAAATAACCGAGGGTGACCATATTTTTTCTGTCTATGGCGAAGACTCTCAGGGTAGGCGTTCTACACCATTTACATTCCCGCTACGTGTTGGCCTAGATTCAACAATTAATATTGGTGGAATTTTCTTGTCGCCAACAATTGACGTCGATAAAAGTATTGTAAAACAAGGTGAAAATGTGGCCATTTTTGGGCAAAGTGTACCTGATAGTAATATTACAATTTCTGTTAATTCACCGGTTGAGTTTTTTAATAATGTTAAGACTGATAAATCAGGTGTTTATTTGTTAAATTTTGATACTGCAAAACTTGAAATTGGTAATCACTCGGCTAAGTCAAAGTCAGCTATATCTAACGAAATTAGTCCTTTTGGTAATACTGTAGCATTTAAGGTTGGTAATGAAACCAGTAAAAAAGATGTAAAAGATTGTTCAAACTTGCGCGGTGATTTAAATTGCGACAGTAAGGTCAATCTTATAGATTTTTCAATTATGGCTTTTTGGTATAAAAAAACAGGAGCACCTGCAACTGTTGATTTAAATAATGATGGTTTAATTAACTTAATAGACTTTAGTATTCTTGCGTATAATTGGACAGGCTAAATTACTAAAGAGGTCGCCATATCTACGTATTAGCCTTAGAGATAAATATCAAAAATATATGAAACATTTTAAAAAAACAATTTTTGCACTAATCATTTTATTTTTATGGATTACTCCATCAGTGTCTTTTGCTGTTACTTTTGAATTAATTACAAAATCAAATAATTATCAACAAGGTAGCGAATTTTATATAGATGTAGCTGTTGAACCAAATGGCCAGTCAATAAATGGTGTTGATGGGGAACTAGTTATTACAAATGCTAATGTTTTACGTATCGAAGATGGTGGATCGATTGTCAAAAACTGGATAACTCGACCAGTCTTGACTGGTAAAGACGGTTCAATAAATGTTAACTTTTCGGGTATTATACCAAACGGTTTCAATGGGTACTTGAATTCTATCGAAAAAGGAGGTCTAGTTTTTAGGGTTGTTTTAAAAGCTAAAAATGAAGGTTTGGTTAATTTAAATTTAAAAAATTTAATGGTTACTAAAAATGACGGAGAGGGTAGTCCTATAAGTGTAAAAAACCAAACCATGTCTATAAAAATTTCAAACACAGGTGAAGTTGAAAAATATACAGCAGTTGATAATGAAAGGCCAGAGGTTAATTATGAAATAGTTACTGACCCAAATTTATTTGACGGCAAAAAGACTTTAGTTTTTTCAGCTATTGATAGCAAGTCTGGTTTAAAAGATGTATACATCAAAGAAGGCTTCAAAGATTTTAGGCCAGCTGATAGCCCTTACTTGTTGGAAGATCAGTCATTACGCGGTATAATTTTACTTAAGGTTACCGATAATGCAGGTAATGAAACATTGGTAAAAATCAAACCAACACTGGCGGCATATTTGCCAAACAATAGCCTGGTCATGTTAATACTAGTAATATTAATATTCATTATTGGCGTATTTTATATAAAAAATAAAAATAATAAACAAAATGAAAAAAGCAAATAAAATAAATTTAAAAAATATTTACACTAAAAATTTTTTTACAAAGCTTTTTTGCTTTTTATTTTTAGCGCTATCTTTTAATAACACCGCTTTCGCGGCTGATCTTTCACTTACCCCATCATCGGGTAATTATAATGTGGGTGATAATTTTGCGGTTAGGCTGCGTGTTAGCAGTCCTAGTGCGTCAATTAATGCTGTTTCGTCAGGTATTAATTTTTCTAATGATACGATAGTTTTATCGTCAATTAGTAAAGCGGGCTCTGTAATAACTCTTTGGCCTGTTGAGCCAAGTTTTGTTAACCAGGCCGGTAGCGCAAGTATTGACGGTGTTGCTATTAGTGGGTTTACAGGTAATTCTGGCACAGTAGTTACGCTTAATTTTAGGGCAGTTAAAGAGGGCCCTGCTTATGTGCGTTTCTCGGGTGCATCAGTATTAGCAAATGATGGTAGTGGTACTAATGTTTTACAGGGCTCAAGTAGTGCAAGTTTTACAATTAATAAAAAAGAGATTTCAGTAATAGAACCAAAAGAGCCAGTTATTAAAAAGGTTCAAATCCCTCAAATTACAAATTTGCCAAATGTTATAAAAATTCAACAAATTGAAAGTTCTGTTAGTGAGCCTGGCCGTTCAAACTTCATAATCACACCGCCACGACCGGCTAAAAATAATACTTATAGTATTCAAATAGATTCTGAGAAAATCTTCTCTTATATTGATGACGGTGCAGGGGTTTATACAACACCTATTTTAGGTGATGGTAATCATACCATCAGGGTCAGTGCTCAGGATGAAAAAGGTGTGAATATGATAGGTTTAACTGAATTTACGGTATTACCAATAGATGGTGTTATAGTAGAGTCAAGCTTTAAAAATAACCTAATGGGCAGTTCACGCGACTTAGTTGTGTACATGTTTGCAATAATTGGCGCCTTGGTACTTGTTCTAGTTATTGGATTCGTAAAAATTAGAAAAGATAAAAAGTCTTTAAATAAAAAAATTATAGAAGCTAAAAAAACTATTAACAAGGCATTTAACCTGCTTGAAGAAGACGAAGGCGAAGAAGCCCGATTGATTAGAAAATTAAAAAATAAAAAAATGCTAACCGAAGACGACGAGGCGACAATTGATCAATTTAGTAAAGACCTGGGTGATGCCGAAAAAGTTATAACTGAAAGTTTAAATGAAATAAAAGATGAGTAAATGGCTTAAATCAATACTAACGTGTTTGGTTTTGGTACTGACTATAGTACCTAGTATTGTTTTAGCCCAAAAAAATTATAATGCTCAAGATTTGCTGGCCAAATCAGAAATATTCATTACCCCACGAAACGGTTCATTTTTGGTTGGCTCTACTTTTGAATCTCAAATTTATATAAACACAAAGGGTAATAGTTTAAACGCTATAAATTTAAAAGTAAAATACGACCCCAGTAAGCTGTCATTAGTAAATCCATCAGGTGGTAAGTCTATTTTTGGTATTTGGGTTGAGCCTCCGTATTATGATAATAAAAATGGCAATGCTGGCATGTCGGGTATTGTGACTGATGGTATTACTAGTAGTTCGGGCTTGATTGTTACCATGACATTCAAGGTTCTAAGTGCAGGTACTACAACTGTTTCAATTGCCGAACAGACATCGGCAAATTTAAACGATGGTTATGGTTCAGAGGTATTGCTAACACGTGGCCGCGCCGAGTATGTACTAAATAATAGACCACCCGAGGGCGTGTATGTTTATTCTGAAACGCACCCATCAAGCGACACGTGGTATAACAACAATAGTCCTATTTTTGGTTGGGACGTAAAACAACCAGCTGAAGGTTTTGCTGTTTTGTTTGACACATTACTACAGTCGAACCCCGACCCTGTAATAACTAAAAAAGATCAGTCAATGAACTATACAAATGTTGGCGATGGTATTTGGTATTTACATGTGCGCCCTGTTGCAAATGGTGTATGGGGTAGTACCTCTAGCTTTGTAACACGCATAGACACCCGACCACCAGCAAAGTTTAAACCGGTCGTTTCTAAAATCAAAGAATCAAATGGTTCGCAAAAATACCTAGTGTCTTTCTTTACAACCGATTCATTGTCGGGGCTTGATCATTACGAGGTTGGTCTTATTTCAAAAGATGACATTGATAAGACTTCACCATTATTTACCCAGACTGAATCACCCTATGTTGTTAGCATTGAATCGGGCACAAATTCTAGAGTCATTATTCGGGCTTATGACAAAGCTGGTAATGTTGCCGAAGAATTTGTTGATATTTACCCAGGGGTTGTTTTAATGCAGCGTTTGAAAAAAATAGGCATTTACTTGTTGTTTATAATTATATTCTTGCTATTACTTGAATTAATTTTGCACTACTTGTTTGGTCACCATATTATAGACCGTGTAAAACAGGGCTATAAAATGGCCAAAAATATACGTTTTAATGACCGTGGGCCCGATACCTTAACTAATCTTGAGCAAACTTACCAAGACCCTGCCCCTCAAAAACCAATTCTTGAAAATATAATTAAAAAGCCTGAACAGGTTGTGGTTGTGCCGCCAGTTGTTAGCGTTGCCCCAGAGCCTATGGTTATTCCAAAACCCGAGCCTGCTATTGTTCAACCTGAAGTTATTAAACCAATTGAACCAGTGGTTACTATTGAAAAAAATGAAACTATAATAGAACAAAAAATAGACCCAAAAATTGAACCATTAGAAGCTATTAAGCCTGTAGTGAATAATTCGTCTGTAAGTCCCGGTATTGGGTTTATCGATATTTCTGAACTTCTTAATGAAGCCAAAGAAACTAAAATAGATCCAAATAGTAAAGTCTAATTTTTTATCTTGACCTTAAACCAAGTACGTTGGCGTTTTGCGTATTGCCAAATTTTTGTAGCTAGTTGTGATTTTAATTCATCTTGCGTAATTTCGCCATCTATAAATAGGGCAGTGTATTTGCACTCTAAACCTAATACTTTCATTTTTTCACTACCAATCAATTTGTAAACTTTTTTTGCTTCATCCAGCATGCCATCATTGATTCGCTCAATTAATCTTTTCTCGATTTTATCTTTCAAAACTTTGTCATCTAAATCTAATCCAACATATTCAAATTCATAATTGTTGCTCAGTTTGTTTTTTTGTTTGGGTAATGTAGGTACCTTGCCCAGTGCTTCAATAATTTCAAGTGCGCGAATTAGACGCACTTTATTTTTTGCATCAATATTCTTTGCTCTTACTTTGTCTTTCTTTTTTAGAATTTCAAATAAATCATCAATACTTAATTTATTTAATTTGTCACGTAGTTGTGGGTTAGGTGGTACTTCGGGTAGGGTATTATTATTTAATTTATTTATAAGTGCTTGTATATAAAAACCAGTGCCACCACAAATAATTGGTGTTTTACCCATGCTTAAAATATCTAATATTATTTTACTTGCATCATTTGCATAGTCTGACGCCGAATATTCATTTGCAACACTGACAACTGAAAGCATGTGGTGTGGTACGCCATGCATTTCGGCCGTGGTAATTTTACCCGATAATAAATTTAATTCTTTATAAATCTGTCGTGAATCAGCCGAAACAACCTCGGCCTTGCCCATGCCAATTTTAAGTGCCAGTTTAACTGCGTAGTCGCTTTTACCACTAGATGTAGGCCCGTAGACTACGATAATTTTGTTTTTAATTGTAGTGTTTTTTAGGGCCATTTTTGTGCCGGAGGAGGGACTCGAACCCTCACTCCTTGCGAAACTCGATTTTGAGTCGAGCGCGTCTACCATTCCGCCACTCCGGCATAATATTACTTACTAACGTATTTTACACATTTTTTGATAAATTTCCAGTTTTTTGTTTGTGGCTAAATTTATGCTAAAATATCTGCATGTCTAATCTATATTCTAACTCAATTTTTTGGATCGATGTTGATAAAATCCACCCAAACCCATATCAACCACGTCGTGAATTCGAAAACGATAAATTGCAAGATTTAGCCAACTCAATTCGCATGTATGGCATATTACAACCACTAACTGTTTCGCGTGTTGAAAAAATGAAGGACGACGGTGGTATGGTTACCGACTATGAATTAATTGCTGGTGAGCGCCGTTTGCGTGCATCTAAAATTGCAGGGCTTACACAAGTACCATGTGTTGTGCGTGTGGGTGATGACAGTTTAATGAAAATGGAATTGGCGATTATCGAAAACCTGCAACGTGAAGATCTAAATTCTATCGAACGCGCCCGCGCCTTTCAACGCTTTGTTACCGAATTTAAATACACTCATGCGCAAATTGGGGCCAAGATGGGTAAAAGCCGCGAATATGTTTCAAACAGTTTACGTATTTTGCAATTGCCTGAAAACATTTTAACTGCTTTGTCAGAAGGCAAAATTAGCGAGGGTCACACACGACCATTGATGATGTTAATTGATCGACCTGAAGAACAAGACGTATTGTTCAAAGAAATTGTATTTAAAAAAATCAGCGTGCGCGAAGCCGAACGCATCGCCCGCAAAATTGCTGTCGAACGTATTCGTAAATTCGAACCAGCTGATGACCCAGAGATTATTGAAATGGAGGAATTATTGCAAGAAACTTTTGGTACCCGTGTGCACATTGACCGCAAACCTAATACCGAGGTTGGTAAAATAACAATCGACTTTTTCTCGCCAGCTGATTTAAAACAAATATTAGATACTATTAAACGCAGTGGCGACGCCCCAACTAAAAGCGCCGATGAAATGTTGGCTCGCCATATTGCTAGTACCGAATCTGAAAACCATATTGAACCACTAACTGGTATTGAAACCGCAGAGGGTCAAAATTACGACGCCATGTCATTTGCTGGCGAAATTGAACAAAACCCTGAACTACTCGACGACCGCACCAAAGACGAAAAAGACGAAGATGAAGATTTGTATAATATTGATAAATTTGCAGTGTAAGACAAATAAAAAAAGCTGTTTGTAAAAACAGCTTTTTAATTAAATTAAGAAATAGTTTTTTCTTTCGCCTCATCTCCTCCTCTGGCCCATATGCCAATAGTGGCAAGTATGGGGAAAAGGATAGATATTATTGCAGGCATCCAGAATTCCGGTTTTACCGATAAGGCTAAAATTGCAAATATTATTGCTAATACTACAAAAATGCGGTTGGCTCTAATTGTTCCTTCTTTGGTTAAAAAAATTGCTCTTCCCATAAAATTTGGTTTAATCTCCTTAATCACTTTATCATGATAAATCTATACATGTCAAGTGTAGCATTAAACCCAAAACAGCTTCCTATTCTTTCTTTTTCTTGGCAAAGCCGCGGGGTTTCTTTTCTTCGGCCAACAGGGCCAGAGCTTCGGGCAGGGTTATGGTGTACATATCAAACGGAGCTTTAGCTTTGATTGATCGGTAGTCGCCGTCACAGGCTACGTACGGGCCAAAGCGACCATTGTTTACGACAACCTCCTTGTCATTTTTAGGGTTTATACCTAATGTGCGTGGTATTGAAAGGTATTTCATAGCCACTTCAACTGTAACACTGCCTAGCTCGACAGTTTTAGGTATTGAAGCCATTTTAGGTTTATCAGCGGGGTTTGCTTTTTTACCTTTAACCTTTACTGGCTTTTCACCAAGTTGAACATATGGGCCAAAACGACCAACTAATACATAAATAGGTAATTTTGTTTCAGGGTCAAATCCAATTGGGGCGTCTTTTTTAATTTCGACACCGTCAATCATTAACGCACCATCACATTCGGGGTATGTAGAACACGACATAAATTTACCACCACGGCCCAATTTAATAACCATACTAGACCCACATTTAGGGCATTTCCATTTTGGGTCGGCGTCTTCGATAGTAGTTAATTTGTCCATGCCTTCTTTTTCTTTCAAATCTTTTTGAAATGGTCCGTAAAAGTCAGACAATGTTTTTGTATAATCACGGTCGCCGCTGGCAATTTCATCCAACTCGTTTTCCATCTCGGCGGTAAAATCATCGCCAATGTATTTTATAAAATGGTCTTCTAAAAATTGCGAAACAACCATACCTGTATCAGTTGGCTTTAGTGCCTTGCCGGTTGGTGGTGGGTATTTTTCGACATATTCACGCGCAATGATTGTAGAAATAATTGATGCATATGTAGACGGTCGGCCAATACCGCGGGCTTCTAATTCTTTGACAAGTCCCGCCTCTGAATAACGGTTCGGTGGTTCGGTTTGCTTTTCAATGTTGCGAGCTTCTACTAATTTCAAATTCTCGCTAATTGTGTAAACTGGCAACTCTACTTCTTCACCTTTAGCTTGGTAATCACATAATAACCAGCCTGGGTAAATTGTGGTTGAACCGTTACTTGAAAAATTATTTGGCATGCTGACAGTTTTGGCACTAATTTTAGTACGCAAAATTTTTGCATCTTTCATTTGACTGGCTACTGTACGGCGCCAAATTAGCTCATATAGTGCCTTTTGTTCAGGATTGTTACCAACTGACTTTTTTTCAACATGTGTTGGTCTGATGGCTTCGTGGGCTTCTTGGGCATTTTTATTTTTAGTTTTGTATTCTTTGGTTTCGGCATGCTCGGCACCAAATTCTTTGCTAACTGTTTTTTTAATATTCACTAACGAGTCTTTGCCTAAATTGGTACTATCAGTTCGCATGTATGTTATGTGGCCTGCTTCGTATAATTTTTGGGCAACTTGCATAGTACGCCCAGGTGAAAATCCTAAACGGGTACTAGCTGTTTGTTGTAATGTTGATGTTGTAAATGGTGCCCGTGTTGCACGCTTGGCCTCGGTTTGTTTAATATCAGTAATTTGCCAATCTTCTGTTTCGGCAAATTTAATTATGCTTTCGGCTAATTTTTTATCGCGAAGCTCTTCGTCATATTTAAATGTAATACTGCTTTTATCTTCTGCTTTTTTTGAGTTTGTTTTTGCTAGATCAGCCTCAAGCACAAAATAAGTTTCAGGTATAAAAGCATTAATTTCGCGTTCGCGTTCGCACAATATACGTAGGGCGGGTGATTGCACACGGCCAGCTGACAAACCGTAACGAACCTTCTTCCAAATCAAACCTGACAAATCATAACCAACTAGGCGATCCAGTACTCGGCGAGCTTCTTGGGCTTTGACTAGGTTTAGGTCAATGTCGCGCGGTTTTTTAATTGCTTCCAGTACGGCTTCTTTGGTAATTTCATTAAAAGCTACACGCTTGATGTTTTTAGTAACTTTTTTGTCTTCACGAATCAGTTCGTTTAGGTGCCACGAAATAGCTTCACCTTCGCGGTCAGGGTCAGTTGCTAATAGTATTTCAGTTGCATTTTCGGCCAAAGACTGTAATTCACGAACGACTTTGTCTTTGCCTTTTGATATTTCGTAGTGGGGTATAAAACCACCCGGTATGTCGATAGCTTTTTTGTTTGAACTTGGTAAATCGCGAATATGCCCAACAGATGCACGTACAGTATAAGCGCCATCAAGGTACTTCTCGATAGTCTTGGCTTTTGAAGGTGATTCGACAATTAACAATTTCATATTATTTAAATTTGTACCACGTCTTGAAATATATAGCAAATGAAAAGCGGTTTTTGATTTAAAAACCGCTTTTTAACTACCAGGTATACTTTGAACATGCTCTTTTATTGCTTGGCCTATAACTATAACTACAGCTATAACAAAGATGGCCCAAAATATTCCGCTTATAAAATAAGAGCTAAAGCCTTTTGTATTTCCTTCTGATAGTCTTTTTTCATCTTCAATTGTATGTATCATGATCTTCTTCGGATTAATCCGATCTCCTCTTCTATTAAACCCTTTATCTCCATCATAGTCAAGAGGCTTTGGGCTTCGCCTATGGGAATACCTAATTTGGCAATTAATTCATCGCGTTCAATTGGTTCGCGTAACATTGTGTATACGGCTTGCTCCTCGGCAGTTAGATTTAAATCATTTTTATTATTTCCAAAATTATCATCATCGCTAATAAATTTAAAAAACTTTAAGATATCATTTGCGCTAGTTATAGGTGTAGCACCTTGCTTGATTAATCTGTTTGTACCTACTGATGCATCTGAAAAAATCGAACCGGGCACAACAAAAACTTCGCGATTGTAATCTAATGCCAGCCTTGCGGTTATTAGTGTGCCCGATTTTTCTTCGGCTTCAATTATTAATACGGCTTGGCATAAACCGGCGGTTATGCGATTGCGTCGAGGGAAGCCGAAAATAGTAGCTCTTTGGTCGGGATTTACCTCACACATTAAACACCCGCCACGACTTACTATTTCACGAGCCAAATTAATATTACTCCGTGGATGTATAACATTAAAATCGATCCCCGAGCCAGGGATCGCCAAAGTCTTTAACCCATATTCAAGTGCGTATTTGTGCGCTAGTGTATCAAGCCCTAATGCTAGTCCCGAAACTATGCAAATAGGGTAACCTGATAGGCCCTCGATAATTTTACGTACGACCTCTTTACCGTAACTGGTGTGATTGCGTGAACCGACTACAACCAAATATTTGTATTCTTCAAAGTCAGGTATTTCACCCAAGTAATAAAGTTGTTTTGGTGGTTCGGGAATTTCTAAAAGGCATTGTGGGTAGTTTTCTTTGGTTAAAATATTTAACCCTTCCATATATAAATATTTTACCACATAGATATTGTTTAAAAAGCTCGGTTTGTGAAAAAGCCCATTTTTCGCTATACTCTATATATGTTAGATATTAAATTCATCAAGGAAAACAAGGATTTGGTCAAGGAGGCTGCTCGCAAAAAGCATCTTAATTTTGACGTTGAAAATCTTTTAAGTATCGAAGACGAAAGGCTTGCTGCACTAGCCAAGGTAGAGGATTTGCGCAACAAACAAAATAAATTCTCTGAAGCTATTATGTCTGTTTCTGATCCCGCCCTACGTGAACAAAAAATATCTGAAATGAAATCTATAAAGGAAAGCCTTCAAGCCGAAGAGGAGTCTTTGCGTAATATTATGCAAAGCTGGCAAAACCAAATGCTTTTCGTACCAAACATACCCGACATATCTGTGCCCGATGGTGACGACGACAGCCAAAACCAAGAAATTAAAGTTTGGGGTAATAAAACCAATTTCGATTTCGAACCCAAAGACCATGTAGAGCTAATGACTAATTTGGGCATGGTTGATTTTGAGCGTGGCACAAAGGTACACGGCTTTAGGGGTTATTTTTTAACGGGTGATGGCGTGCGTTTGTGTTTTGCAATTTGGAACTATGCAATAGATTTCTTTGGTCAAAAAGGTTTTAACCCTGTAATACCACCAATGATCGTTCGACCTGCTGTGTGTATGGGTACGGGCTATTTACCACAAGGTGAAGAGGATTTATATAAAACTCAAGACGGCGATTACTTGGTTGGCACATCAGAGGTACCACTAATGGGTATGCATATGAATGAGGTTTTAGAAAAATCTAGTTTGCCAATAAAATATTTGGGATTCTCGCCTTGTTATCGTAGTGAAGCAGGTAGCCACAGCAAAGACACTAAGGGCTTAATTCGTGTGCATGAGTTTTATAAATTCGAACAATTGGTTTTGTGTGAAGCAAGTCATACAACATCGGTTAACATGCATAACGAAATTAATCGCAATACCGAGGAGTTCATCGAATCTTTAAATATTCCTTACCACACAGTTGTTAACTGTGGTGGTGATTTGGGCTTGGGTCAAGTTAAAAAATACGATATCGAGCTATGGGTTCCAAAAGAATCTACTTATCGCGAGATTTCATCGGCTTCTTATTTCCACGACTTTCAAACACGCCGTTTAAATATTCGTTACCGAGACGAAGCTGGCAAGTTGCAATATGCTCACTCATTAAACTCAACCGCTATTCCAACCCCTCGCATACTTGTATCAATGATTGAAAACTTTCAACAAGCTGATGGCAGTATTCGCGTACCAGACGTTCTACAAAAATATTTAGGTAAAGACGTTATTCGATAATTTAATTTGTTCTTTTATTATGGCTGAATTTGGCAAGTATAAAAAAAGTTTATTAAACGAAACTAATGCCGAATTAGTTAATGCTCGCAAAAAAAGGTCAAAAATACGTTTTTGGTTTTTCACTATTTTCTTTGTTATTTTAATTGGTGGGTTTATTTATTTTGCTTGGTACCCAAAGTTTTTAATTAAAAACTCATATGTCGAAGGTAACAGGGTATTAAGCACTAATAAATTACAAGCTTCTATAAATGAATATTTAAATGGCCGTTTTGCCTATGTATTACCTAATCGAAATGCCTTTATTTTTATTGATGAAGATTTAAAAAATTTTTTAATTAAAAAACACCCAACAATTAAAACTATCGATGTTACCCAAAATGTACCAAACGATTTGTTTATTAAAATAACCGAACGCCAACCACATGCATTATGGTGTAACGCCCTGCCTAGTGATTGTGTTTTTATTGACACAACTGGGTATGCTTATGATATTGCGCCGTATTTTTCAAAACCCTTGTTTACTGTTTATGAATTACCTGGGGCTGAATTGACCAAAAATGTACTAGATAGTAATACTTTTGATTTTTCTGAAAAAGTCATTGCTGGTCTATACACCCGCGGGGCATTAGTTCAAAAGGTTAAACCCATGGGTGACGGCTTGTTTGAGTTTGATGCCCTTTTCAAAGATAATGTAAATTTAACTTCTATAACTACAAATATTTCGATTGGTGCCGACGAAACAGTTTCGCGAATTATAACCTTGCTTGATTCAGACGATGTTGTAAAACATGCTGGTAGTAATTTAAACAAAGTCGATGTTCGCTATGGTAACCAGGTTGTGTATACTTTTTATTAGTGTATAAATACTTGTATGAATTTTTGGTCACAATTAAAACAAAAACAACAGGGTAGTAATGGCCCCTTTTTTGCATTGGCGCCAATGGCCGATGTGACTGACCCGGCATTTCGCCAAATTATTACTAAATATGGCAAACCCGATGTTTTGTGGACCGAATTTGTTTCGGCCGATGGTTTAATGAGCGAGGGTAGGGAGGTTTTGAAAAGAAGTTTAGAATTTAGCGAAAACGAACGACCGATTGTGGCCCAGCTATTTTCATCAAACCCTGACAAAATGCGTGGTGCTGCAAAATTGTGTGCCGAAATGGGCTTTGATGGTATTGATATAAACATGGGTTGCCCCGACAAAAGTATTGAAAAGCAAGGCTCGGGTGCGGCCATGATAAATAATAAACAAAATGCCATTTTAATAATTGCCGCCGCTAAACAGGGTATTGTTGATGCAGGTTGTGATATACCTCTATCGGTTAAAACACGCGTTGGTTATAACCGGGTTGAGATTGATGAATGGGTGCCGTTATTGTTGCAACAAAATATTGATTGTTTAACTGTGCACGCTCGTACCCGTCGCGACTTGTCAAAGGTGCCCGCTAATTGGAACTATATTAAACAAGTTGTTGAAATTAAAAATAAAATTGCACCCAATACTGTAGTAATTGGCAATGGTGATGTTTTAAATACTGATGATGGTATTAGAAAGGCGACTGAAACAGGGTGTGATGGTATTATGGTTGGCCGAGCAATTTTTGGTAACCCGTGGTTATTTTCACGCAGTGAAAATAACCCTGAGTCAGTGAAACATGACGAAGGGCTGTTTGTAAAATTATTTGAAAAAATCAGATTACTGTATTTAAAAATTACAGGTGGGAAAAATAAATACTGGCTACGTGCTAAAACAAATATTCCACTAGAACAAAAATTAGCCGTAATGGTAGAACATGCTTATTTGTTTGAAAAAATGTGCAGCCACAAAAACTTTACTGTTATGAAAAAGCATTTCAAGGCTTATGCCAATGGTTTTGCTGGAGCCAAAGAATTGCGCATAAATTTGATGGAAAACGCAAACAGTGCCAATGAGACTAAAAAGATAGTTAAAGGTTTTTTAAATTAGTACTTCACCATACACACCCATATTTCAGCCCGCTCGGCCACTCCTGCGGTTGCCTCTCTTATCCTCGAAAATTTTTCGGTAATTAAAATTACCGAACCAAGCAAAATTTTCTGCGGCTGTCTGAAATATAGGTATGTATGCCTTCGTAAGCCACAAAGCAAAAACGAAAAATAGTTCTATAAGAAAGGCCTTGCGCAGGCCGACGGGCCGAGCAGAGCAATTTTCCCTCAAGAAAATATGTGCGCCTTTTATTAGAAGCTATTTTTCGTTTTTGTTCATTTTTTGCTATAATTGCTAAATATGCAACATACACTTTACCGTAAACACCGCCCGGCGAATTTTGATGAGGTTTTTGGACAACAACAGGTTGTTAAAAATTTAACGGCTTTTATTGCCAGTGGTAAATTACCACATGCTTATTTATTTGTGGGTTCGCGCGGTATTGGTAAAACATCAGTTGCGCGTATTTTTGCAAATGCTTTAAATATTAAAAACGAAGACGTTATCGAAATCGACGCGGCTTCAAACCGTGGTATTGATGACATTCGGGCGCTACGCGACAGTGTGTACACAATGCCAATGCTCTCTGACTATAAAATTTATATTATTGACGAAGTGCATATGCTAACCAAAGACGCTTTTAATGCATTACTTAAAACATTGGAGGAGCCGCCTAAACATTGTTTGTTTATTTTGGCTACAACTGAACGCGAAAAGGTGCTAGACACTATTGTGTCGCGTTGCCAATTAATTAATTTTGAAACCCCTGATAATACCGTGGTTGCAAATTTTGTTATTGATATTGCCAAAAAAGAGGGCGTAAAACTTGAGGCTAGTATTGCAAATATGATTGCTAAAAATGCACGTGGTGGCTTTCGCGATGCGTTAACGTTATTACAACAATTAATTGACACAAACACTGATGGCAAAATTGACGAGGCAAACGTGCGACTAGTCTTGGGTGTATCTAGCGCCGAAAAAGTTTTAAAAACTTTAACCCACTATGCAACTGGCGAATATGTCGAGGTCTTGAAAGATTTAAATGAAATCAAGGCTACAACTAAACCGTTAGTATTTCTAGATTCATTAATTGATCTATTTAGGGCTGCTATGATTTATCGCGTAACAAAAGGCGACACCACAATGGTTAAACTGGAACATATTGGTATAACCGATGAAGAGGTTAAAAAATTGGTTGAATTAGCACCTGAAAAGTTTCAATCAAAAAACCTTATTAAATTCCTTGAAACATTCGAACAATCCCGCCACGCAACCTACCCATGGATATATATTGAAAGCTTGCTAATCTCTGAGTAATAGAGAAGAATAAATAAAACCTCCGTTTGGAGGTTTTATTATTTGTCTAATTCTAATGTGTCATCGATGCGAATTTGTTCGACGAATTCAGGTACGTGCGATACTAGTATCATGGCGCCTTGGTATTGGTCTAACGCCTTGGCTATAACCGGCAAATGGCGAAAATTGATGTGGTTAGTTGGCTCATCTAGTATTAATAGCCCTGGTTGTTCCAGTACTAATCGGGCAAAGGCTACTAGGCCCTTTTGACCCTCTGATAGGCTACCGATTTTAGATTTGACCATTTCGCCGGTTATTAAAAACCCGCCTGCTGTTGCGCGAATTTTCTCTTCATCGATTTTACCCGTTACGGCAAAAGATACGTCGGCTAGTGATTTGTAAACTGTTTCGTCGAAATTAAGTGTTGAAAAATCTTGGCGGTAATAACCAACACGAATTTCATCTTGAATCTTTGAGCCTTCGGTATTGCCACTGGCTAGTGATTCTAATAGGGTACTTTTGCCAATACCATTTGGGCCTGATAATAGTAAATGTTTGTTTTTGCGCAGTTTAATACCGGCTGGTACATTTTTGATCTCACCATTTTTTAAAATTGAAACTGTATCAATAGTTATAATGTCGCCATTAATGTCGGGTTGGCAGGGTATGGTAAAAGCTTTAATCGTGCGGTCTTCCTTTCTAACATCTACCTTTTCTTCTTCAAGCTCGGCGGCTAGGTCGCGCATGCGTTTTGCTACGGCACGCAAATTACCACCTTTCATGGCAAATGCATTAGCTTGTTCTTTTTTAGCTAGAATCTCTTTTGAAAGTTGTGCGTTTTTGCGATTCTCGATTTCCATTCGTCGTGTTATTTGATCGCGCACGTCGTTATAGTCACCAACGTATTGTTCGATTTTGCGTGTATATACATCTAAATACAAAACGGCGTCGGTAAAAGCGTTTAAAAACGCCGCATCATGGGAAATTACAATAACGGTTTTGTTGTATGCTACTAAAAAGTCGGTTAGGTGGGCGATGCCGGCCTTGTCTAAATTGTTGGTTGGTTCGTCTAGCAACAATATGTCTGGTTCTTGTATTAGTGCCGATGCTAATAATAGGCGCGCTTGTTGACCACCTGAAAAGCTTTTGATTAATTTGTCATGCACTTTTTCATGCCCAACTAGGTTAACAACCTCTAATACCTCGTCAATACGTGGGTCAATGTCGTAAACTTTTTCTTTAAAACATTTGGCAAAAAAATCTCGCACACTTAGTTCCAACTCATCGCGAGGTATAACTTGGCGTGATAGGGCAACAGTTAGGTTGTTAGATAGTATTACTCGGCCACTTTCAGGTTGGTTGGCCCCAGTGATTAGCGAAAAAAGGGTACTTTTACCGGCGCCATTTTGGCCCATAATTGTAACTTTCATGCCACGTCGAATTGAAAAATCCACCTCATCTAGTATGGGTTTATTGTGGCTGTATTCAAATGAAAGCTTTTCAAAGCGTATTACTACTTCTCCGTGTGCCATAAGTTAATACTGTACACTATTTTGGCTTATTTACAAAGGGGTTTAGTTGTTTGAGCTATGTATTCTATGGTTTAAAAAATCTATATATTGACAGTACTTACATTCATATGCTATAATAAAGATCACAAAAGTATATTAAAATGGATGTAAAAAATACAGAAACCCCAGAAAAGGTTATTATGAATAGTGGTAAGTCAATAAATATTGGAGACACTGTTTTCTTTACTAAGGCCGAAGATAACTGGATAAAGCCTTATGTTAGAAAAAGGCATCATGTGCCTGAAACCAGATCAGTTATTTTAAAAGGTAAAGTTACAGATATTTGTAAAGACGAATTCAAAGCTCTGTTAACTGAAAATAATGGTTTTGAGAAAGATGGCGAGGGGTATGTTTTTCATAAAAACAGTTTGCTTTGTAACCAAGACTTCAAGGATATTAAAAGACTTGGTCAGTGGAAACAAGATCCCTCCTCGAATCCATAAAAGAAATTTAACCAATAACTAAAAACTTCACAGAAATGTGAAGTTTTGTTTTTTAAATAAAATAATATTCCAACATTCTTGAGAATGTACGAATGTTGCTAGAGTAAGCTTTCTAGTTTTGTCACTATGTCATCAAGACCAATATTGTAAGCGTATTCGATAGCGTCATTGATATTATCAGCATAAGCCTCATTTTCGCCAAAGTTTTTATATATAATTGCAGCGGATAGCATTAAACCTATTTGTGCTTTTGCGTATTCGCTACTATCAGAAATTTTCTCAACCATTGACCCAGCCTCAGTTGACCACTGTATCAAAAGATATTTATTGGCCTCTTCGGCAAAACCCTTTCGGTAGTCAAAGAAATTTTTTAAAGCTGTAAGTTTGTCGTCTTCAACAAAGCCTAATTCGGCTGATAATTTTAAAAGCGTTTCTTTTATTAATTCATTATTATTTATTGGTGTTGGGTTTTCAAATGGATTCATATTTTTATTATAACATTATTAATATAATTCTTTATTCTCGTATCGAACCAGTGCCATTTGCACGGCTTGTTTTGAATAGGTTAGGCGAGTTAGTTTTGATTTGCTTAAAATACCAATAATGCCATCGGCGTGGCCAACGTATTCGTGGCTAGTTAAATCAATTTTATTTTAAATAAATCCACGCGCCGTCCCTATAATTTGCCACACCTTCGCCACCGCAGGGCATACCATCTTCGTCATACTCAATGCTTTGAATTGAAGCTGAAAATTGAAGGTTTGGGTGAATTGCTGGATTCTTGTAATCGTAAGTTGCTTTTTGGTAGTTATATTCTACTTTGAATCCATCTTCTAGGGTAACCTCAATTTCATATAGCGAAATTCCATTATCGTCACTTTCAAAACGTACTTCTGTATATTCCTTGCCTTTTAATATACTCTCAAAAACCGAAGCAATCTCTTCTTTTGAAGGGAATTGCTCAGGCCCATTTTCTAGGGGGCTATTGTTCATATTCATACATATAGTGTACCACCATATTGATTTTTTGGGGACTAGGCAATAGAGCGCCCCTCAAAGTATTTGTTTTCTATTCTATCTGTTAAGTTTCCAAAACCTGTAGAATTTATTATCTCTAGTGCCTTAACTTCAAAAGGCTCAAAACTTTTTGGTAGTATGTTTATTAATTTTTCAGCTTGCATTTTTTCGTCAAAAAAAGGGCTTGAAACAATGCCTAGCCTAAGCATGTACCATGAAGCAATAAACAACGAACAAGGGTATTTTTTATTTTTAACATACCCAATTAATTGTTCTTTTAGGGTGTTGTTATTTATTTTATTTAAAACTTCGTCACAAACTGCAATTAGCTGTGATTCGCGTATGATAATATCGGGCCTAAAGTTTTTTTCATTTAGGTAGTTGGTAAAATTAGTATAGTCAAATGTTGGGTCAGGGAACGAGTAATCGTCAACCATAACAACTAGCGAAGAATTCTCTGCATTTAAACCAAGCTCTGAATAAATACCACCTAATACCTGTATAGAAAAATCATGCTCAAGGTCGATTTTTGAATTGGTATATATGTGGGCGTATTCTATAGAGAAGTCTTTCATGTACTAAGATTATAGCACTTGGTTGATTTTTTGGGGAATTTTAATTTATTTTTTCTCTAAGTCAGAATAAATATCGTGAAGTTTCTGCTCGGCGTAACCCGTATCAATAGAAGAAGCTTTGTTTTTATTAAAAAAACTTTCAATCTCAAAATAAATTTCTTTGTGGCGACCACTCGCTAATTCAATATTGATAACATCAAAGGTAATTACTCGTTTCTCACTGTTCTTAGTGTCAAAAGAGTACTCCCTCAAAGATTGATTAAGGGTCTTGTTTCCTGGGTAATTTTTATTAATCCATAGGTATTCAGCTTGAACGCCAAGAAAATGATCATGAGCGTTAATTTTTAATACATCCATTTGCAAGCTTATCATCTTTTCTTCAATGGTTACCTCTTCTTCTGCTACTTTAAAAGAAAAAGGTTCTTTTTCGTCCTTTTTTGATTTAGTGTAGTTCTTCTTACCTATGCCAAACAAATAATAAAGGACTAGGCCACCAATTACGGTAACGCCTATGCCTATAACCCATTGATTTTTTAATATTTCACTTATCAATAATTTCATAGATCTGAGTCTTATTTTGCTGGGGTACAAGGACTCGAACCTCGATTAACTGGACCAAAACCAGGCGTCCTACCATTAGACGATACCCCAATATTTATATGGTTCCATAATACCAAAAATCCCTAAAAAATCAAATAAATTTTCTGCTATAATAAAACCATGAAAATACTATTCGTTTGCAGGGGGAATGTGGCTAGGAGTCAAATGGCTGAAGAGTTGCTTAATCAAATAGCTCTTGGTGCTTTTGGGGTCACGTCAGCTGGTACAAAATTAAGTGGCCCCGAGCAACCTATTGGTGAACTTGGCCCAATTATGGATAACGTATTGGCGGTTATGAACGAAGAGGGTATTGATATGTCTAAAAATGTTCGAAATCAAGTTACGCCCGAAATGGCCGACAACGCTGATAAAATTATAATGATAATTGATGATCTTGACCCTGTGCCTGATTACTTGGTCGACAACCCAAAAGTTATTCGGTGGGATGTACTTGACCCTAAGGGACAATCGCTTGAATTTACGCGTGATGTTAAAAATCAAATAAAAAACTTGGTAGAAAAGTTTGCAAAAGAATATGAAAACAATAAAATTTAGAGACCACTTAGTAAAATTAATTTTGACAGGTGATAAAAATACAACCTGGCGGCTTTTTGATGATAAAGATTTGCAAGAAAATGATATTGTTGATTTGATTAATTGGGATACTGGAGAAGTTTTTGCAAAAGCAACATTGGTAAACGTACGAGAGAAAAAGCTGGGTGATATTAATGATACTGATTTTGATGGCCATGAAAAATTTGAAAGTACTGAAAAGATGTATGAAACATATAGGGAATATTACGGTGACAAAGTAACCCCTGAAACAGTGGTTAAAATTATAAAATTTGAGTTTAACAAATAATATGAACCGCGATGAAATATTAGCTAAAGAGATGCAAATTGCCGAGGCGATTTTTGGCACTGAAAATGACCCTGACCAAATGCCTATAACCGATGAATCTATTGCAAAGCTCGATAGCCTTTGTAGCGATTGGTTGGTTAGCGAGCTGGATGATAATGGCGAACCAATTTCATGGGCTATTGCCATGCCAACCCAAAAGCACCTGGCGCAAGATTTTGTAAATAATAAAATCACTGAAAGGGAACTACTAGATCTAACTTTACCTGCCGATATTTATGATGCAGTCTATTTAGTTTCGGTCATAACTGTGCCCGAGCATAGGGGCAAGGGTTTGGGTACAAAGGTTGTAAAACAGGTTTTGCAAAACATGCCCATAATAAATGATGCAATTTATTTTGCGTGGCCAACTAGCGACGAGGGCATGAATTTGGTTAAAAAGATTGAATCAGAATTGGGTAGGGAAATAATTTTAAAGAAATAAAAAAGCTGTGCGAATGGTTAATATTCGCACAGCTTTTAGTAGTTAATCAAAGTACGCAATTTGGCCTATTCTTTTACCGTTCTCATCAATCTCGTAAACAGTTTCTTCTTTTTTACTTTTGGATTCTTCTTAAAAAACGGGTACATGGGGCACATAAAGTCACCAAAAGGTTCGTCTTGGTCATAGCCCTCCAACATGCAACCTCCACAACAACCATCGCCATTACTGTTTATGGGTTTACCACAAAGCAGTGATTCATCAGGTTTTTTGTACATACGCTTGCATTTAGGTAAATCCTCAATAGCTCCACGTGGGTGTTCATGGTTTAGCACAAAGACTCCAGATTTTATACGAGGGTCATTGTTCAAGCTTTGCATAAGTTCCTCCTCATTTTTGGCATCCCATAGTAGTTTAGTGTTTTTGCAACCACGCATAAGTCTTCGAAGCTTTAATGGGTTAAAGCTTTTTGCTTCTTCCTCAGACTTGAATCCATACACATTGGTTGGGACATTATCACAAACAATAATATATGCTTTGCCTGTACGGTCGGCGCCATTTACGCAGGTAAACGTTTCATTAAAATGCACTAAAAAGTAGTGCGGGGCTTTTTTAATACCTTTTATATCCATGATATGTTCAATTTTCAATACTTTACGCTAAATATTTTTTTTGTCAAAACCTTAAAACCTTGATTTTATTAGGTAAATATTGTATAGTTCTAAAAGTTCAATTTGTCGTACTTTAAATTATTTGTTTTATGGAATTATTGTTTATAGGAAATGTAAATTGTTTGGACCCTTGGGTTCAGTTATTAGTAGGCTTGGTTTTTTTAGGTTTAGCCATATTTTGTTTCTCAAAAGACAAAGGTTTAAATCTATCACTATTTTTTATGTGTAGTATCTCAACTATCGTGATACTACCGTTTAGTATTTCTGAATTACTAAGGTCGCTTGGTTATAATGACCACGTAGTTATTGATTTTAACTTTAACTTTTTATTCGTGTTGTTGTTTTTTACAACAATAACATTGCTGCGGTTGGCGTTTGCTACACGCAAAAAAATCGACTTCTTTTAGGTGCTGTTTGTTTGGTTTTTAGCCCCGGGGTGTAATACTTCGGGGCTTTTCTTTTAGCTTGCCATGCTATAATTTGTAAATGTTTTTCGCTTATATATTAGAATGCTCCGACGGTACGCTATATGCGGGTTCGACTAATGATTTAAATAAACGGTTGCACGAACATAATAATTCTAAAAATGGGGCACACTATACCAAAATTCGCCGCCCTGTAGTTTTAAAATATTCTGAAAAATTAGAAACTTTTTCTGAGGCTCGTAAAAGAGAAAGTGAATTAAAGAAATTGAAAAGAGGGGAAAAGCTAAAACTAATCAACCAATAAAAAAGCCCTTCAGGGGTTTGCAGCAATTTGCATTCCTAAAGGGCCAGTAACCGCAATCTATTTTTATTCAACTTGCTTAGAGTATATACCTATCAAAAAAACTGGTCAAGGGCCTGTTGGGTGTAGTTATTTTGTGGTATAGTGTAAATACTTATGAGAAACATATTTTTGAATATTGAAGAGAGGGCCCGCAAATACTTTGAACAATTCCCATTTATACATGCATTTTTGGCTGGTGTGGGTGTTATATTGTTTTGGCGAGGTACTTGGGAGATTGCCGACATTTACAGGTTAAACCCTTTTACATCGGTTGTTGTAGGTATTTTAATATTGGGTGGTATTGGTT
>JAGOOX010000006.1 GCA_017992305.1 Minisyncoccota bacterium
GTATGCGTACATACGCACTAGTTTCAATGGGTTCGGCTTTGTTTATTATTATTTCATTAATTATTGTTAGCCAATTTCAAGGCATAACCAACTTTGACCCACTACGTATTGCAGCCCAAGTTGTTTCAGCTGCGGGTTTTATATGTGCAGGTTTAGTTTTTGTTAAAAAAGACGGTGTGGTAGGTTTAACCTCATCAGCTGGTTTATGGGTATCAGTCGGTATTGGTATGGCCTCGGGTTTTGGTTTGTATAATGTTGCTATTGTTGCAACAATACTCACACTATTTATATTTGTAGTTTTATGGTTTGTTGAAAGAAGCTTACGTAAAACTAAAATTTACCGAATGGTCGACGAAGATAATACTGATCAAACACAATAAAAAATCCTAAACACCTCAGTAATTACTGAGGTGTTTGTTTGTTTAAATTGACTTGCTAAAAACCTAACCGGGTGTTATTATATAATCAGAAAAATTTACGTATGAGCGATAGAAAAAGAAAAAACCCGTATCAATTTAGCGATGGTTCACCATTGCCGGCACCAGTTAGTACTGGTACCGTGTTAAGTAAAAGCCAACTTGCACTAAAAAACAAAAATGGTGTAAATCCTGGCAAGGCAAAAAAATTCTTAAACCACCGAACCTCTAACAAGTAAAACGTATGGCTGAGCAAAAAAAAATTTCAAAAAGAGATGCACAAATTGAGTGCATAGAGCTTGACGAAAACTATGTTAGGGGAAACCTTAGTAAGATCCAAAAATTTAAAAGCCTTTTTAAACTACCGCGAAGGAATATTCGTTCGCGATGATAAGATCCTACCTGTTCTGTATTCATAGCTTGCCAGTCCTTTCGAGGGCTGGCATTTTTATTTTTACAGCTCCCTAAAATAGTGCTATTATTTAGCTTATGAACAAAGAAATTGACGAATTTTTAAACTATTTAAATAAAACATACTACAACGTACACAAAAATTTTGAGGATCTTTTTTGGATTTCATACATGTACGATAGCAGTGTAAATAAAAAGAAAGACCTGGCCACAAGCGCGCGAGAAGCTTTTAGAACAAATATCGAGCTATCTGACAAAGTAAATTATTTTTTTAAAAAAACAGATAATAAAAAGTTTGTTGAGCGTTTGAAATATTGGCAAAAATTTTTTAATACTTACCAAACACCACCCGAACTAGCCCCTCTAAAAAACGAAATTGACGTTCTAGAATCAAAAATTCAAGATGTACGTAATAATCGCAAACAAGGCTACATACATCCAAAAACTAACAAATTTGTAGCTTGTTCAATTAATGAAATGTGGGCACTGATTTCAACACACGACGATGAATCGATTCGTAAAGCATGTTTCGACGCCCTTCAAAATAGCACCCTAGCGCTATTAGGCGATTTTGTTACTATGGTTGGTTTGCGCAACCAATACGCCAAAGAGCTTGGCTATGAAGATTTTTATGCCTATAAATTAATGGTTGAAGAGGGTATGACCAAGGCTGAATTATTTAAAATATTTGACGAAATATATGCAAAAACCAAATACGGTTTTGCCGAAATTCGCAAAATTGAAAAAACCCGCAAAGGCATTCGCAAACCATGGAACTTTAACTATATGTTCGCCGGGTCTTTTATTAAAGAAGAAGACCCTCACCACCCACTAGACCAAATGCTTTATCGTTGGGGTAAATCGTTTCAGTCACTAGGTATTGATTTTGATGGTGGCGAATTACAACTTGACCTACTTGAAAGATTTGGCAAATACAACAATGGTTTTTGTCATGCTCCAAAGGTGGTCTCATTTAATGGTAATAAAAAAATACCGGGCTCTACAAATTTTACCTGTAACATTATACCTGGCCAGTTAGGCGAGGCACTTGGTGGTATGAATACATTATTTCACGAAGGTGGGCACGCTGCGCATTTTTTAGGTTCGCAAATGATGGATACTTGTTTAAATAACGAATACCCGCCGTCATCAACCGCTTGGGCTGAAACTCAAAGTATGTTTTTAGATACTGTTTTCAGCAGTATTGAATGGCGCATGCGCTATGCTAAAACTAGCGAGGGTAAACAGTACCCGTTTGATTTATACGAACGCAAGGTTAAACAACTGCACCCCCTAGCACCGCTAGACATGATGCATATTATGGATGTCATGTATTTTGAAAAAGACATTTACGAAGACAAAAAATTAACCAAAGAAAGACTTATCAAGCACGCGCAAAAAAACTATACAAAATATACCGATAGGTCAGTAACATCAAATGCACTACTTGAAATACCTCATATTTATGAATGGGCGGGAGCTTGTTCATATCATGGCTATGGTTTGGCCGAACTATCACTTTCTCAGTGGCGCCAATATTTTTATAAAAAATATGGCTACATAGTGGACAACCCAAATGTGGGCAAAGAAATGAAAAAGGTTTGGGCGCTAGGTTCGGCAAAAACATACTCTGAATTTGTTAAACTGGCCACTGGTAATAAACTTTCAGCTAAACCATACATTGATGTTATTACAGCCAGTGTCGATAAAAAAATCAAAACAGCCAAAGAACGAATTGCAAGGCTTGAAAAAGTAAAACAAAACAATAACAAAATTGACCTAAAAGCCACAATTAAAATGGTTCACGGCAAAAAGGTAATTGCCACAAATAAAAAAAGTTTCGAAGACATGGCCCAAAAATACGCCAAGTGGCTAGAAACTCAATAGCTTCAAAAAATACTCTTGCTGTGCTATGCTGTATAAAATTCATAAACCATGCACCTATCAGAAGTTAAACAACTTATACTACAAGATGAAATTAGAACTCCAATATTAGATGATGAAAAGTTTAATGATGAAGAGCATTTAATTGAACCCTTTCCCCAAACATCTGAATCAGAAAGACATCTAATTAGTGAGACTCTTTTTAAAGCTTTAAATCCAATATTTAAAAACGTAAATCTCGATGGCTTAGTTTTGCCTCTTTAATAAGTGCCCTAAAAGGGCATTTTATTATGCCAATTTTTATGGTAAAATGGTCAAATAATGACACCAAACGAAATTCGTAAGCTTTTTTTAGACTTTTTCGCAAAGCCTGAAAACGGAGGCCACAAAATACTACCATCATCAAGCCTGGTACCCGAAGGCGACATTTCAGTACTCTTTACTACTGCTGGAATGCAACAATTCAAGCCTTATTACTTGGCACCTGATAATGCAATCAAAGACTTTGGTACTAAAAATGTTGTAACAGTACAAAAATGCGTTCGCACAGGCGATATCGAAGAGGTTGGCGACGCTACACACCTTTCATTTTTCGAAATGCTTGGTAATTTTTCATTTGGTGGTTACGGTCGTCGCGAAGCTATAAAATATGCATACGATTTCATCACAGGCGAAATGGGTTTAAAAATTTCATATGTTACATATTACAAAGGCGAGGGTGTAGTACCAGCCGACATTGAATCAAAAAATATTTGGGCCGAAATTGATCCAGCTCTTGATATTCGCGAGGACGGCGCCGATGTTTTTTGGGGCCCAACCGGTTTAAATGGTCCATGCGGTCCAACAACTGAAATTTACTGTAAAAACGCAATGGGTGACGATGTTGAAATTTGGAATATCGTTTTTAACGAATATTTTTGCGACGGCTCACGTGAACAACTAGACAAAGGCGAAGCCAATTTAAAAAAGCTAGACATTTTAGGCATCGATACAGGTATGGGTCTTGAAAGATTGGTAACTGTAATTCAACAAAAAGAAACCCTTTACGACACTGATTTGTTTAATGGTGAAAAAACCAAAGAAGAACGCATTGTAGCTGACCATATTCGTGCCGCCGTATTTATGATATCTGATGGTGCAAGGCCAGCTAATACTGGCGCAGGGTATGTATTACGTCGTTTGATTCGCCGAGCAGTTAGATTTTCAAATAAACCACTTGATGAAAAAATTAAATGGGTAATAAGCCACTATGGTCAAATTTATAAACTAGACGACATGGGTGAGATTGAAAAAGAAGAAGAGAAGTTTAGAAAAACACTAGAATCAGGCCTTAAAGAATTCGAAAAGGGTATTGATCCATTTATTTTGGCAACCACTTATGGGTTCCCAATCGAGTTAACCCAAGAATTAGCCCAAGAAAAGGGTATTATTATTGATATGAATGATTTCAATACTAAAATGACTGAACACCAAAAGCTTTCGCAAACCGCAAGCGCTGGTATGTTCAAGGGCGGTTTGGCGAATCACAACGAACAAACTATTAAATTGCACACTGCGCACCATTTATTATTGGCGGCACTGCAACAAGTACTGGGCAAGGGTGTTAAACAACGCGGTAGTAATATAACTGAGGAGCGTTTGCGTATTGATTTTATATTTGACCGCAAAATGACCGATGAAGAGAAAAAGCAGGTTGAAGACATTGTAAATGAAAAAATAAAGGCTAGTTTGGCTGTAGTTCGCAAAGAAATGCCACTGGTAGAGGCCGAAAAGCTGGGTGCCGAGATGGAGTTTGGTGCAAAATACCCTGAGGTTGTTAGTGTTTACTTCATCGGTCCTTCGACTGATGCTCAGGACAACGCTTTCAGCGTTGAATTCTGTGGTGGGCCACACATAAACAACACAAACGAACTGGGTGTATTTAAAATCCAAAAAGAAGAGGCCGTTGCTCAAGGTATTCGTCGCATAAAAGCTATTTTAGAATAATTCTTAAAGTTAGATAATTTAATACTACATACTAAAAACACTGCTAAATCTTTTTAACAGTGTTTTTAGTATAAAAATAACACAATTCTGTTATAATTAATTCAAATGCATACCGAGGGCAAAAATATTTTAGTCATCGATATCGGTTCGGGCTCAATCGGCTCGGCGGTAGTTTCTATTGGTAAAAAAAATACTATTACATTTGCAAATAGGTATGAACTAGAATTTGGCGAGAAAGTTGACTTTAAATTTTTACTAGACAAAGTCAATCTAGGTGTTAAACATTCGCTTGAAAAATTACCCCAAAAACTTATAGCCGAAATTCATATATTCATGCACTCTCCATGGCACACCGTTACAACTAAAAAGGTAATTATAAACCAACCCAAAAGCTTTAAATTAACCGAGGGTCTGGTACAAGAAACTTCACAAAAAGAAATTGACGAATTTATGCAAAATGCCAAGGCAAATTTACCTGGGTACCAAGACTTGGTTTTAATTGAATCTACCGTGCCTGAAATAAAAATAAATGGTTATACTGTCGACAACCCTTTTGGTAAAAAAGTTTCAGATTGTGAATTTCTAATATCACTAGCACTAGCGCCTAATGACATCATAGAAGACTTAACAAAAACCTGCGAAAGCATACTAAAGGTAGACAAAAATAATATAAAATTTCATTCGGCAACAACCGCTTTTACACATCTATGCTCCAGTTTATATAACGAAAACAATGCTATTATGATAATAGACGTAGGCTCTGAAATAACCGACATTAGCTTGGTTAAAAACAAAGCCCTGTCTTTTGGGGTATCGTTTGCCAGTGGCTCTCATGATATTATTCGTAAAATTAGCCAACTATACAATACCAACTTTACCGATTCTGCAAGTCTGGCCTTTGCTACATTTTCAGGTATAGGGTCTAATGACAAAGTTTTACAAATCAAAAACCAACTTGAGCCTCTTTGCACAAATTGGCAAAAATCCATATCTGAATCTTTGGCAAAAATATCTAAATTCGAAGCCATACCTAAAAAAATTATTTTAATTTGCGAAGACTCAAGCACGGCCCCTTGGTACACACAAGCCATTGGTTCAGATACTTTTACTCAATACTTGCGCACTGATGGAAAGTTTCAAACAATTACACCCTCTGTCGAAGCCTTAAAAAAATACATAGACATGGGTAGCGTTTCATATATAGATACCAGTTTGTGCTTATTATGTATAACAATATAGTTAAATTATGAAAAAATCTGACGAAAAAATAACAATAAGCGACGTAACAGTAGGTAAAGACATCAAAACTGCACCTAAAAATGTTTCTGTTAAAATATTAGCCCACAAAGACTTTGCCCCACTTGACGAAGAGATTATTGACGTAGAACGCAAAGACAGAAAGGGTAAAATTTTCAGACTAATTGGTATTTTTGCAGGTGTAATTTTAATATTGTTTTACCTTAGTCGAACTTTTTCTTCAGCAATTGTTTATGTTGAAAAAGCGATGGCGCCATTTAGCTTTTCAAATACAGTTACTACAGCAAATCAATCTGAAACTAGCGAACTGCCTTTTACTGTGGTCGAGGTAACCGATACTCATCACGAATCAATCGTACCAGACATGTTAAACTCTTCACCTAAAAAGGCTACAGGTAGTGTTGTTGTATACAATACTAATTCAAAATCCAAAATCACGTTAAAAAAAGGGACCGTTTTTATCGCAAATAACAACATTCGCTTTGTTTCTGACGCAGCGGCAGTATTACCAGGTTATACAACAGACACAAGTAAACAAATCATACCTGGCCAGGTAGTTGTCAAAATTACAGCCGAGAAAACCGGCTCAGCCTCAAATATTGGCAATGCTGACCTAACCCTAGCCAACTATCAAAAACAAAAAACCAAAATCTACGCCAAAACCAACGAAATGATAGCTGGTGGCGCTGATCAAATGGCTTATGGTTTGTCAGATACTTTGAAAAAATCTGTTTCTGAAAAAATCGATGAGTCTTTGAAAAGGTCATTGTTTATCAAAGCTGGGGCCGAAATTCCAAGTGAATATATTTTATATTTAGACATGTTTGTATATAGTCCAAAAAATCTAATTATTTCAGGCACACCACAAACACTAGATGTTTCCAAAGAAGCCTCGTTAATTGCTTATGTAATCAAAAAACAAGATATCGAAAAGTTTATTCAAAGCCGTCTAGATACAGAGCCACCAATTAACCCTCAATATCTAGGTATCGAAGACCTGGTTGTAAAAATGGTAGCCACACCAAGTCAATTACTTAACCCACAAACACTAGAACTATCTTTTTCAGGTTCAGGCAAGGTTGTTTCATACGTAGACACAACTGATTTGTCTAAAAAGCTTTCAAACCTAAGTATTCAAGAAGCAAAAAAACTACTAAGCAACATAAAAAGCCTAAAAAGTTACGACATAAAGGTAAAGCCAACCTATACATGGCTAATGCCTAAAAATTCAAAAAGAATAAAGATTGTTGACGTAAATAATAATTAAGATACAATAGAGTTTATATATATGCCAAACAAAAATGAACAGAGGGCCACAGGTGTTGTTACCGAAGCGTTGCCAAATACAATGTTTCGAGTACAAACAAGTAATGGTATTTTAATAGCCTACCTAGCAGGTAAAATGCGCATGAACAGAATCAAGGTTTTGATTGGGGATAAGGTCGAATTAGTGCTTGACGAGTACGGTGGAAAAGCTAGGGTTGTCAAAAGATTATAAGTAGTGTATACTGTCCCAGTTGAGATTCTGGCGAGGCATTTGCCTTTCTAGACTCCAAAATTTGCGAAAAATAAAAAGTGTATGAAGATAAAAGCATCAGTAAAAAAAATTTGTGAGAAATGCAAAATGGTCAAAAGACGTGGCCATTTGTATATTATTTGCGATAATCCAAAGCATAAACAAAAACAATAATTATGCGTATTTTAGGTATCACCATTCCAAACGAGAAACACCTAGAGATCGGTTTAACCGCCCTTTATGGTATTGGCAGATCACGTGCTAAAAAGATCCTTGACCAGGTGGGACTTCCACATGACACAAAGGCATCTGAAATAAACATCGACCAAGAAAACGAGATTCGAAAAATCGTCGAATCTTTCAAGGTTGAAGGTAATTTAAAGCGCGAGGTTGCGTCAAACATTAAAAGATTGAAAGACATCAAAGCTTACCGTGGAACTCGTCACGCTAAGGGTCTACCTGTTCGTGGCCAACGTACAAAATCAAATTCACGAACTGTTCGTGGTAACGTACGTAAAACTATGGCTAGCGGTCGTCGTAAGACTGAGAAAACATAAGATTAATACTTCACTAAATATTTATGGGTAAAAAAAGAATTGTTAAAAAAACAGGTGGTGGAGAAAGCGGTAACAAAAAATCAGCTTCACGACTACCAAAGAAAAAGCTTGCAGAAGGTACATTGTACATTCAAGCAACATTTAATAACACAAAAGGCTTGGTAACTGACAAAGCTGGAAATGCGGTGTTTACATCGTCATCTGGTGCATTAGGTTTTAGAGGAGCTAAAAAGGGTACACCTTTTGCTGCTACAAAGGTTGGCGAAGTCCTAGGTGACAAAGCCAAAGCTATCGGTGTTAAAAATGTTAACGTTATTATCAAAGGTGTTGGTTCTGGTCGTGAACCATTAGTTAGAGCTTTTATGGCTTACGATATTGAGATCACAAACATTCGTGATGTGACCCCAGTACCCCATAACGGTCCTAAAGCTAAAAAACCTCGAAGAGTCTAATCAATCTAAATTTTAATTAGTATATAGCATGATAAGCAAACCAAAATACAAGATGTGTCGTCGATTGGGTGCTGGTATTTACGAAAAATGCCAAACTCAAAAATATGTTGCATCTGAAGCTAAAAAGAATAAGAAAGATAAGCGAAGAAAGGCTCCGTCTATTTACGGTAGTCAAATGCTTGAAAAGCAAAAGATTCGCTACTCATATGGTATCAACGAGCGCCAACTACAAAAATATGTTGGTTTAGCCCAACACCAAAAAGCTTCTCCAGTTTCTGATAAACTTTATCAATTACTTGAAAGCCGACTTGATAACGTCGTTTACCGTCTAGGCTGGGCACCAACTCGTGCCTTGGCTCGACAAATGTGTTCACACGGTCACATTTTAGTTAATGGCAAACGGTTAAAAGTTCCATCGCACATTGTGTCACTTGGTGACACAATTACTCCCCGTGAGGGGAGCCGTGCTTCGGTACTCTTTACCGAGCTTCCAACTAGATTAAAAACTTATAATTTACCAAATTGGTTAAAATCTGAATCTGGTGAATTAAAAGGAACCGTATCTGGAATTCCGAAAAATGTCGAGGGCTATCTCGACCTAAATACAGTGCTAGAATTTTATAGCCGTTAATAGCTTAGTTCATTAAATACGTAAGTATGCAAGAACATAAAATACATTTACCATCAAAGCCACGAGTTGTGGCCGAAGATACAACAAAAGGCGTGTACGAGATCGATGCTCTACACCCAGGTTACGGTTTTACCCTTGGTAACTCACTAAGGCGTATTATCCTATCGTCACTAACAGGTACAGCTATTACATCTGTCTCAATTTCAGGAATTTCTCACGAATTTAGCGTGATTGAAGGTGTCAAAGAAGACGTAGTAAATTTACTACTTAATCTTCGTCAAGTTCGCTTTAAAACAGTGAGCGATGAACCTCAAACAGTCACTCTATCAGTAAAGGGTCCAAAGGTTGTTACAGCTGGTGATATTAAAGTCTCAGGTGGCATGGAGGTGATGAACCCCGATGCTTACATCTGCGAAATTACCGGTAAAATCGAATTAACAATTGATATTCGTGTTGAACACGGTCTAGGTTTCGTACCTAAAGAAGCTCTTCAAAAAGCTCAAACCGAAATCGGTACAATATCAGTTGATGCTTATTTTACACCAATCAAACGTGTTTCATACGATGTTGAAAATATGCGTGTGGGTGATAATACAAATTTCAACCGCTTGCGCATAAACATCGAAACTGATGGCACTATTTCACCTCGCGAAGCTCTAACTCAATCAATTGTGTTAATGATCAAACAACTAGAAGCCGTATTAGACTTCAAAGTAGTTATGGACAAACCAGCCGAAGAAGTATCTATCGATACTGAATCAGCTGATGACGAAAACGACGCAACTGATGAAGAAATCTCAGACATCTTGAAAACTCGTATCGACGCACTTGAATTAAGTGCTCGTACATTAAACGCACTCACAAATGCAAATATTAGAACCGTCGGTGGTATTGCTCGAAAAAGCCAAGCCGACCTACTTGAAATCGAAGGTATCGGTGAGAAGGGAATTAATGAAATTAAATCTACTCTTTCTGAACTTGGAATTACTCTAAAATAATATGCGACATCATAACAATGTAAGAAAATTCGGACGCAAGAAGAATCAGCGTGTAGCATTGATGCGAGGCCTAGCCCTTTCATTTTTTAGACATGGTCAAATTACAACTACTGAGCCAAAAGCTAAAGAGTTGCGACCATATGCTGAAAAAATGATAACCAAGGCTATGGAGGGCACACTTGCTTCTCGCCGTATGCTACTGGCTAAACTAATGAATAATGAAAAAGAGCTAAATATTTTAATAAATGAAATAGCTCCAAAATACACTGGTCGAACAGGAGGTTATACTAAAATTACCAAATTACCACCACGCAAAAGCGACGCCGCACCTATGGCCGTAATTGCTTTGGTTGACTAATATTCTGATTACTATGGAAAACGAAACAAATAACAAAGAATTACTGAGCCACCTTGTGATTGATGCGACCGGCCAAGCCATTGGTCGTGTTGCGAGCGTCGCTGCCAAGGAATTAATGGGTAAAAATACTACTGCATATGAGAAAAACATTTTACCTGAAATAAACGTTACAATTTCAAACGCAAGCAAAATGAAAATTTCTGACAAGAAATTGACTGAAAAACTTTACGAAAGATATTCAGGTTACCCAGGTGGTTTAAAATTTAAAAACCTAAAAGAAGTTATTGCTAAAAAAGGCTACGAAGAAGTTATTCGTCTTGCTGTATATGGTATGTTGCCAGCAAACAAACTTCGACCTCGTATTATGAAGTATTTAACTGTTAATGATTAATATGGAAAAGAAGAACACATACATATACGCGATTGGACGTCGCAAAAATGCAACAGCTTCAGTTAGAATCTACCCTAACGGTAAAGGCAGCTTTACAGTTAACGGCAAAGAAATGAAGACTTACTTCATGACACCAACACTTCAAGCAAAGCTTTTGCAACCATTTACAAACGGTGGTGTTGAGCAACTTTATGACATTACAGCTCAAACTAGCGGTGGTGGTATAAACGGCCAAGCTGAATCAGTTCGCCATGCTATAACTCGTGCCCTTGTCAAAGAAGACGAAGAACGCCGAGTAGGTATGAAAAAACTAGGTCTTCTAAAGCGCGACCCACGTGCCAAAGAACGCCGCAAGTTCGGTCTTAAAAAAGCCCGCAAAGCTCCAACCTGGTCAAAACGTTAATTTATTTAACAGGCCTTACAAAAACCCCGAAAGGGGTTTTTGTAATTTAAAAATGATACAATACCAACATGATACAAATCAATAAAATCATAACCCATGCCGGCAAGTTTCATGCCGATGAAGTATTAGCGATAGCGCTTTTGCAAATCTATGGCTTTAATGCGCCAATTGAGCGTAAATTTGAAGTTGATGAAAGCGAACTTGAAGACCCTTTGGTATTCATACTTGATGTTGGTAAACACTACGACAAAACACTAGGTAATTTTGATCACCACCAAGACGCCGACTCGCCAGCAACAAATATTTTAATTGCTAATTGGTTAACCGAGCAAGACCTAATCAGCTCAGAGGTTCGCGAAAACCTTTCAGAGTTTTTAAACTATGTTTCAGACGTAGACCGTGGCTTGATTGTGGGCGGTAACAAAGACTACACATTTAATGGAATTATTGATAGTCTAAACCCGGGAAAAATTGATGGTGATGAATCAAATAAAGCATTTGAAGTTGCCACAACTCTAGCTAAACAAATTATCGAAGCAAGACTTAAAATTGCACAAAAGGCGGTCTATGACAAAATCATATGGCAAAAACTAGAAAGGCTTTGTGGCGGCAAGGTAGCCATAAGTGAAAAACCTGACATAATAGCCAATCGTACCAAACTAGCTATGACTGACGGTGTACAGTTTTTTATAAACCCAAGCACTCGTGGTGGTTGGCAAATAATTAGTTCTGATTCTCTTCTGTTCAATATTCCAGACGATAGCCGACAAAAATTTCGCCATAACTCAGGCTTTTTGGCTACATACGAAACCAAACAAGACGCAATAGACCATGCCAGTGAGATTGTAAAATAATACTTAAAGCCCCGATGTTTCGGGGCTTTTTGTTATATATTTTTACTTGACATAATATATTAAAAATGCTATTATATAATCTGATTAGTTTAAAAATGAAAAGAAATAAAAGTTTTAACAGAGATCATCACCCTGAAAGATTACCTGATGAAGTTTATGTAACAAACAGTGACCGCGCAGGAATCCAAGGAATAGGCTGGAGAACAAAAAGAGTAGGCAATATAAGCTATACAATTACCGGCAAAAAGTCAGAGCAACATGAATGGTTCCCAATTTTTGTAAAAATAAGCGAAATAAGAGCCAGTAAAGATTGGTACACTATTTTAAGAAGCCTTTTACCTACCGAACTTTTAACAAGTGAATATACGCTGCACAAATTAAATGCGTATAATCAACAAGTTGTTGACCATGCAACAACACATGGGTTGAATCTTACAAAAATAAGGCGTGCTTGTGGTATTGGTTTTGCCGTAAAATTGTTTAATTATTTGTACAAACAAACATGTAAAAAAGTTAAGGTTAAAAAAAGCGACAAATTCATAAACCTTATCTTTCCTAAAAAATACTGCAGACATGAATTTAATTACAAAAAACATTATGACAGTTACATTGAAACACTTGAGGATGCCGGTATTAAATTCAATAAATGGACTGAAGATTTTGTTGATGAGGATACAGGCGAAGTAGTCACCCTACATCGAGCAAATTTCAAGCTCATAAAATAATTGAAAGCCCTTCTCGTAAGGGCTTTTTTTGTTTGACAAAAATAAACATAAAGAGTAGTTTAAATACTAGCACTTAACAACGTACCTATGAGCACAGCAAAAAAAGAAGCCGCAATGATTATCGCCAGAATGAGGGTCGCCCAAAAAACCCTAAATTCAGGCATACAAAAAAGAGACAATGGCGAAAAAGAAGTTCTTGAAGCCCAAGAAATGATAGAAAGTATTCAAGCAGAATGTCCACATCCAACAGACAAACTGATAGAATTAGGAAGCCACGATGCTAAAAAATGTGGTATTTGTGGCAAAAGCATTGAGTAAAAATAAAGCCCTTCAATTAATTCAAGAAGGGCTTTTTTTATTGCAAAAAATCAGTATAATGTTGTGTATGAATGATGATGACAACAAAATTAAAAATGGCCATGTACCCGACATTGATACGGCCGATTTAGACATGCCCAATGTTGCTAGCGGTGTTGATGAGGTATCGGCTGATACTGACTTTGAATTTGTCGATTCTGACGAAGAGGGTAATGTACTGCCTACTAAAGACGTAGCTAAAAAATTACGCGAAGAGGTTAAAAAATTACGTACCGATCGCGACGAATACCTAGTTGGTTGGCAACGTGCCAAAGCCGACTATGTAAACCTGCAACGCGACAGCTTACAAAAAATTGCCGGCGCTAAAAACATTGGCAAGGAGGACCTGCTAGAATCACTAATGCCTGCACTTGATAGTTTTGATATGGCTATTTCAAACAAACAAAGTTGGGAGGCTGTTGATCTAAACTGGCGTGTTGGTATTGAATACATTTACAACAATATAACAACTGCACTTGAAAATAGCGGTATTACAAAAATTGGCAAGGTTGGCGAAACTTTTGACCCAAGCCTGCACGAGGGCATTGAAACATTGCCAACCGATGACACAACCCTAGACCACACCATCGCCATGGTTATACAATCAGGTTACAAAATAGGCGATAGGGTAATTCGCCCAGCTCGCGTAAAAGTCTTTCAAAAATAAAGCTTTTTAGGTATCCACACCCTGCTTGGTATAGCTATTGACATTTAACTACTTTCTTGCTATAATATTTAAGAAAGTATGAAGTATTTTAATAAATTTGCAGGAGTTATCGCAATACTTTGCGCTATGACTCTGAGCACCTTTGGTCAAGGAAGAATTACCTCACCAGCCAGCGACTTTATTTTTAGCTCGTGCACCGGTACTTGCGAGTTCAAATCGGTTTCATTTAATGAAGCCAAAAACGAATTATCTATAACGGTCTATGCACCAACTGTTCCTCCCGGAGTTATGGGTTGGGACAGCGTTAAATTGAATTATTTCGCAAATGTTAAAACTGACTTGCCGGCCAACCGCAATCATGAATCTGTGGGAGTCATTATGTCATGGCAATCTGGCAGAGAAAGTACAAAGCACGCCAACCTTTCGGCCCGTATGGCTGTACACGCTGTGCAGTTTGACAGAAACGAATACACATTCATTTGCAAGCTAACACCTGAACAGGTTACGTTCCTAAAAAGCTTTAATGGCTTGCCGGGGCAATGCGAGAGATTTTCATTCAGTACACTGGAGTACGGATATTAGTACGCAGTACCTCTGAAACAAAACCGTCCATTGAGTTATACTCAGGACGGTTTTTTTATTTCTATTTATTATTTAAGCAAATCCAAAAGTTTTAAAAAATTCGGTTTGAGTTTCGGGGTCAAGGTTGTTAGTTACAAAAATCATAAACTCAGTTGTTAGGTTTAAGTCTTTTTTAATATTCATGAACAAATGTTCGTACGGGTAGGGTGTAACCCAAACTGAATTTTTAATACAAACAAAGCCGGCCTTTTTTAAAAGGTAACGCAATGCTTCGCGTTCGCTTTTGCGGGCCTCGGGCAGGTCAAGCATAACTATGCGCCACAGGCCGTCCCATTCGGTTGGTACCAAAACGTTTTCGTTATCTAGCAACAGCGAGTAATTTTTTTGTTTGCCTTCGCGGGTTAGGCGAGCATATTTGGCATTGTCAGATTCAATAACCTCAATATAGCCCGACCCCTCAAGGTTTTTAAAAGCCCTAGAAACCGCATAAGAAGCCTCATTATCAGCTTGGCCAGAATCTTTATGCTGAGCATCGCGAAGTACCTCTAAAAGCTCATTTTTAAGCCCTACAACCGAACTAGCCGGCTTGCCAGACAAGCTTTTTAGGATCTCTTTCGAGATCTTGGTTTTTTGGGGGGCTTTTTGATTACGCTTTATCATAGTATTTAAAATATAGCACTTTTCCACAATTTTACAATACTTCAGCGGTCGCGAAATACTTGTCAAAAAATAAATATGGGTGTATATTTAAAACACGTGAAAAGATTTATAAGTAATTTCCGTAAATAATTATGAACAACAATGGACTAAGTTCGAACCTGTCGGACTCTGAAAAACTAGAGTGCATTAGGCAAGATTTAGGAAAAATTGCCAAAATAAAATATTTTATTCATGAAGAGGGTGAATCACAGACTATTTGGAATATGTTAAACGGTGTTGAGATGCGAGTAAACGAAATTTTAAGGTCTTTGATTTATACACAAAAAGTTTTAATTTTCATTGCCATAATTTTATCTTTAATTCTTGGTACATTAATCTTTAAATAAAATTACAAGGTATGGAAATTTTAGAAAAAGAGGTGTCAGTATGGATAATTAATAATCTACCAGCTTTAATAATAAGTATTGTTTCGCTAATAATATCAATTCGTAGCTGGTACAAGACAAGAGTATTCTACGATCTAGAAGTTTTTGAATTAAGTCCATACGACCCTTTCGGGATTAGTAACAAAGAGGTAAGGAAAAAATTAAATACTGGAAAGTATACAATATTAAATACTTACACAGATAAAGTTTTCTCAGTACCCGATTCGGGTATTATTGTGAATGGCGGTTTAGAGAAAAAAGAGAAAGTATTTGTACTACTTGGTAGAATTAAAAAATAAATTATTTAAAAATATGTTCAACTTAAAAGAAAAACGTTACATAAAATGTGATGAAAAAGAAATTGAAAGATTTCAAAATGCAGAATTCAGATTTAATGAACAAATAGATAATCTTTTAATTTTAATAAGTACTGGTGCATTATTATTTAGTGCAAATCTGGCAACGTCTCACGATTATAATCATGTACTCTTTAAAACGTCTTGGATTATTTTAGTTTTAGGTATTCTTTTCTCGTTGTGGAATAGAATAGTTACCTCTGAAAAGACCTCTTTATACTTAAATAAGTTTTATAAAGCATATTATATTGAGAATAAAGATAGAATAGAGGTTTCTTCTTTCCTGACACACCTTGAATTATTTCTACATCATTCGGCATCAGTTTTAGTGTCAACAGGCATCATCTTACTATTATTAGCTTTTATTAAAAATTTTTAAACAAATAACATTATGAAAAAAATAATTGGTATAGACTTAGGTACAACAAACAGCGCGGTTGCTATTATCGAAGGCGGCCAACCAAAAATAATTGAAAACATCGAGGGTGCACGAACAACACCTTCAATTGTTGCAATTGGTAAAAACGGCGACCGATTAGTGGGCCTATTGGCAAAACGCCAAGCGGTTACAAACCCACAAAATACTATTTATGGTATTAAGCGTTTTATGGGTCACAATTTTAGCGACCCTGAAATACAAAAGGTTATTAGTACTTCATCATTCAAGGCACAACAAGGCACCGATGGTGGTGTTAGTGTAACTTTGTCTGACAAAAATTACCGACCCGAAGAAGTGTCAGCCATGATCTTGGCTAAAATTAAAGCCGATGTCGAGGCAAAATTGGGCGAAAAAATTACCGAGGCCATAATTACTGTGCCCGCATATTTTAACGATGCACAAAGAAAAGCAACCAAAGACGCTGGCGCAATTGCTGGTCTTGATGTTAAACGTATTATTAACGAACCAACTGCCGCAGCCCTTGCCTATGGTTTTAATAAAAAGACTAATGAAAAAATCGTAGTTTACGACTTTGGTGGTGGTACATTTGACGTGTCAGTTTTAGAAGTATCAGAGGAGGTTATCGAAGTTAAATCAACCGACGGCGATTCATCAATGGGTGGTCGCGATATTGACCAAAAAATTATTGGTTTCATTGCCGACGAATTTAAAAAGACCGAGGGTATTGATATAACCAAGGACCCACTTGCATTACAACGTTTGGACGAAGCAGCTGAAAAAGCTAAAATCGAACTTTCAACTACAACTGAAACTGAAATCAATATTCCATTTATTTCATCAGGTGTTGATGGACCAAAACACTTGTTAATGAAAATGACTCGCGCGCAACTTGAATCTATTGCCGACGAATATATCAAACGTTCAATCGAAATTACTAAAAAAGCTATGGATGCATCACCATTTAAAATCGGTGACATTAACGAGGTTATACTAGTTGGTGGCCAAACACGTATGCCAGCAATTATTGATGCTGTTAAAGCGTTATTTAACAAAGAGCCTAACCGCAGTATTAACCCCGACGAAGTCGTGGCATTGGGTGCAGCCGTACAAGCCGGAGTGTTACAAGGCGATGTCAAAGACGTTCTACTGCTAGACGTTATACCTCTATCATTAGGTATTGAAACACTAGGTGGCGTTGGCACAAAATTAGTTGAACGAAACACAACTATACCAACATCACGTTCACAAGTTTTCTCAACCGCAGCTGATAATCAACCAAGTGTTGAAATTCATATTGTCCAAGGCGAACGCCAAATGGCCGCCGACAACAAATCATTGGGCCGATTTATATTAGACGGTATTCCACCAGCACCACGCGGTATGCCACAAGTTGAAGTTACATTTGATGTTGACGCCAACGGTATATTGCAAGTTAAAGCCAAGGAAAAAACTACAGGCAAGGAACAATCAATTCGTATCGAGGCATCAAGCGGTTTAACCGATGCCGACATTAAACGCATGCAAGACGATGCCGAAATTCATGCCGAAGAGGATTTGAAGAAGAAGGCCCTAGTTGATGAAAAAAATACAGCCGAAATGCTAACATTCTCAGCCGAAAAATCATTGAAAGAATTTGGCGATAAAATCAGCGCCGAATTAAAAACAAGTGTTGAAGAAAAAATCACTGCCGTGCGTGCATTGAAGGAAAGTACTGATATTGAAGCTATCAAAAAAGCCACCGAAGACCTTTCATCAGAAATGTCAAAAATCGGCGAAGCAATGTCCGCGTCAGCAGGATCCGGATCCGAAGGAGACGGAGCGCAAACCACTGCTACTGAAGAACAACCTGAAGAAATTCGCGATGCAGAAGTTAATGATAGCGATGAGCAAAAATAAATAATTTGCTTTGACGAGCTGGTCTGGTTGAGCCCAACAGGGCGACCCGAGGACCCGAGGAAAAGCAGAATTGTTTATTTTTGATATAATGAAAACTAATGTCAAAAGACTATTACGAAAAATTAGGAATATCGAAAGGCGCTTCTAAGGATGAAATCAAGAAGGCTTTTCATAAATTGGCCATGAAACACCACCCCGACAAAAACGGCGGTGATGATACTAAATTCAAGGAAATTAACGAGGCATACCAAACATTGTCTGACGATACCAAACGCGCCCAATACGACCAGTTTGGCTCTAATTACCAAAACATGGGTGGGGGCTTTGGCGGGCAACAAGGTGGCGGATTCGGAGGCTTTGACTTCAGTGGTTTTCAAAACGGCCAGGCTGATTTTGACATGGGTGATTTGAACGACATTTTTGGAAGTTTCTTTGGTGGTGGGGGTGGCAGGCAACAACGTCGCAACAAAGGTAGCGATTTGGCTGTGCGTGTAAACCTAACTTTTGCCGAAATGGTCAAAGGTGTCGATAAAGATATTGAAATACGTCGCGAGGCACCGTGCGATTCGTGCGACGGCAGTGGGGCCGAAAAGGGTACCGAAATGGAGACTTGCAGTACCTGTAAAGGCCAGGGCCGTATTAACGAAATCAAACGCACCATATTGGGCCAAATACAAACCCAAAGCATTTGTGGTACTTGCGAAGGTGCCGGCAAAATCCCTAAAAAGAAGTGTACAAAATGTCATGGCGCGGGCACTGTAAACAAAACTGATAAAATCAACGTTCACATACCAGCCGGTGTACAAAGTGGCGAGAACCTACGCGTTGCCAAAATGGGCGAGGCTATCAAGGGTGGCCAACCGGGCGACCTATATATATCAATTAGCGTTAGCGCCGACAAAGTATACAAACGCGAAGGCAACATTATATACCGCAAGCTTGAAATACCACTAACTATGTCATTACTAGGTGGCAATATTGATGTCGAAACATTCGACGGTCTTGTAAACCTTACAGTGCCCGAGGGTATCAAAAACGGCGAAGTATTGCGCATGAAAGGCAAAGGCCTGCATACAACACCCCGCGGCGACATACATATAATTATTGAAACAAAAATAAACAAACTAAACCGAGACCAACGCAAACTAATCGAAGAACTGAAAAAATCTGGTTTGTAAAATATTTAGAAAATACAAAAAAGCCTCCGAACATGGAGGCTTTTGACATAACATAAGAACTATTTTTTGAATTTTTTAGGCATTCGCAAGTTTTTGTTTGCGTAACTGTATCATATAGTGAATTATCAATTGTGTAGTTATAATTACCCACCTTACTAACCAGGCCAAAGACCTAGATTCAATATTTGGAAAGATAACCGTTACTGAATCAGTTGGATCGTATAGCAACATAAAGACAAGGCCTATAAGAATATTCATGCAAAGACCAGTCAACCATAATGCTGAAATACTTGCAAAATCTAATGCTAGATTACTCCCGACAATGATTTTGTTGACAAACATGTATGCAAGTAGAGCCATTGCGCAAAGCATACCTAGCAAACGACCCCAAGCAAAACTCATTTCAGATTTTTTATCAACCCCAAGTTCAAAATAGGGAGCCTTGGTATCAGTATGATAAATTACCCAAAACTCCTTAGTGCCAACTTCTTTAGTTAAAAAGTAATTCGAGTAGATTATAAATTCCTCAGGCTTTTGATTTGGATTATAAATCTTTTGCCCAGGATTCTTATATGCGTTGTAATAGTTTGCACTGAAATGCTTAAAGTCTTCAGTGTTGTAATTTTTAACCACAAAGCTTGAATCGAATCTTACATAATCATAGTCAACATAAACTGTATCCCTAGATTGACCATAACCATTGCTTTTTTTAAAGCCAGTCTCAGGTTGTGGTGCCATGACCGCAACCTTTACAGTTTTCACAGTAACACGACGAATAGTGTCGGAGTAGAAACGAAATTCCTTTTTAGTGTAGCTTTTTACAGTGGCTACCTTTTGCGATTGGGCTGTCGGTACCATCATGATAGCAAGCAACAGCAATAGAGTTATTTGTTTTTTCACTTTTTGATTATTAATTTCCTGCCTGTATTATAGCAGTTTATACCTATTTTGTCAATGTAAAAACCCCTTTATTTCAAAGGGGTTCTTGTGATTTTTTTCACTAATTTAGACAGGCTTTAAAACCTAGCCTCAATCATCCAATCCAAAGGCGAATTTTTTATATAGCCTTCGCCGAATTTGGTACTGCCATAAATCTGTGTTTGATTACCAGCAATAGCAACAATAACTCCTGCGATTTTAAAATCAACAGTCATTAAAAACAGATCGGGCAATTGATTGATATCGAAATCACTTTGAATACAGATTTTTTCCAAGGTTTTGCTTACTGTTTTTACATGAAAAGAAAGGCTTACACCTATTCTATCAGTAAGAAATTCTCCATATAGTGTTTCACTAGTATTCCTTGCAAAGGTAACTATTTTGTCATAAAAACTTTTGTTTTTTGAATCAATAATACCGTTCTTGCTTTCCCTCAAATAATCTTTCCACTCTTTAGCCTGTGAGTCAGGGGTAATATTAGCCTTTTTCAAGACCTCTTTTACCAACCATAGCGTGGCAGCGTTAATAGCGTTCTCAACTTCTTCTTTAAAACGATCTGTTATCATAATTTAATTGAACCTTAATGTCAGACTATTTTATAGCATTTTAATCGCTATTTGTCAAGCAAAAAAGCCCTGAAATTATTTTACAATTTCAGGGCTTTTGAATACAAAATTATTCTAAACCCTCGCTACCAGCAGTACTATCAACAATAGAATTTGGCTTTTGGTCTTGCGAATAATTAGTTCGTCTTATTTTTTGCTTAAGGTTGTAAAAAAAATCAGTACAATTTATTAAATAAAAAATAAAGTAAGTCAGCAGTATGAACACATATCTAATTACCCATAAAATAATTCGATCATAGAATATCGGTATGTCTGGGTGTCTAATACCAAAACACATCCAAAATACAAGACCAGCAATAAGATTAAAAAGTAATACTCGAATTAATACTGCAAAAATAATCTCTAAGCTACTCCACTCATTCCATGAACTATCATAATCATCTAAACAAATCCTGTATACAGCATAGCTAGCTAAAACTAAAAACAGACATAAAATTGTAATTCTAATCCACGGTACAGACGTTGTCCCGTCTTTAGTTTTCGTCAAAAAATAATTTGAATACTCAACTGTATTCTGATTGTTTGAGTTTTGGGTTACATAATTTGTTGCCAAACTATCTGTGCCTAACCCGTCGCCAATTCCTTTTACTGCGGTTGCCGATAGGGCAACAATAAACAGTATAATGCCTAGTTTTTTCATTTTTCCAGTAATTTAATTTTTGAATTTTTGTACAAAAATTCTACACTTTTTAAAGCTATTGTCAACAGCAAATAAAAACCTGAAATCGTTTTACGATTTCGGGCTTTTATTTTTCAAATATTGATTTTTACAGCTTTTTAATTATTTTATAACCATCGCTACTATCTAACATTTCATAGCCAGCGTTTTCAATTTCATTACGCAATTCGTCGGCTAGTTTATAGTTTTTAACTTCTTTGGCGGTTTTGCGTTTTTCGGCTAGTTCTGTAATTTCAGTTGGTATAACCGATAGGGCAATAACATTTTGTTCAATATCTAGCCCCAACACCTGATCTAAATCAATCAATGTTGCGTATTTATCGGCATTGCTAATATTTTTGTCACCCAATAATTCAAACACAACAGCCAATGCGCGGGCAGTGTTTAAATCATCACACATAGCCTGTTTAAAATCATTTACATATTTTTCATTAATAACACCTACAACGTCATGGCTATATAAACTAACAGCTTGTGACATTATTTTTGTGTAAATATTATTGGCCGATGTGGCGCCATCCCAAGTAAAGTTTAATGGCTTGCGGTAACTAGTACCCATAAAATACAGCCTCATAGCCAATGGGTTTATTTGGTGTTCGCGAATGTCATCAATAGTATAAAAGTTATTTTTGCTTTTAGACATTTTCTCGCCATCAACAGTCAAAAAGTCATAATGTAACCAATAGTTTACAAAGTGCTCATTTGCATGGTAATGGTGCGCGCACATGCTTTGGGCTATTTCGTTTTCGTGGTGGACCGGTATATGGTCAATGCCACCAGTATGAATATCAATTTGGTCGCCCAGGTAATGGGTCGACATAGCCGAACATTCAATGTGCCAACCAGGGAACCCTTCTATTTCGCCAACGGGCGATGGCCACCTCATTGTATGATCAGCAAAACGGTCAACACAAAAAAACCATAATGAAAAATCAGCCGGGTGTAGTTTGTCAGGGTCGGTAACAACTTCGTCACGCACACCGGTTTGTTTGTCGTCTATTTTTTGCCCCGAAAGCATACCGTAATCAGGGTAGGTAGTTATATCAAAATATATAGCTTGTTTTGTTACATAAGCATTGCCATTTGCAATCAAATCATTAACCATTGTAGCCATTTGCGGTATATGATCAGTAGCCTTGGCAACGACATCAGGGCGGGCAACATTTAATGCATCCATAGTTTTAAAGAAATAGTCGGTGTATTCACTGGCAACATCCCACACGCTTTTACCCGATCTAGCTGCGCCTTTTTCTAACTTATCATCTCCGTCGTCGCCGTCACTAGCTAGGTGCCCAACGTCGGTAATATTCATAACATGCTTAACATCGTAACCAAAATAGGTTAGAGTGCGCTTTAAAATATCATCCATTGTGTATTTGCGCATGTGGCCAATATGAGTCAGGTCATACACGGTTGGACCACAAGCGTACATTGAAACATGCCCGTCACGTAACGGTTTAAATACTTCGATTTTTTTACTTAGCGTATTATGCAGCTTTAATTCCATTTGTTTAAATCCATTTTTTTAGTTTAAAGAATATGTACATAATAATTCCTAAAACAACCATGCCTCCAATCAATACAATAAAATCATCTGGTTTTTGAATAATTGTAAATTCCATATTCATACCAAAAAGACCTGTAATTAAAGACAGTGGTAACATTATAAAACTCATAACAGTCAGTGTTTTAATAGTCGAGTTTGTTTTAGTATTTATTAATGAGTCATTTGTATCACGCAAATCGTTTAAAATTTCTTTGTGCCCATCAAGTTTATTTTGCAATTTATTATATTCACTAATCATTGAATCTAAATAGTATTGAAATTTGTCACCATAAAAAGCCTTGGCTGCATTTTCAAAAGACTTTAAAGTTTCTAA
>JAGOOX010000034.1 GCA_017992305.1 Minisyncoccota bacterium
CACATACCGTTTGTATGATATTTTATAAAATTCTTAGAATCGTCAAGCCCTGCAGTATAGCCATAATTTGTTGGTTGGCGTAAGTCTTCGGGTAATGCATTTTGGGTAGCCTCGTAAGCTAGGTCGCGTTTAGTTGTATCGATTATTGTGTTTAGGTCTTTGTCGGCAACAAGTTTTTTGTATTTTACATAGTTAACCTGGCATTCGTTTTGCTTTTTAACCCTAAAAGCTTCAAGTTGTTTAAGACCAGGTAAGGTTTGGGTCAAGCTTTTGTCTTCGGTTTTTATTGTTGTTTTAATTGTTTGAGCAAATACAAAACCAGCACCAGTAAACAAATATGTACTTAACGTTAATATAAATATAGTTTTTTTTAGATTTTGTTTAAACATTTTAAAATTCGAATTAAGCTTGAATTAATTTACACCTCCCTTGTATATTGATATTATAAAACAAAAAACCTCAAGAAACAATAACGAAAAACCCAGACGAAACAGCTACAAAATTAAAAATTATATGCGCAAATGAAGCTAGCCAAAAATTTGGGTACATATAATAAAGCGTCGCAAAACCCAAACCACCGATAAAGGCAAGGGGTAGTACAAGCGCAGGTTCAGGATAAAACAAGTGTAGCATTGCAAACAACCCAGCATTGACCAATATAACAGTTGTTGCTTCTTTAAAAATACTTCTTAGGTGAGGCATCAAAAACGATCGATAGGCAAACTCCTGGGCAATTGATAGCGGTATAAATAAAGTCAAAAATTGCGCATTGTTCCACCAGTTATAATAAGTTTCAAAACCAAATTTATTAGCAAAAAACTTAATACCTAAAACACCGATAATTGTAAACAGTAGGTATGGCACAAAACCCGAAACTAAAAACTTTCGACCAATACCTAAATCGGCAAAATTCATTTTTTCGCGCGCAATAATAGCCAGTAATAATATTACCGCAAATATTAACACAACCAAGTGTGCCTGAGTTTTAGTTTTAGATAAATACAAGGCAACCGGTGGTAACATAAAAATACCCACTAGCTCTAGAAAAAAAGTACCTTCTACCCTGCTTTTAGTCTTGTCCATTAGTATAATATAACACATAGATACATATACTTGCCAAATGTTTTAATACTTGGTATAAATATAATAGAGCAATTAACATATACCGCCATGAAAAAACCAATGTCCTCTAGAGCATTTGAAGAAATGCTTAACAAAAATAATAAAAACCAAGAAGAGCCTACCACAGAAGATTTCCAAAGAAATTCTTTGGCTAACTTAGCCAAAGACAAAATGGACCTACTGTTGAGCAATAAGCTAAGTCACACTTGACTGACCTAAATCAACCCCCTCTATATAGCAAAAAGCCTCCACGATTTGGAGGCTTTTTTTAATTCAAAATAATTTTTATATTTTAAAACATGTAGTTGTACCCTCTGGGCGTTTGTAACCAGCAGGTAAACCGTCTTGTGCACCTTCTATATTTGAGCAAAAATCACCCTTTTTAACTTGTGGTGGTACAACAATTTTAACAACTGGTTTTTTCATACACTTATTTGTAGCAGTGTCTTTTAGGTAACCAGCTGGAACGCCACCTTGTATACCCCACATGTTTGGGCAAGCATCATAAACATATTTTCCAGAAGCTCGTGGTGTAGATAGTGTTAAGCCGTCTTTGGTAGAGGCACCGATGTCAATATTGATACGACACTCACCATCACCGATCCAGTAATTATTAGGTATTTTAGCTTGAGCGCCTTTTATATTTGGGCAAACGTCAGGTAAACAATTTGTGTTGTCAACCAAATAGTAACCAACCGGTACGATTTCTTGATCACCAGTTAAATTTGGGCAAACGTCTATAATAACGTCTTGTGCAACTTGTATACTAGGCATGCCGTTTTCATTGTAAGGCTCACAATCATTATCAAAAGACCTGTGGTAGCCACCTGGTATATCAATTTGCGTACCACCAATATTTGCACATTGGTCTACTTCGATATTTACATCTTGAGCAAATATATTAACTGATGTGCTTAAAAATACAGCCAGCACCAATAGCCCCATAGAGATGTTTTTCATAAATTTATTCATTAACATGTTTATTTTGTTGTGCCCAAAATTAATTTTAGGCTTGGCTTCTAATACTCAAAGACTAACATATTAAAAGTATTTAGTCAATACTAAAAGCCCCCAACATAGGGGGCTTTTAGTATTTTTAAACCTATACAGCTTTTGGCTTTTTAGGCTTCTTTGTCTCTTTTCTTTGGCTATTATTACCTTTTCCCATGTTATTTTAATGAGTTAAATATTATGAAAGGTGTTTTGAAACAAGCTTTGTCATTTCAAACATGTCAACAACAGCTTTACCACCGAAAACAGGTTTTAGATTAGCATCGGCTATAATGTTTCTTTTAGCCTTTGGGTCTTGTAAATCATGTTTTTTGATGTATACCCACAAAGCTTTAACAACTTCTGAGCGAGGCATTGGGCCTGCACCTACAACTTTTGCTAATTCGTCACTGATTTTCATCGGCTTCATGAAAGCTGATGTCTTTTTTACTTCTGCCATATAAATAATATCTAGTATTTACTAATAATTTACTATGAGTATATTATAGCACATTCGCCCCTAGGTAAACAACCCACAAGTCAAGACCTGTTAATTACTTTTATTTGACAAAAATTAAATTAAATTTATAAATCAAGAGTGTTTTTGTTTATTTTTTATAGAAAGTTATTAAAAGCACTTCACTATTGGTCCCTATTCTTTGTGGTGGACCCCAACCGCCAACGCCACTCGTTGTATAAAAATCGGTCTGTCCTGTTTTTGTAAAACCATAGTAATGTTGGCCATATATTTTTTTAACCAACAATGAAAATGGCCACATTTGCCCACGATGTGTATGCCCGAAAAACGCAAATGATGCGCCAGCATTACTTATAATATCGGTCGAAATTGGTACGTGTTTTAAAACAATACTTGGCAAGTCTTTATTATAAGTTTTTGCATCAAATGCATACGAGGTAGTCATAGTGTCTAAATCTGTCTTGGAGCTGGTTGTATAAGGTATGCCGATTAATTGAACTCCTTCTACATTAAGGCTTTGGCTATCTAACAATACGAAACCAGCATCAGTTAATGCTTGTTCACTTTGTTCTAGCCCCGCATAAGCTTCGTGGTTACCACTAACAACATACTTACCCAATCTTGGGTGTACATTTTTATAAGCCTCAGTAAACTGCATCAAGTCTTTTTTGGGCCCATCAAAAAAGTCACCCGAAATAAACAAAAAGTCAGGGTTGATTGAGTTTACAAGCTTAGTGTCGGCAATGGATTGTTTTTTCGTATGAATATTACCATAGTGCGTATCGGCCATAAATACAGCTGTACGACCCACCCACTCGCTAGGTAAATTATTTATATATAAATTACCCTTAACCACATTTGTATTACGTCCATTATAAAGACCATAACCTGAAATGATAATCGCAACCATTACAAAAAATGTTGGTATGAAGTTTTTTGCCAAAATACCGGCGCCTAGTAATGTAAAAATTTTTTGAAATATTACACTAGCAGCTACACTAAACAGTAGCCATAAAATAGTGCCCAGCCAAATTGCTGAAACATAATAAAAACCTTCGGTTAACTTATTTTCAAAAGATCTCATTAGCAACATACTAGCCGTAAGAGAGAAAGACAATATAAACAAAACTGAACCAAAAATATATTTATATTTTAGTAATACTGAAAAATTATCAATACCAAAACGATAAAAAACATAGTGTACTAAAAACAGTAAAATTTGGGCCGTGCCCACAACCGCTATAAATCCTTTCATATCAAAACATTATACTACAAAACCCCAATATTGTTACCTGCAACATAACCAGTTGTCCAACATAACTGCAACGAGAACCCACCCGACGGTCGGTTTATATGCAATAGGTCACCAGTTATAAATAAATTCTTAACCTTTAACGAACGCATTGTGCGCATATCAATTTCGTTTAATGGTACCCCGCCGTCAGCAATCACTGCCCTGTCAAAGCCCATTAGGCCCTCAATTGTCATAGGCAGTGACTTTAATGTATTTACAATGTATTTACGTTCATCGCGAGTTATTGAATGCACCTTTTTATCAATATCGATCTTCTCAGACAACAACAGTGTAATACCCTTTTGTGTGCCTTCTGGTACGAATTCGGCCACAATGTTTTTAAATAATTTATTTTTATTGTTATCAAAAATAGTAACCAATTTGCGATCAAGTGCACCCAGGTCAGTATCAGGGTAAGCGTCAATTTTGGCCGTAACATTACCCGAGTGTAATAAATCAGCCACCTGGGTTGCACTATTTAAAATTAATGGACCCGATAGACCAAAGTGAGTAAATAACACCTTACCTGTTTTTGAGAAAGACTTTTTTTGTACACCCTCGCTATTTTCAACAAAAAAAGTTATTTTCATAAATGATAACGATACGCCAGCCAGTACGTGAACCCAAGTTTCAGGTACCGATAATGGCACAATTGAAGGCGTGGGCGCTGCAACAGTATGGCCCAGGTCATTTAACCACTTGAAACCATCCCCCGTTGATCCAGTTTCAGGGTGCGACAAACTGCCTGTGGCTAAAACATATTCATTAGCCCTGTAAGTATTTTTGCCGCAATCGACACTAACAATTACCCCATCACTATAATTTATTTTTGTGACTAGCGAATTAGTTAAAATTTTAACATTATCATTTGTTACGTATTTTTCCATTACCTTGTAAACGTCTTCGGCTTTTTCAGTATGTGGAAATGCGCGCTGGCGCGCCTGTATAACCAGTGGTAAGCCACGGTCTTCAAAAAATTTAAAGGTGTCTTTGGCGCTGAATTGATCAAAAATAGAATATAAAAATTTCTCGTTTTTACCGTAAATACTTAAAAATTTGCGAATATCCATTTCACCATTGGTGACATTCGAACGTCCGCCCCCACCAATACGAATCTTTTCGCCCATTCTTTTATTTTTCTCGATTAATAATACCTTTTTACCCAACTCACTGGCACGACCGGCAACCATCATGCCTGATGCGCCACCGCCAATAACGATAACATCATACACTATGTCGTTTAGGTTATTTGATTCGGGCTTCGATTTCATTTAATTTTTGAGTTAAAATATCTAGTTTACTTGAAAGTTCGTTTAAAGTTATTTCTTCTTTGATTACCTCCTTCTCAAACTTGGCAACCTCCCTCTCACTCTTTTTCTCAAGGTTTATTTCGCTTTTAACATTTTTAATGATTATTGCATTACCTACAAAAGTTTGTATAAACAAACCAATACCACCCAATATTAAAA
>JAGOOX010000035.1 GCA_017992305.1 Minisyncoccota bacterium
AATTCTTTTTCAGCGTATTCAAGAATCTCTTCAATTTGTTTATCGCTTTCGTTAAAACCAAGTTCGGCAATGTTATCAGCCGCCTTGATCAATTCGCGTAAAACATATTTTTTTTGCACGATATCGGCATAGTATCGAATGTTAGTCGATGCAGGTACGGCTTGGGCCAGGTCAACAACCTCTGATTGACCACCGACTTGTTCAAGTCTTTTCTTTTCACGCAACCTATTTGTAACAGATAGAATATCGATAGGTTCACTGCGCAATGATAATTCAATCATTGTGTCGTAAATTATGCCAAACTTGTCATAATAAAATGATTTTGAATTTATGACATCTGAAATTTCATGTATAGCACCTGGGCGCACCAATAGCGAACCTAGTACGGCGCGTTCGGCATCGACATCTTGTGGAGGTATTCGAATTTGAATTGGGTTATTTGCCATGTGACTTTGATTTTAACATATTGGCGGGCCGGCCCGAAATATTGGGGTAATGTGGAAAGTGTGGCAAAGAAATGGTATATTTATATATATGAATATCTCAGCTAAAAAAACCCTTATTTCGGGTGTAAAACCGACTGGTACGGCCCATATAGGTAATTATTTTGGTGCTATGAAGCAATTCGTCGATATGCAAAATTTAGGTGATTATAATGTTTTTATATTTATTCCTGACTTGCACGCCCTAACTAGTGCCAAAGACCCTGACGTACTACGCAAAGACACAATGGATTTAATACTAGACTATTTAGCTATTGGTTTAGACCCTGACAAGGTAACTTTGTTTCGCCAATCTGACGTACCACCACATGCCGAACTATGCTGGGTGTTTAATTGCATAACTACCATGCCTGAACTAATGCGTACTCATGCATTCAAAGACGCCGAGGCTAAAAATAAAGACATTAATGTCGGTATGTTTGATTACCCAGTATTAATGGCGGCTGACATATTGTTATATGATGTAAATGTTGTACCTGTCGGTCGCGACCAAGCCCAGCATTTAGAAATTGCTCGCGACACTGCGCGCACATTTAATAATTTATACAATCAAAATGGCCCAACATTTGTTGAACCCGAGGCTATGATAATGCCCGACGTTGCCGTAGTGCCCGGTATCGATGGTCAAAAAATGTCTAAATCATACAAAAACGTTGTGCCACTATTTGGTACCGATGAAGAATGGCAAAAAGCCGTCATGAGTATTGTGACTGACTCAAAGGCACCGAACGAAGTAAAAAATCCCGACGAATGTAATATTTTTGCATTACATAAACTAGTAACTCCAAGTGATCAATTGGCCGAAATTCGCACTCGTTATGAAAATGGTGGTATTGGTTATAAAGAATCAAAAGACTTATTGCTTGAAAGTATTAAAAATTACTTTGGCCCAATGCGCGAACGCCGTAATGAATTCGCCAAAAACCCCGAAGCTGTTATGCAAATTCTACAAAAGGGTGGGGCAGTGGCACTGGAAATTGCAACTAAAAAAATGAACGAAGTTAAGCAAAAGGTAGGGTTAATATAAAAACATGAAAGATTTTATTGAAACATTAAAAAGCGTACCTGATATGTTTCGCCAATATGTGCGAGTTTTTAAAATTGCTCAAATAGGCTATGCTTGGAAAATTCGCATCTATATTGCCGTTGGTGTTGTCATTGCATTTTTAGGTTATATACGAAACTATATACAGGGTAATTTAATTAACGGTTTGCAAACATTCTCTGTAAATCACAACATGGCAATACTAACAGTTCCACTGATTCTCTTTATTGCAATGTTGGTGTTGCCTAGTTTTTTAAATATTTTTCAGCAGTACCTAAATAAAGATTACCGGTTTGCCTTCCAAAAAAGATTAATGTTAATGAAAACCTTAAAGGACGCTGAGGTTGACCCACAACTTTTAGAACAAGCCGAATTTACAAATTTAAAAAATAAAATAGAATCAAAGGGGGTTATGGTGCTTAGTAATTACTATGCCGACTTTAATAATTATCTAATGGAGGTCTTAGTCCTCATTGTTTCATCTATAACTATTTTTAAATTTAGCAAACTTGGTTTCTTGATTTTGTTCCTAACCTCTATTCCAATACTTATAACTAGAATGAAGTATGGTAGTGATAGTTGGTTTATTTGGGGTAACGACGTAGATACTGAAAAACGTAAAAAAATGCAATACTACCGAAGTTATTTTGAGCATTTTAAAAACTATATTGAAATTAGACTAACTAAATCATATAAATACTTTATTAACTTTATAGATAATTTATTTGATGGTGTCTATAAAGATCAACGCGAGCTTGAGAATAAACTTTTTAAGTACTCTATATTAACAGCCTTGATATCAATATCTGGTGTTGTCTATGTTGTTTTTATATTTCTAAATCAGGTTATAGCTGGGGATATCAAAATAGGTACATTTACTTTCGCGCTATCTTTAATAGTTTCATTTAACTATTCATTATCATACATGTTCACTCGAATTGGGTTCATATACCCAGATTATAAATATGTTAAAACGTTTTTTGAATTCATTGACACTAAGTCTGTAATCCAAAACACTGGTACTAAAAAATTTGAAAACAAGGCTCCAGTTATTGAATTTAAAAACGTATATTTCAAATACCCAGATAGTGCCAAGTATATTTTAGAAGACTTTAATTTAAAGATTAATGCTGGTGATAAATTGGCGGTAATTGGTTTAAATGGTGCCGGTAAAACAACCTTTGTTAAATTGCTATGTCGTTTTTATGATGTGACTGAGGGTGAAATTTTGTTTAATGGTGTAAACATTAAAGAGTATGACCTAGGAAGTTGGTACGAAATACTAGGTGTGCTTTTCCAAGAATATGGCAAATACGAAATACCTTTGAATGAATTAGTAATACTGGGTAGGTATGATAACACCATAGACGATAAAACTGCCGAAAAAAATGTTAAACATGCATTAAAATTAGCCGAGGCTGAATTTGTCAAAAAATTACCTAACAAAGAAATTACCCAATTAGGTAAGGAGTTTACCGATGGTGTAGATGTGTCAGTTGGTCAATGGCAAAAACTGGCTATTGCACGTATGTTTTATCGCGATCCTGCGGTTATGATACTTGACGAACCGACCAGCTCAATTGACGCCGAGGCTGAAATGAAAATTTTTGAAACACTTGAAAAATTCTCAAAACAAAAAACAGTTATCATGATCTCACATCGATTTTCAACCGTACGTAATGCCGACAAAATTTGTGTTATTAATGAGGGCAGGGTATATGAACATGGCACTCATGAAGAATTACTGAATCTAAATGGCGAATACGCTCGGTTGTTTAACCTGCAAGCCGAGGGGTATAAATAGTTTTAGTTTAACGAGTTTAGTTTTGTATAAATTAAGGATAATTAAAAAGTCGGGGTATGGTACCCCGACTGCTTAGTTTAGAATAAGTTCAAATTCAGTAATTCGATTGATAGGTATGAATATATCAGTATCAGCAAAATCTCTAAGTTTGAATTTAATTTCACTTGATTGAACAATACATCCATACTTTTCAACAAAGGGCACGAAATCATCAAATGCATTAATGTATATAACAGAACTTCCTTTGATAAAGTCACAACCCTCTAGGGTTACGACTTTTGGTTTAATAATGTATGCACTAAACGAGCCAATATCTTCTCGTATTATGCGCTTGGTGTTACCGTTAAGCCAGTTTTTTAAGTTTATTAATTTGAATTTAAGTGGTTGCTTTTCGGCCTTTTTACATAAAGTAAAGATAATTTTTTGTTGGCATAAAAATTTTATATTTTTATGCCAAAAGGTAGTTTTTTCAAGGTGTTTAGGTGCCACACCTTTTTTTAACTCTATCTTTATAGATTCCTTAACCTCGTGTTTTATTTGGTAGCAGCTACACTCTATGGCTTGCTTCAATGATTCTGTATCCATGCTTTAATCTTTAAATCTCTTTTTATTATACAATATATTAAAATATTTGCAAGTATTATTTGTTAAATTTTTTAAGTGCAAAAAAGGTGATTTTTTGATATAGTATATACACTATGCGAACATATATAGCCGATTTGGCACAAAAAATAGGAGAGGAGGTAACAGTTTCGGGCTGGGTACATATTCGTCGCGACCAGGGTAAAATGGTCTTTTTGGATTTGCGCGACAAAACTGGTTTTATACAATGTGTTGTATTGCCAAACCATACCGACGCCATCGAGGTTGCCAAAGACTTGCGTACTGAGTGGGTTATCACTGTTAAAGCTATTGTAAACAAACGCCCAGAGCGCAACATTAATGCCAATGTGCAAAATGGTGACATTGAGCTTGAAATAACTGGTATTGAGGTTTTAAATCGTGCCGAGACTCCATATTTTGATGTAACAACTGATGGTACTGAAATAGGCGAGGAGCACCGCTTGAAATACCGCTACCTAGATATGCGTCGCGCTCGTGTACAAAAAAACTTGCGTAATCGCCACAAGTTAACAAACTTTATTCGCAACTTTTTAGATAACGAAGGTTTTATCGAAGTAGAAACTCCAATACTAACCAAATCAACACCCGAGGGTGCACGCGACTATGTGGTGCCATCACGACTATACCCAGGTAACTTTTATGCATTACCACAATCACCACAACAATATAAACAATTGTTAATGGCAGGTGGTATTGAAAAGTATTTCCAAATTGCTAAATGTATGCGCGACGAAGACACTCGTGGTGATCGCCAACCTGAATTTACTCAAATCGATATGGAGTTAAGTTTCGTGCAAATGGAAGACGTCATGTCATTGAACGAAAAATTGCTTATTGAATTGGTCCAAAAATTGTACCCGCATAAACGTATTCAACAAATACCTTTTCCTCGTATAACTTATGCCGAAGCTATGTCTAAATACGGTAATGACCGACCCGACATTCGTGAAAACAAAGATGACGAAAATTTATTAGCATTTTGTTGGGTGGTAGACTTTCCATTTTTTGAAAGTACTGATAAATCTGACAACCCTGATACTACTGGCGCATGGACGTTTACCCACAACCCATTCTCACGTCCTAAAAATGAGCACATGCAAAACCTAATGGATGGCAAAGATATTGGTGACATTTTAACAACTCAATACGACATAATATTAAATGGTTACGAAATCGGTGGTGGTTCAATTCGTAACCACGAAGCCGATGCGCTAAAACAGGTT
>JAGOOX010000036.1 GCA_017992305.1 Minisyncoccota bacterium
TTTATTGAAATACCAATGGCTGGTGAAAAAGAGTCGTTAAATGTTGTGGTTGCTGGGGCAATTGTTTTGTTCGAATTACTTTCTTAGATTTTAATTTAAAAAAATTAGTTTACCAGGTATTCGGGTACGTAGCTGGGGCCACCAACAGGTACTATTTCTCCGGGCTCGGTTGGTCTTTCAACATAAGGTTTTGTTTTATCGTAACGCTCAACACCACCTGTCAAAAACCAGGCAATCCATAACAATATACCTATACCAATAAATATTCTAAACTCTGTCCATGGGTTATCTTTCATTTTTTAATTATATAATTTTTGGTGAATATTGCAAAAGTGGGCACTGCGACCGTTTATGACTTCGCGTACAATTTCACCCCCGCAATTCTTTTGCAAACACTTTTGCCCTTTGTTTTTATACGCCATATGATTTTCATGAAAACGCCCCGGCTCTCCATAAATATTACGATAATCACTGGTGCTATCACCGCCAAAGTCTATACCTTTTTTTAAAACCGTAATCATGGCCGTGTAAATTTTTTTACGAATATCTTTGGGGATTTTTACCCAAATACTTTTAGGGTGCACACCTGCTCGAAATAGTAGTTCGTCACTATAAATATTGCCAATACCTGCAATTGTTTTTGTGTCCATTAAAAAAGTTTTAATTGGGATTTTTGAATTTTTCGGATATTTTTCGTTTAAAGTATTTTCAAATTCGGCAAAGCTAATATCGCGCAAAATGTTTTTGTTTGTGTTTGAATGAATTGGTTCAGGCCCGTTGCCCGCCAAATGTTTTGAAGTCTCTAGTTCAGATGTTTTGATAAGCGTAATTTTGCCAAACTTGCGTGCATCACAAAAAACCAAGTGCCTAGTTTTTTTGTTTTTACTTAATTCAAAAACAAAATGAATATATTTATTGTAACTATCGCGCAAGGCATGATTTTTTTCGTCATCGTGTACGTGCCACTTGTTTTCTTTCTTGTTAAATTCATATTGACCGATCATTAAGTGACCAGTCATTTTTAAATGAATTAATACTGTATAGCCATTTTGCAAATGAATTAAAATATTTTTGGCGCGTCGTTCGGCGTCAATAATTTTTTGCCCATTTACAATCTGCATAAAGTTTTTATAAAAGGGTAGGTATTTAATTGTGTCATAAAAATCTGACCGGCTAGGTTTGTTAACAGCCAAATCGGTCCAAGTATTTGAAATGGTCCAGTCAACGGCCTCTTTTTGCAAACCTAAAACAGTTGTTGTAACTTCGGGTAATTCTGGCATATAGGGCTAATTATTACTCAAAATCTTTAAAGCTTCGCGTACTTTGGTGCGGGTGTCTAGTGTTTGGTCAATCATGCGCAATGTGTCGCGCGCAGTTGATAGGCTGTAACCCAATGCTTCCAGTGCCAACAGTGCATCGTCGGCTTCGGGTACGTGTTCGTCGCCGTCAATTATTGGTAGGGTTTTGCCTTTTAATTCATACACAATTTTTTCGGCCATTTTTTTACCCAAGCCGCCCATTTTAACCAAATACTCGGGGTCTTCGGTTTTTATACCATGCACAATAGTTTCAACATCAGATGAATTCAAAACACCTAGTGCTGATTTGGGCCCAATGCCTGAAACGTCTAGCAGGGTAGTAAACATGTCTTTTTCGTTTAGGCTTAAAAACCCATACAGGTCTATGGCGTTTTCGCGCACGCTGGTGTAAATGTATACAAAGTAAGTCTGCGCCTCGATTAGTCGGTCTAGGTTTTTGCTGGTTGTTATTACCTCATAACCAACGCCGGTCGTTTCAATAATGAAACGATTTAGGTCTTTATTTATTATACTGCCGCGAATGCTTCCAATCATGCTCTTATTTTAGCATAATTTAGGCAAAGTATTTAAATGCTTAAATTTTCGTCATGTCTTGGGTACGGCTTGCCCCCACACCTATAGTTATAAATATAGGTGTGGGGGCTTGCAAAAAAATGATTTTATAGTATATTGGTTTGTATATGCCAGTAACAAAAACAGCCAAAAGAGCCCTACGAACATCTATGCTAAACAAGGCTATAAATGATCGTACAAAAAAGGTTCTAAAAGAAGAAACCAAAAAAGTTGTAAAACTTGTTAAAACTGATATCAAAGAAGCCAAGAAAGAACTTTCAAAGGCCTACAGTGTTATCGACAAGGCGGCTAAAAACGGAGTTATTAAAAAGAACACCGCTTCTCGCCGAAAAGCTCAACTTTCACGAATGACAAAATAACAAAAAAGCGCAAGTACAAAACTTGCGTTTTTTTGTTATAATATATCTATGGAACCCTATTTAGAAGAATACTATGGCCTAGAGTGCCCAATATGCGAAGTCATGCGCGAACGGCTTGATAAACTTGAACACGAGTTACAAATACCTATAAAACGTTTTGAGGTTTGGCACAACAAAGAAAACATGGACAGGGTAGAGGCGCTCGAACACAATGGCCATGTAAAAGTTTTAGGCATACCATTTTTTTACAATACACAAACGGGCGGGTATTTATGTGGCGAGGTAAGTTACGCAAAATTAAAGGCTTGGGCACTGGGTCAAACAAATTTATAAATATAAAATTTAAAATAACATGAACACTGAAAATCAAAACAATATAAACAATAATCAAAAAAAACAAAATATTTTAGTTAGCCTATTGTTGGTCGTACTATTTGTTGGTGGGTTAGTTGCATATACTAAATATTACAGTGGTAATGTTCTACAGCAACCCGAGACTGATAATGTAGAGCAGGTTAGCGATTTAATAAAAAATTGTGGCATGACAATTGATGGCCCGCTTGAAAATGGTTCAGTTGGGCAAAAATTCACCGTTGACGCAACACTTGATAATAGCGAGCGCGAGATGTTGGGTTGTTCATGGACAGCCTTTGAAGCGCAAGCCGGTGTTGTGTATGTCAAAGACGGTTATGGTAAAGACCTTGCAAACCCTACACCTCTTTCTACCAGCCAAGACTGGATGACTGATGAGCCTGTAAACTATTTTGCCGATATTAATATACTAAGTGGCTATACTGGCCCAGCATTAGTTATAATAAATGAAGAGGACCCAAGTGGCGAGAAGGTTTCAAAAACAATCTCGTTCCCTGTAACTATTCAATAAATAATTAATTTATGAAATAACAAAAACCACTCAATGTTGAGTGGTTTTTGTTATGGTGTGCTCTCGGTAGGAACCGCCTCTTGCTTTGCTCGAAACCAAATTTATAAATTTGGCCTACGGTTCGATACCTACCGTGTACATTGTGCTCTCGGTAGGAATCGAACCTACATCGCAACTTCCGCAAAGTTGTGTCCTATCCATTGAACGACGAGAGCATTATTAAAATATTTTAAAACCTAACCTTTTCAGCGATGGCTTTTACAACGCTTTCTTTAAGCTCTTTTTCGGTTGTGTGGACCAGTAAAAAGCTTTTTAGTGTTTCGGGGTTTACGCTTGAACGATCTATAGGCAGTGATATTTTTGGGGCAACTGGACGAGTTGTCTCAAAAAGCACTTTTTTATTAAAGGCGTCCTGCGGATCATCAATTATTGCAAACCCGGTTACATCTTTCCATAAAAACTTGTTTTCGTCAATCATTAGGCCATCACTGTTAACCAGTATTGAATGTTCGGGGTGCTGTACCTTGCCAAAGACAATTAATACAAAGCCTGACAATAATATCAAAATACCAAATGAAACCGAGCCTCTCCAAATAGCTAAAATTGCACCAGCTAGGGCAATCAGGCCAATAGCCCAAAACCAGTCATTGGTTTTTTCAAAGTTTTGAAATTCTCGAGCCTTCCATGCAAACATTTCTATCATGTTTTAATTATACTATTATTTTAAATAAACTAGAAGTGGTAATGTAGTGTTTTTATAAACTAATCTTTTTTCTTAATAGCGTCACGAATGGAATAGTTAAAACAATACCTCCAAAAATATCTACCAGGTAGTGTTGTTTGGTTGTTAAAACTGAAATTATTATTGCAACTGTCCATAGCCACATTAGTGATTTACGCAACAATGATTTTTCAAATAAAGTATAGTAACTAGTTAAAAAAATTGTCATTGCTACATGTAGTGATGGTAGGCAGTTGCCGGCTGCGTCAGTTTGCCTAAAAAAATTAATTAAACTATTTGTGTTGGGGTATAAACTTCGCGGGTACTCAATTGGTAATAATAGAAAAAACATAATTCCAACAAGTAACATGCAACTAGCTATAAAAACCGCTCGAGGTAAGAATTTTGGTGGAGCATGGCGAATAATTATTGCACCTTGTATGAAGGCCGAAATATAGACAATAAAAGTCCAAGGTAAGAATGGTATGTACTCCTCGCCAAGAATAAAAGATATTGTGTATCGATCTAGTGGCAAGTGATTAACAATTGCGTATGGCACAAGAAAGCCAATAATGATTAGAATGCAGTACATCCATTTTGTTTTAATGTTGCCTGTAAAGACTAAGGTCATTATTCTATTTTTTTAATCATATCCATAATAAAATCAACCGGTATGCCAATTACGCTTTCTTTCGAGCCCTGTATTAGGGTGCCATATGTATCATGGGTTTCATCAGAAATAGCTCCGCAACATTTAAGAATATCGCCTTTACTAAATTGCTCATTTATAAAACTATCGGGGATTTCTTTAAAATTAGCAATTGAAATTTCTTGGGCGGTTAGTGACGCCTGGTTTTCGGTGTTGTATACAGTAATACCATTTATATAGTGCACCGGGTGTTGTGCGTACATTGTGTACCACCTGCGAATTTCATCAATATGTTCAGGCTTCTCTAAAATTTCACCATTGCACACAATGACCTGGTCACAAGTAATAATAATGGCTGGTTCAGTAATTTTTTTAATAACGGCTTGAGATTTAGCATATGAAAGCACAATGGGAGTGTCTTCGTTGTGTAAGGTACGAACTTTCTTTTCATCAATATTGGGCTCTATGATATCAAAATTAATACCTCTTTCCCTAAGCACTTTTTGACGAAATACTGACGAGCTCCCTAGAATTAGTTTCATACTAAATAGTATAACCCATATTTGTTTTTAGTTCCAAAGCGG
>JAGOOX010000037.1 GCA_017992305.1 Minisyncoccota bacterium
CTTCAACTGATGCTATGTTTGAAATATTGTCTAGGTACGCAATTGTTTTATTTGCCTTCCATACTATGTAAATAGCTGAAATTGCACCAAATAGTGTAATTATTAGTAGAAAAAGTACGTCTTGGTTGTGATGAGTCGAAAAATCCATAATTTAATATTATTAGTTTACCACCTCTTTGGCGTAATTTAAAATTTTATCCATAAAGGGTTCTAGTTTATTATTTAAATCAGTTTCATTAATATTTAAATATTTTGAGTCAGTGGCTAAATTTAACCACGGCCTGACTTTGCCATATTCATAACTATCAAAAATTAGTACTGGAGTGCCATGTACAGCAATGCTTTTGCCATCGGGTGTTAATTGCCACTGATTAACAAAATCATAAAACCATTTTGCGTCAATTTCGCGCATACGAATACACGAATGACTAGCTGGGTAGCCAGGTAGTTCATATTCATGCATTGAAATACCGTCGAAATTGTCCAAATTTACAACCCAGGGCAATATCCATGAACTATCAACGGTGCTGGTAGATTTTTTAGCCTTCCAGTTGGCTGTAAATAAACCATTTGGGGTTTGAGTAGATTTTTTACCAGTAATAACTGGCGCCGAATATACCAATACGCCATTTTCATAAGCGGCGATGTATTGGATTTTTTGCGAGATTAAAATAATTTTTGGTACGCTGTTTAATTGGGGTATGTTTTTTGGAAATGGCGAATAGTTCAACAAAAAGTTTTGCAAATTATCGGGGAAGGTTTTGGGCACCACCAGCTTTGTGCCTTTGCCCACGAATTTAGAATCAATGTGGTTTATAGCTAAAACTAGTTTAAATTTTTCATCGCCCCCATTTACATCTAACTCTTTCTTTAATTTATTTACTGTGTCAGTTTCAGAGACTGTGTATAAATAATATTCACCTATTTCAGGTATTTCGGTAACCACTGGTACGACCGGTTCGGGATTTGCCGTGTTTACAACTTGGTCTTGAGCGGGGGTTTTGTTTGGTACAGGGCGCACTTTGTTTATGTTTTGTTTAAAAAAGTAATACAGGCCAAAAGCTATAATAAGTATAGCTACCAAGATTAATATTTTTTGCCCATTTTTGTTCATGTTTTATTAATATACCATAGAGTTTTAATTTATAGTATAATAAAAACATTATGGAAGAACCAAAATTCAATGTAGCTGTAGAAAAAGACCCTTCATTAAAAAAACGTAATGAGGCGCCAAACCGAGTAAGTGATGAACCAATTACCTCTATTGAAAAAAGAGAGGAGTTTGACATTGCAAAATACCAAAACGAAATCAGCCGTGAATTAAAAAGATATTTTATAGGTATAACAGCTCGAGACAATAAAAATGCCGACAAAATGCTTTCACTAGGAGGAAACAAGCAAGGCTTAGACACTCGTGTTTTGCGCTTACCCGAAGCGGCATTTCAAAATAAAATGTTACGACTGGTTTACCAAAACAAAATCGCCCTTAATGATAATTTACAAAACTTTATAAAATCATGGTTAGCTCAAGAATACAAAGAGGCCTCTATAACAAAGCAAGAAACAGTTTTTGGGCTAGTTCGCGGTGTTGAAAGTACTTATAATGCAGTTAGGGCTCTTGAAAATCAAACCGAGTACCCCAAAGACCGAGTATGGATTGGTACAAATGATGAAATGGATGCTCGTTATGCCGTTGATTTAATACAAGGCTTTGAAAATACTGATGGCGAAGTTGAAACAGTTAATTTAATACAGGTTAAAAGTGCGGCATCAGCTGAAAAGATTGAGGACATTATACGAGCTCACCAAGAATACATAGACAGCCTGCCAACATTGATAAGTGTACTAAGTAAAAACGAAGCTACAAAAAATAGTAGTGAAGTTATTGACGAGATTGAATTAGAAAAACAAGAAATTCAAGATAAAAAACTAGCCGTTCTTGACCTTAAAAGTAAGTCGGCTTTATCAGACAGTGAAAAATCTGAACTAGAGCGTTATGAATCTGAAATTGCAAACCTTGAGATACTGAAAGCCAAGCAGGAAGAGCGTTTGGTTACGTTCGGGTTAATATTAGACCAATTTGTGCAAGACAACTTAAGCGCACCCGACCAGTCAGTTACAGCACAGGCATTTATTGATTACTACAAAGCCGAATCTGGTGAGTTAAATACATTGCTAATTATGGGGATGCTTTCACAAAAAGAAACTTATGCGAAATTGCGTGAATCTGGCTTTACCGACTTTGACGAAGAAAGAATGGAAAAAATTTTGATAAAAACATCTGGAGCTGTTGAGTTTTCAAAAGAAGAAGCTGTTGAGTACTACCGTGCGCACCACGAACACACCATCATTGACACAGCATCGATATATTCAGTTGTTATGGAGGGCTCAAAAATAGTCAGAAAGACCGAATTACGCCACCCACTAGGCTCTGCTAAATAAGCTATTGACAAATAGCTTTAAAGTGATATTATAATACAAAGTATGACAAAGCAAATAAAAGTAAAAAGAATTAACGGGGATGGACCTAGTGAGGGCTTTGTCACCCGGAGTATTTTTGATGATCGGGCAGCTAAACTCAAGACACCAGAAGGTATTGAGCTTAATATGCTAAAGAAGTCAAAAGAAATCACCAAGAAAGAGTTTGAGGAGAGATTGAAAGAAATTCAAATCCCCTCTTAGGTTTTGTTTTCAGGTGTACACAAAAACCCGTTCAGTATTGAGCGGGTTTTTTTTTGACAAAAGATTTTAATTTGAATATACTTGAATAAACGAACCTAAAAACGAACCCATGGAAGCATTATTAGCCCTCAGAAAAGTAGAAACAAAAACTTTTAAAAAAGTATTACCCACGTATTGTTGTTTTCCTGGCGATGATAAACAAGAAGGCAATGATAGTTCAAAAAATATTGTTTTGTGTTACGTGTTTGAAGACAGCAAAGACGCCACCACTGAAACAAAAAGTGTTGTCCAAATACTAGAATGTGGTAAAAAACTTGATCCTGAAAATGACCCCGAGACTCATTCTGGTACATATTGTGAAGTCTATACACACAATAATCAGCCAGTCTACAAAAGAACTTAGCATTGCAAAACCTTCGCCAGTATTAGTTAAACTAAATACTGGCGTTTTTTTATTTTTAAAAAATTGAATATGCGGTATACTTTAAATATGAACAAATTTCGCAAAATTTTAAGCGTTACAATGCTTGCTATTTATTTTATAGGCCTGGTTTATGTTATGAACAATAGCACCCAAATTGCTATTAAGTACGGTCAGTCAGGACTACCTCTTATAATAGACTATGTTTTTTATGCTAGTATTGCAGCCTTGGTTTTTCATTACATAAAACTATTTTTAAAATCAAATAAATCTGAACATGACTTTGCCACAATTGTGAACCATAGCTTTAGAACATCGCTAACTAGAATACTATGGACCGCTAATGAGCTTAAAAACACTGAATCGTATACCGAAAGGCAAAACTACATTCAAGACATTGAAAACGCTTCTGACCGATTATTGGCGGTTGTAGACACATTTTTGGGTATTATTGATGTGCGTGATGTTTCAAGCTACACATTCAAGGCTGTTTCAATTCGAGAAATAGTCGAGGAATCACTTTTGAAACACGCAGGTCTAATTAATAAAAAAGGTATACAAATGAACGTTTCAATTTTTGATAAAATGCCCCTATTAACCGCTGACCTAAAAAGAATCTCGTTTGTTATCGATGTTTTAATTGAAAACGCCCTAACCTATACACCAAACAACGGCCAAATTAATGTCGATTGCAAAAACCAGGGTAAAAAAATTGTATTTTTTGTACAAGACAACGGTATAGGCTTGAACATGGTTGATAAAATGAAGGTTTTTTCAAAATTCTATCGTGGCGACCGGGCGCAGGCACTGAATTCATACGGTATGGGTTTAGGTTTATACTTGTCAAAAATTATAATTGAAAGACACGGTGGCAAAATGTATGCCGAATCGGGCGGTGTAGACAAAGGTTCGACATTTTTTATGGAACTGCCATTGAATCAGTAATATGCAAATATAAAGTAAAAAACCTCATACAACATGAGGTTTTTTATATATTACCCGGCAACCAGTCAATTAGCTTTTTGCGGTGCACATCAAGTGACCATGAATTACTGTCTTTGAATAGCGATTCGTGAGAATCTTTGAATTTTTTAAGCAGTGGTGCCGTCGCTTTTGGGAAGCTTTCAGGCATATTTTTATTAAAAGACTCTAAAAACACACCCAGGGTTAGCTGTTCTTGGCTAGTTAGTAGATCTTGCTCGTATTTCTTCATGAATTTATTTTAACACAAAAGATGAAAAAAGGCAATAATACCTACTATTACCCCAATAACATACTAAATAACAAAAATACCCTGACCAAGGCCAGAGTATTTTTGTTTACATAATTAGTATTATGCGCGTTGTACGTTTACAGCACCAGTCTTTTCTTCACCACGGATGTTAGTAGTTTCAATTTCAAATGTAACTGAATCACCTTCATTTAGGTCATTAAAGTCTGCGCCAACTAGGTTGTTACCATGGAAGAAAACGTCCTTTCCAGTTGATTCATCAAGGATGAAACCGAAAAGCTTTTCTTTAACAAGTTTTTTTATAGTACCTTTCATTAGATTTTTTTCATAAATAATAATATACAAATAGATATAATGAGAGAGACTACTTCTAAAAAATCGCTTTGTCCTTCTATATTATCATGAATACTTATTTTAGTCAAGTCAAGGTGTGGGTAAACCGTAAGGTCTTTTTTGATCAAAATTGGGCACTAAAAAACGGGCCCTGGGGCCCGTTTAAAAAGAACTTAGTTTTACGCTTACTTGATGACTAGTTTTTGTAC
>JAGOOX010000007.1 GCA_017992305.1 Minisyncoccota bacterium
AAGCTTGGCCCTCGGCACCTCCCATAACTTGGTGAATCATGACCTCTGAGTTTGGTAATACAAATCGTTTACCTTTGGCGCCGGCTGATAATAGTAGCGCACCCATTGATGCGGCAATACCAACACATACAGTCGAAACATCGCATTTAATATGATTCATGGTATCAAGTATTGCAAGGCCTGCAGTTACCGAACCACCGGGTGAATTTATATAAAATGAAATATCTTTTTTAGAGTCAGTGTGTTCAAGGTATAGCAGTTGGGCGATAATTAAGTTAGCAACATGATCGTCAATCGGGCCACCTAAAAATATAATACGCTCGTTTAGTAGACGAGAGTATATATCGTAGGCACGTTCGCCGTTCATGGTTTTTTCAATAACTGTTGGTATTAACATATTGTTTAAAGGTTTAATTAATAAATTTGTAAATAAATCAAGGTTTTTGGCCCGTATAAAGCCAATATTAGCATATTTTTAAAGGCTATAATACACTTGACAAATATACATTATGGGTGTATAATATAAGCATAAAACAGTTATTTATATGGCAACGAAAAATAAAAAGATAAAAAACGGTTTGATGATATCAGACCCAGTAAAGGACACTAAAGCCATTGCGAATGCAATGCGCGCAGGGTTAAACACTTTCGGAGGATTTTATAAAGATCCAACAAAGTATAACCGCACTTCAAAGCACAAGGGCCTAAACAATTATAAAAATTGTTGAGGCCCTTTTCTTATGCTTATTTAATTGTTTAGAATTACTTTTTACCTTCTAGGAAGCTGAAAACTTTTTCATTAGTTAAGATTGATTCAACATACATTGTTGTTTGAACACGGTCTGCTTCAGGGTATTCGTTCATTAACCTTATAACCTCTTTTTCAATATCGGCATCAGATGGTTTTAGATTTTCTTTCTTTGAAATTTCCTCGATAATTAATTTTGATGAAACACGTTTTTGGGCGTCACCTGTATATTCGGCGCGCAAATCAGCTTCAGTTTTATTAATGTGTTTTAGGTAGTCTTCAAAGGCTAGACCCATCATTGTAATATCGTGTCGCATGCGGTGCATCATGTTATCAAGTTCAGCGGTAATTAGTATTTCAGGTGTTTCAACTTTTGTGGCCTCAATAATTTTTTCGATCAATGCTACGCGTGATTTGTCAGAGTGTTTTTGCTCTTTTTCTTTAACAACATTTTCGCGCATTTTTTCGCGCATTTTATCAAGATCATCGAACCCAAAGCTTTTTGCAAATTCGTCATCAAGTGTCGGGTACATGTCGGGTGTGATTTCGCCATGTGAATGGTCGTCGTGTGAATGGCCACCTTCGCCATGTAATTTTTGGTGGGCACGCATTTGTTGCAGTTCTTCAAAAGTTTTTGTTAACTCTTCGTCAGTTGCTTCGAAACTTGTAACCTCTTTGTTAATTTCGGTCATTGCATCTGATGCAACCTTTTTGTAATCGGGCAGTGTAATGGTTGGGTATACTGCTGTTTCGATCTTAACCTCAACAGGGTTGTCAGCGGCAACTTTTAAAATTGTAACCATCGGCCGGCCAATTGCGTCGACGTTTTCTTGCTTTAAAATATCGGCATATTTTTCTTGTAATTCGTTTTCAACGCAACGCTCCCAAATTTCTAGGCTTGAAACGTTTTTCTCGATCATATCAAATGGTACGTTACCCTTGCGAAAACCATCAATTTCAAATGTCGCTTGAATTTCTTTTAAAACTGCGTCTTTGTGTTTGGCAATTTCAGCCCAATCAAAAGACACTAGCATTTCGGCCATACTGCCGTCCTTTTTGTTTGTTGTTATTTTCATGAGGTCAGTTTATCTTAAAAGTTTAAATAATGCAAAAAACCGACTGTTTGCCGGTTTTTATATAGGTAATGTATTTTTTATTGGGGTAGCGCGCCTAGGTCGGTTTGGTCTAGTTCATTTTGTATTTGGTCTAGCTCGACAGATTCTTGTTTAAGTCTTTCGTTGTCTACCTCGTCTAGCAATCCAGCGCGGGCTTGCAATGCATTGTCACTACTGTTTTTGTTAATTAGTTTGCCTCCGGCAAAATGAAACAGTGTGTATAAACAATTAAAACAAGCAGGGTAACTAAAACAGGATTTCTAGTACTGTTAGTTTTTGTCATCGTCTTTATCGATAACTAGGTCTTTTAAATCAGAGATTATGACCGATAGGTTTGCCTTGGCGTTTTCTAGGTTATCACGCGCTTCGATAATTATACCGGCGTATTTTTTAGCGTCAGTATAGTCGATAGCTGATTTTTTAGCTGGAAGTGTTTTAAGCAGTGCTTTTGCCTTTTTAATACTTTCGTTTGCACTATCAAGGTTGTCGTTCATTGACGTAACATCTTCACCTGAAATTTCGATTTTTGAAATTCGAGTATCAATTTTAGCCGAAATAGCCGATAGGCTGTCAGCGTTTAATAGAAACTTTGTACGAATTTGAATAACGTATTCGTCTTTGTTTTTATTGATACGATCGGTTATGTTTTTTACGTCTTTGGCGGTCTTTTTCTCTTTCTCTAATTCTTTAGCTGATTTAACGTCATCTTTATTGTCAGTTTTTACATCTGATTTTTGGTCTTTGTTGTCATTGGCAGTTTGGGCATTTGTAAGTACTGGGCTAGTTAGGGTAGCAATAGCTAGAAGTGCAACAAAAAGGCCATTTAAAAATAGCTTTGCATAGCCTGTATTTGATTGTTTGTTGTTAGAAGTGTTTAACATATATTGTATTATAAGCCTTTTTAGTAAAATAGTCTACATTGGCTATATATATAGTGTATGACGTATAACCCTGCTTTTTATTACATATTGACTTTTTGTATATAAGGTGCTATAATTCAAGTACACAAATAGTCCTTTTAAATATGAAAATTTACAAAACAATAAGTTACATCCTGTTTTGCCTGTTTGGCATCCTTTTGGTTTTAGTTTTTTCAGGCTCAAATGGTACACCCGAGCAAGATTTTAATACTCTTGTTGTCGCGGTTTCTGCCTTTATCCTTGGTTGCGGGTTTATGCTGTACTTTCGTTATGGCAAAAAACCCTGGAACGAAATGTCTTTTACTGAACAATGTAGACAAATGGCCAAAGACGTTAGGTCTAGCAAAAGGGTTTGGTGTTTAAATCCGGATAGTGATGGTTACCGTGCTGTGCCATTATCACCAAAAAATATGAACGAATTTGGTGGCGGTATTCATATCAAAAGTAACCTAACTATTATCAAAGACCTGGTTCAAAAAGGTAAAATTAAAAATGAACCACTTTTAAATGAGATTCTAAGTTTTTTAGAACCAAAAAAGAAGTAGTTTTATCTATACAACCAAAAAGCCCCGAATAACTAAAATAGTTGTCGGGGCTTTTTTTATTTCTCTAATTTGTTTTTAGTCTTCGAATTTTGGTAGATAGTCAGTTACATAACGTTCCTCACATTCTTTGATAACGTGCACGGCTTCTTCGACATTAAAGAATCCTAACACTTTACAAGTACCTGGTTTTTTCAAATGCTTGTAGTATTCGAAATAGTGCTCGGTTTCTTTTTGCCAGTGGTCGCCCAGTTGTTCGTATGAAGTTATGTGGTCCATACGTTTATCGCTTGATAGTACGGTAATGATTTTGTCATCAATTTCGCCACCGTCTTCGAATTTCATAATACCAATAACGCGAGCCTCTACTACTGATCCAGGGATCAATGGTTCGCTAACGCCGGCAATGATAAAGTCCAACATGTCGCCGTCTTGGTCCCAGGTTTTAGGGATTGCGCCGTATGACACTGGGTAGGCAAGTGATGAGTAACCTACGCGATCAAGTTTTAATTGGCCACTTTCGGTTATAAGTTCATATTTATTTATTGAACCCGAATTGATTTCAATAATACCGTTAATGATATTTTTAGATTCGTCAGAAAATGCGGGCAGTACGTGTTGCAAATTCAACATGTATTTTGATGGTTTGTGATCGATGTTTGCCATATTATTCTGTTTCGTTAGTTTCTACTTTTTCTTCAGTTACATTTTCTTCGTCAGTAACTACAGCATTTTCAACTTCTGTATCGTTTTCCTCAACAGCTGTATCAATAGCTTCTTTTAGGTCTCCAGAGTGGTGAATCACTTCGCCTTCTGCAGCATCAAATGCATCAGGTTCTTGTTCAGTACGAGTACCTTCTTGGCCTTTGATATCAATCCTCCAACCAGTTAGTTTTGCGGCAAGGCGTACATTTTGACCCCCTTTACCGATAGCTAATGATAGTTGGTCTTCGGCAACCTCAACTAGTGCACGGTGTTCGTCTTCTAGTATTGTAATATTTAAGGCTTGGGCTGGGGCAATCGCGTTTGAAACAAGTTCTTTTGGGTCTTCGCTCCATGGAATAATGTCGATTTTTTCGCCACCTAATTCATTCATAACAGCTGTAACACGAGTACCTCTTTGGCCAACACAGGCACCAACTGGGTCAACGTGTTCATCGTTTGACATAACGGCGATTTTTGAACGGGCGCCAGCTTCGCGGGCAACTGATTTAATTTCAACTACGCCTGATTCAATCTCGGGTGCCTCCATGGCAAACAATGATTTAATGAAATTTGGGTGTGAGCGCGATAGGCGCAAATTTACGCCACGCAAACCGTCTTCAACTGCAAATAGATAAGCACGAATACGGTCGCCACGTTGGTAAGTTTCACCAGGGATTTGTTCCTCTTTGGGTATAACACCAGTTGCGCGGTTGAATTCAACTAAAATAAGGCCATTTTCGTATTTTTGGACAATACCGTTAACAACCTCGCCTTCGTGTGTACCGAACTCTTCTAGTACGGCGCCACGTTCAGCTTCGCGAATTTTTTGGATAATAACTTGTTTGGCAGTTTGCGCGGCAATACGGCCAAAGTCAGATTTTTCTTCTAGCGGGAAAACTATTTCGTCTTCAAGTTGTGCGTCGGCTTTTATAAGCTTTGCGTCATTTATCATTACGTGATGTTCCTCGTTATAGCGAACGCGTTCGTCGCCTTCGATCGGTATAAATTCTTCTTCGGGTATATTTATAACTAGACTATCGTCAACAACGACTTTTACTTGGGTAAATTCAGTTTTACCGCTATCAATATCAAAATTACATCTTACAATTTGGCCCTTTTTGCCGTATTCTTTTTTGTAAGCTGCAGCCAATGAGTGTTCAATGGCATCTAGGATTTTTTCACGGGGGATTTTGCGCTCTTGCTCTAGTTGTTCCAGGGCAAGCTTCATTGCTTTTAGATCAAACATATATTTTATTGTTCTTGAGTTATTATTTAGTTTTTATAATAATTATTTAATTCTTTCGAATTTTAATAAAAGTTGTGCCCGCTGATTAGGCGGGCTATTCACACTATATACTTATTTTTTATTCTTGCAAGGTGTATAATAAAGTCATGAATAATAGCCTTACAAAACTACTTAAATTCAGTTTTATTTTTGTGTTTTTTATATTTATAAGTATTTTTAGTTTTACAAAAATTGCTTCAGCTAACGTGAGCGACCATGTATTGCATGGTTATGCATGGAGCGACAATGTTGGTTGGGTCAGTTTAAATTGTGCTGACAGGCCAGGTAACTTGTGCGACACTAAACCTTATAGTGTTGTAATCGATTACGGTACTGGTCAAATGTCGGGCTATGCTTGGTCGTCAAACATTGGTTGGATTTCGTTTAATGCTAGTGATGTAAGCGGTTGCCCTGTTAAGAATAGCTATAACAATAGTTGTACGCCAACTGCAATATTATCAAGCGCTGCTGGAAATCCACCGTTCCCTCAAATTTTAGGTTGGGCTAGGGCTTTGTCATACAATAGTGCGTGGGATGGTTATATTTCACTTTCTTGCTACAACACTAATACTTGTGGCACTAATAATTACAGTGTTCAATTGCCGAATGACGGTACAACCGCTATTGGTACGACAGGTGGTTCAATTACGGGCAGGGCGTGGGGCTCGACCGTAGTTGGTTGGTTTGATTTTAGTAATGTTACGGTTACGCCTGGTAGTAGCGAAATAATACTTACTGCCACCCCTGCACAAGTGTCTAATGTTGGACAAAGCACGACCTTGAAATGGGAAAATAAGACTCAGACAATTTATACTAGCTGTACAGCTAGCAATACCGCTAACGATAGTACCTGGAACAGTAGTACTAGTGTAGCCATACCGTCAGCTTCATCTACTGTCCCTTATACTGAAACTAAATCTGTAAATGTACCAGCAAATCCAACAACTTATACTATTGAATGTGTTAATGGCAGCAATACTGACACCGCTTCTGTTACTGTTGGCGTTAATTATGTTTGGGATATTGGAATAAAGGCAACCCCTGATGTTATTTTGCCAAACGGATCATCGACTTTTGATTGGGCCGCAACTGGTAATGTGCCCGTAGGCACAAACTGTGTGGCCACTAACCCTAACGGCTGGACATCTAAAACTGGAAACATTGTAACCGAAACTCTTATGAATATTACAGGAAGTATTCTTCGTTCAGTTACATGTACGCCTCCGGCACCTGATAGTCCAAAAACTTCAAGTGCAAGAGCTGATATTTTAGAGATAATTGATTATGACTATGGTGCATGTTACAAGTCGTCTGATGGGGGCCCGACAATTACATGGAGAGCTCCAATTGCAAACGAGTGTTATATAACAAAAGACGGTAGTACTACAAAAGTCGGTAAGAATGGCACAAAACTTTTCCCTAATGGTCCAGGTGATTACGACATAAGTTGTGTGGGTGGTACGGGTTCAAACGCTGTCACTGTTAACGACACACTTAATGCTACGGCTTGTGTACCAGACTATAAAATGTCTGAAGTGCTTACTTGTAATGGTAAGTCTGGTCAGTTGACCGACAATGCGTTTCAACCACTAGGTCCAACGCAGTACAAGGCCACAATTGCAGTCGATGCAACAGCTGAAGCGGGCTTTAGTAGTCAGTTAAGATACAGGTTTACAATGCCTCCAAACTGGAAGTCAAATGGTTGGACTATTAGTGGCTGGAGCAGAATTGGTTTAACTGATGACTATGAAAGCCCAATTGTTTCACCGGGTAGTTACAATTCATCGTTTGACGTAGTTGCGCCGAACAAGGCAAGTGCAAATGCGGGATTAGCTAGTTTTTCTAAAAAGACTCAAACGTTTACAATAAATGGTGATACCAACCCTTCAATACCAATGGCACGTTCAGCAAGAAATACAATTTGTGCACCAGATGGTGGTAATACAAAGCCAATATTTATTGAGCAATAATTAAATCTAAAAACCCCTCTTTATAAAGAGGGGTTTTTAGTATATACTTTTTGTATGAATATAATCGAGGAGCTAAAACAAAGAGAGTCTTTTTTCCAGGCATCTAGTAGTGATCTAGAGGCTTATTTACAGTCAGGTAGTAGGACTTTTTACCTGGGTATTGACCCAACGGCTGACTCGCTACACATTGGTCACTTTGCCACACTTAATGTAGCCATGCATTTAATGAATGCTGGCCACAAGTTTATATTGGTTGTAGGTGGCGCAACAGGTATGATTGGCGACCCATCGGGCAAAAGCGAAGAGCGCAATTTATTAGACGAAGCGACACTGGCTAAAAACGTAGCCGGTATAAAAAATTGGTGTGAAAACTTTTTTGGCGACAATAATAACTGGCAAATTGTAAACAATTACGACTGGACTAGTAAACTTGATTTGATAAGTTTTTTGCGTGATACTGGTAAACATTTTTCAATCAATACTATGCTTAAACGCGACTCGGTGGCCAATCGTTTGGGTGAAGAAAGCTTTTTCTCATACACTGAATTTTCGTACTCATTACTGCAAGCCTACGATTTTCTATACCTATTTGAAAATTACGGTTGCACAATGCAAATTGGTGCATCTGACCAATGGGGTAATATGCTAGCAGGTACTGAATTGATACATAAAAAACTAGGTGCCGACGCATACGTACTAACTGCGCCACTAGTGGTTGATTCAAAAACTGGTAAAAAGTTTGGCAAAAGCGAAAAGGGCACTATTTGGTTAGATAAAAATAAAACTAATAGCTATGAACTATACCAGTTTTTCCTAAACATTCCTGACGAAGACATTAAAACCCTAACAAGGCGTTTAATAGTTAGGAGTATAGATGAAGTTAATCAAATGCTTGAAATTATTGACCCAATCGAAGCTAAAAAAACATTGGCGTATGCTATTGTGTTTGGTGTTCATGGCGAAAATGATGCAAACATAGCCCGTGATTTGTCAGAAAAATTGTTTGCTGGTGATGTTGCCAACCTAAATGCTGATGAATTTGAAATGCTATCAAGTGTATTACCTAAAACAAACCAAACCGATATTGTCGAGGCCTTGATTGAAACTAGTTTGGCCAGCTCTAAACGCGAAGCCCGCGAGTTTATCGAAAATGGCGCAGTTAGTGTTGCGGGCGAGAAGATTACTGATACATCATACCAAATACCCCAAACCCCAGCCCTAATCAAAAAAGGCAAAAAAGACTACGCTATAATAATCAACTAATACTAACAAAGAATATAAAAACCCTTACAAAATAAGGGTTTTTATATATTGACAAACATTATATATTTTGCTATAATATAAAAGTAAATTAAAAAATCAAAAATGAGAGTAGAAAGTTTAAATACCGACATTAAAGTATGTCGGGACCTAAGAACAAACGAGGACCTGTTCCTTTGGATACACTTCAATAACGGTATTTATATCGTTAGCGAAATGAATGGGAAAAGAACCTTTAAGCAGAATGAAGTTTTTACCATAAACGGCAGAAATTTTTGCCTTAAAGCTTCCCAAATAGTTGAAACATCTTCAGGGGTTATGAAAGCGGATGAAGAAAATCAGTAATTAATTTCATTTAAGAAGAGTTATACTAAGCCCTTGGTTTTACACCGAGGGCTTTTTACTTTGTTTAAAATTTTTTATTGCTATAATTAGTTTAATGTTTCTACAAGACACACAACTTGCGCGTTTTTTAGTTGAGGCTAATCTTTTAACCAATACTGATGTAAACGCATTGCTTAAAAAAGCCACTGATAGTGGTGCGTCACTTTCTAATACTATAATCTCAGAAGGCAAGATGACCGAGGTAGATTTGCGCAGGGCCGAAGCTCATGTTCTAGGTATACCTTATGTAAATCTTGAAAATGAAAAAATTGATTTTGAAGTTCTATCATTGATAACCGAACCAGTAGCACGGGGGCACAATATTATTGCTTATAAAAAAACACCGGCAGGGCTTGAGGTTGCCATGCTTGATGTTGACGATTTTCCAACGCTAGACGTTATTAAAAAACGTTTGGGTATAAATATATTGCCTAGATTGTCAGATTCAGAATCAATTAAAAAAGCCTTAACTCAGTATAAAAAAAGTTTACAGGTTGAATTCAAAGACATAATCGCCAAAGAAGCTTCATCGCTAAAAATGGTTGCCGAAAGTGAGGGCGAAATTAGCGAAGAAGATTTGAAAAAACAAGCCGATGATTTACCAATCGTGCGCATTGTCGACACATTGGTTTCGCATGCAATTATTCAAGACGCATCTGATATTCATATTGAACCAACCGATAATTCGCTAATCGTACGTTATCGTATAGACGGTATTTTGCACGATGCGATGGAATTGCCTAAAAATACCGCCGCGGGTATAACTGCGCGTATAAAAGTATTATCGAATTTAAAACTTGATGAAAAACGACTACCACAAGACGGCCGATTTAAAATAACCGAAGACAATTCAAACACTTCATTTCGTGTTTCAACATTGCCAACATACTACGGTGAAAAAATCGTTATTCGTATTTTGCGTGAAAATCAAAAAGGCTTTTCATTAGAAAAATTAGGTTTTCATGGGTCTGCATTAGATATTGTGCACGAGTCAATGAATTATCATGTGGGTATGATATTGGCGACTGGGCCAACTGGTTCAGGTAAAACTACGACACTGTATACAATGTTAGATATGTTAAATACGACCGAGGTTAATATTTCAACTGTCGAAGACCCAATCGAATATCAAATGCCCCGTATTAACCAAACACAGGTCAAACCCGATATTGGTATGACATTTGCTAATGGTTTGCGCTCATTGTTGCGACAAGACCCAAATATTGTGATGGTGGGCGAGATTCGTGATGGTGAAACAGCGGGGCTTGCGATTAACGCGGCACTAACTGGTCACTTGGTATTATCAACCATTCACACCAATTCAGCATCAGGTGCAATCCCTCGTCTGATTGATATGGGTTGTGAAGCGTTTTTACTAGTTTCAACTTTAAAAACTGTTATTTCACAACGTCTAATTCGTAGACTAACTGACAAAAAAGAGCAATACTTTTTAAGTGAGGCCGAAATGCACGCATTATCAAAAATCGTCGATATGGATAGGTTGTTAAAATTATTAAAAGACGAAAAAGCTGTTACCGAAATCGCCACATGGGACAAAATACCTTTTTATAGGGCTGTGGCAAGCGATGAAAGCCCTGATGGATACAAGGGTCGAGTCGGTATTCATGAAGTTTTAAAGGTAAGCCCTACAATTAAAGAGCTGATTTTAAAGGGGTCTTCAGCTGATGAAATTGAAAAGGTGGCCAAGCAAGAAGGTATGATGACCATGCTAGAAGACGGCATATTTTTAGCAGTACAAGGTCTAACTACGACCGAAGAGGTTTTGCGTGTAGTGTCTGAGTAGTTATTTTTAATAATATGAAATTCAAATTTAAAGCAAAAACAAAAGAGGGCGAAATGGTAAACAGTGTTTTTGAAGCATCTGACCGAGCCGAAGGCTTGATCGAGTTGAAAAAAAACTACGAAACAGTTTTATTTATAGAAGAAAAAAAAGGCTCTAGTCTTGAAATAAGTTTTAATTTTTTTAAAAAAGTTAAAATGAAAGACAAAATAATGTTTACTAAAAATGTTTCAGGTATGTTAGAAGCTGGTATTTCGATTTCGCGAGCACTACAAATACTAGAACGTCAAACAAAAAATAAATATTTTAAAGACATTATTGCCGATATTGAAAGCTCAATTGCCAAAGGTGACAGTTTTTCAGCGGGGCTTGCTCGCCACCCAAAGACCTTCCCTACTATTTTTGTTTCAATGATTAAAGCAGGTGAAGAGTCGGGCGGTATGGTTGGGGCATTGCGCGAGGTGGGTAGTAATCTTGAAAAATCTTATGCACTAAATAAGAAAATCAAAGGTGCCATGATGTACCCATCGGTTATATTGGCAGCTATCGTTATTATTGGTATTTTAATGATGATTTTCGTCGTACCTACACTAACTAAAACTTTTAAAAGTTTAGGTGTTAAATTACCGGCAACTACTCGTTTTATTATTGGTACTTCTGATTTCATGGCCAATAACCCAATAATGATTTTTGTTATACTTTTTGGATTAATCGCTTTCTTCTACCTTATTTTTAAACTGAAAAAGGTAAAACGAATGGCTGACTATGTAATACCTAGGTTGCCTGGTGTGGGGACCATTGTTACTGAAACATATACTGCCCGTACTGCTCGTACACTATCATCGTTAATACTGGCTGGTATCGATATAGGGCGTGCAATTGAGATAACCCAAAACGTTGTTGAAAATACTTACTACAAAGACATTTTAATAGAAGCCAAGGAGACCGTTCAAAAGGGTGGCACACTATCCTCTGTTTTTAAAACAAATACAAAACTATACCCAGTAATGCTGGGTGAAATGGTCGAGGTTGGCGAGGAAACTGGTAAATTATCAAATATGCTTGCCGACATCGCTACATTTTACGAAGGCGAGGTTGACGCAAAAACTAAAAACCTTTCGACCATAATTGAACCGGTGTTAATGATATTTATTGGTGTTGCTGTTGGATTTTTTGCAGTATCGATGCTCTCACCTATGTATTCACTGATGGATTCAATTAACTAGGTGTTTATACTATTATATTGGTGGTATAATTAATTTGTGAAATGCATTTTTTTTATAAAAAATAATAAGTATAAAATACAAAAACTTTCCAAAGGACTTACTTTGATTGAAGCCCTTGTCGCAACATCTATTTTTATTATTATTGCCTTAGCGGTTTACGGGGGCTTTCAAAAAATGTTGCAAATAACGGCACTAATTCGTACGCGCGAAGTAGTTACAAATCTAGCTAACGAACAATTTGAAATTGTGCGTAATTTGCCATATGCACAAATCGGTACTGTGGGTGGTATACCAGCAGGGGTCTTGAGTCAAAATCAAGTTTTAGTGCGTGATGATAAAACATTTACCATTGAAACTATTATACGTAATTTTGATGACCCCTTCGATGGTACACTTGGTGGAACACCAAATGATCTATCGCCAGGCGACAGAAAAATTGTCGAACTTACTATTTCATGTACTCAGTGTAATAAATTTAAAACAACCTCTTTTACTACTCATGTTTCGCCTAAAAATCTTGAAACTGCCTCAACTAACGGCGCATTAGTTATTCGCGTATTTGATGCGTCTGGCCTACCAGTTCCTGATGCTGACGTGAATATTGTAAATTCTAGCTTAACGCCACAGGTTAATTTAAATGACCATACTGGAATTGACGGTATTTTGACAATTGTTGATGCGCCGCCATCAGTTGGCAATTACAAAATTACTGTTACAAAGAGTGGGTACTCTGTTGATCAAACGTATCCTTCGGGTGGATCTGGTAATCCTAACCCAATTAAATTAAATGCAACCGTTGTTTTACAACAAATTACTCAACTGTCTTTTACGATAGATAGAACAAGTACGATCCCCGTTACAACGATAAATAACCAGTGTGTTGATATTGCAGACTTTGACTTTGATCTTGTTGGCACAAAGATAATTGGTACAAACCCAAATACTTTAAAAAATTCCAACTCCTTTACCACAAATTCATCAGGTTCGGTCAATATAAACAATGTTGAATGGGATACTTATGGGATTAATGGTACTGATGGGGCTTACGATATTATTGGGACCAATCCGCTTCTTTCTCTTGGTGTTCCACCGAACACAACTCAAAATATGCAAATCATAACAGCTCCTAAAAATGGTAGGCGACTGGTTGTTGTGGTAAAAGATCAATCAACGGGGTTACCAGTAAGTGACGCTACTGTTGTATTGTCAAAATCAGGCTATACCAGCACGCTTACAACAAATGAAGGGTTTATAAATCAAACTGACTGGTCGTTTGGTAGTGGGCAAGCACTGATTGGTGACCCAGGTTTGTATCTGAGCCAAAATGGTAATATTGACGTCGCTATATCTCCTGGAGACATGCGCTTGGCTGAATCATTTGGTGTTTATGTTTCAAGTGGTAACCTAACTTCATCAACGTTTGATTTGGGCGCAGCTAGTAATTTTAAACAAATTCTTTGGAGCCCGACCCCTCAACCTACACAAACAGGTAGTTCAAGTGTTAGATTTCAAATTGCCACAAATAACGATAATGCAACTTGGAGTTTTAAAGGCCCTGATGGTACAACTGGAACTTTTTATACAACAGCGAACCAAAACATCCATTCATCGCATAATGGTGATAGGCATTTTAGATATAAAATATACCTCTCAACGGCCGACACGGCCTTTACTCCACAAGTTTCAGACGTATCAGTTACTTATTCATCGGGGTGTATTCCTCCTGGTCAAGTATCATTCTCGAGTCTTGCGCAGTCAACATATACATTAGACGTTTCTAAAACGGGATACCAAAGTATTTCAAAGTCTGTTGATGTGTTAAGCTCTTGGCAAAAAGAAGAAATTATAATCGCGCCGTAAATATGAATTTTAAAACTATTTTAAAAAATAAATATATTAAAAATAGCAGAGCCTTTACTGTTATTGAGACGTTGATAAGTTTAGCCATTTTTACGTTAATCTTGGGGCTTATAGCTTTATTTGCCAGAGACACGATATATTATCGAGGTATTTTTTTTAGTGGCTTGACTGGTTCTGATGACGCTAGGCACATATTGCAACCCATCTCTAACGAAATTCGATCAGCCTCACAGTCGTCTCTTGGTTCTTATCCACTTGAAGTCACTGGTGACAATGCCTTTGTGTTTTATACCGACACGAACAACGATGGATTAAAGGAGCGCGTTCGATATTTTTTAAATGGAAATACTTTTAGTAAGGGTGTTATAAAACCAACCGGTAATCCTCTTACTTATGCTATTAATAATGAAGTTATTACTCCACTCATGTATAATATTGTAAGTGGCGCTACACCAATATTTTCTTACTATGATACAAATTATACTGGCACAACAGCTGCTATGACTCAACCTATTTCTCCGCTTGATGTTCGCTTAATAAAAATTACTTTGACTATTGACGCCGATCCATCTCGTCCGCCACTACCATTTACAGTTACCACTCAAATCAGTTTTCGTAATTTAAAAGATAATCTATAAATATGAAAGAGGGATTTCAAAAATCAAGGCAGTTAAAAAATAGAACAACAAATGGCATGATACTGCTTAGTGTTATTATTTTTGGAGCAATAGCTGTATCAGCTATTTTAGCTTTCTCGGGCTGGGCTTATACTAGCTTGAGTGTGGCAAATTCAGTTTTACACAAAGAGCAAGCATTACAGATCGCTGAAGCTGGGGCCGATTACTATCGATGGCATTTAGCACATGCCCCAAATGATTTTCAAGACGGTACTGGAGCGCCAGGGCCGTATACTCATATATTTAAAGACAAAGACGGTGTGGCTATTGGTAAGTTTGTTCTAACCATAACACCGCCGAATACAGGGTCAACAATTGTAACAATAGTATCTGAAGGCAGTGTTGATGCATATCCTAAGGTTAAAAAAAGAATTAAGACTAGGTTGGCCATACCTTCATTTGCTAAATACGCAATTGTGGCTAATGATGTAATGCGCTTTGGTGAAGGGACTGAGGTTTTTGGACCAATTCATTCAAACGGAGGTATTCGCTTTGATGGAGTAGCTCATAACTTAGTTACAAGCGCCATTAGTTCTTATGATGACCCAGACCACAGTGGTAATAATGAATTCGGTGTTCATACTCATGTAAATGCCCCGCCATCATCTGGAGTGAATAATTCATTCAGGTCGTCAGAGGCTCCGCCAACAAACCCTGTGCCAAGTCGAAGCGATATATTTATGACTGGTAGGCAATTTCCAGTCCCGCCAGCTGACTTTACGGGTATTACTAACGACATATCAACAATAAAAACAAATGCCCAGTCTGGGGGTAAATATTTTGCTCCATCAGGCACATTGGGTTACCATATTATTTTTAAGAATAACGATACTTATGATGTGTACAAAGTTACAAATCTTGCCTCTGCATCGGGTTCTTGCTCGTCAAATTCATCTTCTGGAGATTCAACGTGGGGGACTTGGAGTATCAAATCAAGTAATGGTGAAACTTTTGTTGCAAATTACGCAAACCCATCTAATGGGCTAATTTTTGTTGAAGATAATGTTTGGGTAGATGGGCAAATAAATACAGCTCGTATAACACTAGCCGCTGGTAAATTCCCTGACAATATTAGTACCCGTAAAAGCATTATAGTAAATAAAAATTTGTTGTATACAAACTATGACGGGCAAGATGCTCTTGCCCTGATTGCCCAACAAGATGTTTTGGTCGGCATGGTGAGTGATACAAGTTTTCGTATTGATGGTGCAACAATGGCTGTTAATGGTAGGGTTGGGCGTAAGTATTACAGTTCTTCTTGCTCTCCTTATCACAGTCGAGATTCTATTACGCTATATGGAATGATTGGGACAAACTTGCGTTATGGTTTTGCCTATACCGATGGAACAGGGTATACAAACCGTACTATTATTTATGATGCCAATTTATTATATGGACCTCCGCCGTCTTTCCCTTTAACTTCTGATAAGTATACAACTATTTCATGGGAAGAGATTAAGTAATTTTTATTGTATACTATAAGTATGTTAGAAAAACGCAAAGGATCTATTGGTATTATTATAATAGTATTTGTTTTTATTGTAATCCTATCGGTAACTGCTTATTATTTTATAAGCCAATCTAAAAAAAATATTAATACCGTGGCTTCAGATTCAAATCAAAAACAACTAGATCAGGATACGGGGTCGCAAGCATATTTGGCTACTTTAGTAAGAGAGGCAAAATTAAAAGTTGAAACTGAAACAAAAACCCTAGAAGAACTTACTACAAGAGCTCAACTAGAAAGAGGCACTATTGATAATCTTAGAATTAAGTATGTAAATATTGATAAATTAATAGAAAAAGAAACAGATATTTTTTTTAAAAATCCTAAAACAGCCAAGCCTGAAATTAAAGTTAAAACAAAAGATATCGCTCTAGGGAAAAGCTTGAACACTTCTCGATCTGAAATAGAGAAAATGCTTAACCAGTGGAAAACTGAGATCGACCAATATAAAGCTGTAACGAATCAGGGTTCAAAAATTACCAGTTCTGATCTTGCCTTGTCTGATCTTGTTAAAACAACAGAACAAAACATTGCTTCTATAGAAAGCTTTATTAATCAGTTACAAAATTTAGTAAACGGGTTATCGACAGGGCCTACTTTGACACAAGCGCAAATAATACAGTATCAATCGGTAGTTTCTAATGCTATGCAAGATTTAGAAACAATCATATCGGGTATGCCTGTTATTATATCTAACAGTTCTAGTGTAGGTACACAACCCATTGTTACGCAAGCCCAAATAATAGCTCAACAGGTTGTTGTTGAACAAGTCATATCAGCACAAAATCAGGTTCAGGCTCAAATAGAATCTGAATCAAATAATAATCAGTCACAGCAAAATCAAAATTCTATTAATGAGGTTACTCCACCAATTATTGTTCTGACAAGCCCGGTTGCTGGTTCAGTGATTTCTTATACAGTGCCTATATCTGCTTCGGCCAGCGATAGTAGTGGTATTTCAAGGGTAGAATTTTATAATGAATCTAACCTTATTGGCTCAGATACAACTTCTCCGTATTCTATTAGTTACAATACCAATAACGTAGCTGATGGTAAGTACGGATTGTTAGCCAAAGCTTATGATGCTGTTGGTAATAGTAAGGTATCAACACTTGTTTTAGTTACCATATCAAATGGTGGGAATTCAAATGATGGCATAAATCAATCTGTAGATCCAGAACTAATTGAAGGTGCAAATCAGATAGGCTTTTAGTTTGTGTTATAATTAAAACATGAACAAATTAATCGTTGGTAACTGGAAGATGAACCCAAAGTCGCTAACACAGGCTTTGCAAATTTATAAGCAAATTTCTAAAATTAAAAAAACAAATAAAGTCCAAGTTGTCGCTTGTGTGCCTAGTGTTTATTTGGCCAGTATCTTAAAAATTAAAAAACCTTCTGTTTTAATTGGTATGCAAGATGCCCACTACACACCAACAGGGGCCGAGACAGGGCAAAATTCAGTTGCGATGGTTGCTTCTTATAAACCAAGTTTTGCACTGGTTGGCCACAGCGAGGTTCGTGGCCGAGGGGACACCGACAACGATGTTAATTTAAAAACTTTAGAATTATTGCGTCACAAAATTAAACCAATTATTTGTGTGGGTGAAACTGATCGTGATAGTAATGGTGAATATTTGCGACACATAAAAAATCAAATCGAAACTGCATTATTGGGTGTTGCCAAAAAAGATATTAAAAATGTAAGTATTGCCTATGAACCAATTTGGGCCATAGGTACAGGGGCTAAACGCGAGGCAACCCACACTGAATGTTTAGAAATTGCCATTTATGTTCGCAAAATACTGACTGATTTATTTGGGGTAAAAAATGCAAATGAAGTAGCTATTTTGTACGGCGGTTCAGTTAATGCACGCGACGCAATGGATTTTATACAAAATGGTGGGGTTGATGGATTACTGATTGGTCGTGACTCATTAATTTCAAAAGACTTTATAAAAATATTTAACGACGTGGTCGCAAGCTTAAAAACAAAGAAATAATATATGAATTTAAATAACTTTAGTATAAACAAAGCAAAAATTAAAAAGGGTAATGTGGTTATTCTACGAGCTGATTTTAACGTTGACGTTGTGGGTAATAAAATTACTGACACGTTTCGTATTGACCAAACGCTACCAACTATTAGTTACTTGGTTAAAAAGGGTGCAAAAGTCTTTATTATCGCCCATATTGGGGACGATGGTAAAAGCAGTTTAAAACCAATACATGCCTATTTGACTAAGAAAATTAAAACTGAATTCATAACCAACTTTGATTTTGAATTAGATTTTGATAATTTAGCTAGTAAATTTGCTGATGCAAAACCAGGTTCAGTAATGTTGCTTGAAAATATTCGCAAATTAGATGGTGAAAAAATCGGTGACAGAAAAACTCGTGACGCATTAGCTAAAAACTTTGCTAGTATTGCTGATATTTATATAAACGACGCTTTTTCAGTTTCGCACCGTGACCATATGTCATTTACTTCGCTACCAAAGTATTTGCCAAGCTATTTTGGACTATCATTTATTAATGAGGTAGCCAACCTAAGCAAAGCTTTAACCCCTAAACACCCAATGCTGTTTTTACTAGGCGGGTTTAAATTTGGTACCAAAATACCAGTTTTAAAAAAGTTTACTAAAATTGCCGACAAATATTTTGTTGGTGGTGCACTAGCTAATAATTATATTTTAGCCGAGGGTTACAATGT
>JAGOOX010000038.1 GCA_017992305.1 Minisyncoccota bacterium
GAAGAATATAAAAACAAAACCATTGATAACGATTTAGAAGAAGAATTTGACCATGTTGGTGACCCTAATGACGATCGCCTACTGGCAATTGAGCGCGAAGAGTTAATGAAAAAATATGATGATACTCTTGGCAAAAACAATGTTGAAGATCAAAACGATTTTGTTGCTGATTTAAGTGACGAATCAACAGAACTAAAGCGCGAATCTATGAGTGCTGAAACAAAAAGGAGGTTCTCTAAATATGCTGGAGACCTTAACGTTAAACTTCAGTCAAAAGACAAAAAAACAGGCTACACCATAAACCCAAAGGCCACACTCGAGTATATTAATAGCCACAAAGAAGAACTTTCATCTTCTGATAAAGATATTATGGATTGGACAGATGAAGATTTTACTGCCAAAGAATCTATCCAAGAAGTTACAAAAAATCAACCAAATGGCAGAAAGCGTGGCCCGTTATTAGGCCGTGACAATTTAAAGACAATGCCTGACAAGAAAAAACAAAGAACTTTTGGGCAAAGAATTAAAGCTTTCTTGTTAGGTCAAAATGATGTTGAAGAAGACGTTGTTTCAAAAAATATTGAAAATGAGCGCATGTTGCATGATATGCTAGATTACGATCGCGAAAAATCAAATTAAGGTCAAAAAACACCCACTATTGCTATGATGGGTGTTTTTTGTTATAGTCTCATAGGTAATAAGCAGAGTGTTTTTTGCAATTAATATGACCGGCTCGAAGGCGGGCTTAGGATTTAGATTAATTGACTGGTTTTTTGGGGGTTGGTAGTGTGTTCCCACCCCCAAACAAACCTTGTATTTGAATATTTTTAAAAAGGCCCATATTAATGGGTTTTTGTTTTGCCGGCTTGGAAAATAGGGCTTTTTCTGCTAAAATCGCAGTATTACAACAATAAAAGCATTAAATTGCATATATATTATAATTAATTACTAAATACATATGGCACTACTTGACTATAACGAGGTTAAAACCGGTAAATACATAATCTACAAAGACGAACCGTACGAGGTACTGGACAACCACGTAGCCCGAACCCAACAACGTAAACCTCAAAACCAAGTTAAAATGCGCAGTCTAATAAACGGCCGTGCAGTTAATGAAACATTTCACGTAACTGATTCGATACAAGAAGCTGAAATTTCAAAACAAGACGTCAAATATTTGTACACAAACAAGGGCGAATATTGGTTTTGCAACCCCGACAAGCCAGCCGAGCGCTATACCCTGTCAGCTGAACTATTAGGTAATGCACCAAAATTTTTAAAAGATAATTCAATCGTTAGTGCACTGGTGTTTGAATACGATGGCGAGGAAAAAATAATTGGTATTAAATTGCCAGTTAAAATGGAATTTACAATCAAAGAATGCGCACCAAACATAAAAGGTAGCACCGCCAGTGGTGGTAACAAGCCAGCATTACTTGAAAACGGTACATCAGTAAACGTACCACTATTTTTAAACCAAGGCGACCGAATTATGGTTAACACTGAAACTAGCGAATACGTCGAACGAGTGTCTTAATATCGATTAAGACACTCGCGAGATCCCGAGCCCGTCGAGGGATAAGAAATTTAAATTTAAAAAAAAATATGCAAAACAATCTGGTAAATAAAACCTGTACACCCTGCAACGGCAATACGCCAGTAATTAATGCAGTTGAGGCAAATGAATTGCTTAAAAATTTACCCGGCTGGATATTATCAGCTGATAGTAAATCAATACACAAAGAATTTAAGTCTGCCGATTTTGCCGAGGGCTTGGCGTTTACAAACAAAGTTGGCGCACTAGCCGAAAGCCAAAATCACCACCCTGACATACTGTTGGCGTGGGGCAAAGTAGCTGTTACTTTGTGGACCCATGCAATCGGTGGGCTGTCTATGAATGATTTTATACTGGCCTCAAAAATTGAAACTCTATAAAAAAATCCGGGGATTATAACCCGGATTTTAAATTTACTTTTCAGTTAAGGCATCTAGAGCCTTTTTGTCCTTTTCGGCTTTTTTGAAATTTTCTTCTATCTCTTTTTTAAGGTAAGAAAAAATTCTAGACTTATTTTGTTTAATAAAGTCTTCGACGGCTCTTGCAAAATTACACGGGCACTCAAATACAACATCCATGCCCATTAATTTTGTATACGACACGTTATCACCTTCGTGCGCAATATAAGAGTCGGGGGATTTTTGAGATCCTTCTATCAGGGTCTTGTAGGCATCGTCTTCTCCCTCTACTTTTAAACTGTTGTTTTCTGTAAAATGATGTCTGCCACAAGCCTCACAAACAACACTTGTGCTAGTTCCGGCGCTACGGAAGCTCTCATAAAAATCACCTGAGCACAAGTCTTTTGAAAAAATTCTTTTTTGTTCTACCATAATAAATAACATTAATTTCAAACCAAACATTACCACAAACTTTAGAAATTACAAAACCCCTCATTTCTGAGGGGTTTTGTAATGATTATTCTCTCTTTTCCCCTCCTTGTTTTGATTTATCAAAATGGGGAGGGGTTAGGGGTGGTGGGTTGTTTTACTTAGCGACAAAGGGTAGCAAGCCCATGAATCGAGCGCGTTTTATAGCCATCGATACAGTGCGTTGATTACCAGCTGACAAACCTGTGCGCTTGCGAGCAAGCATACGAGCATTTGGAGCTAGAAACTTTTTTAAAATTTCAATATCTTTGTAGTCAATATGTTTTATATTGTTTGTTGCAAAAAAATCTTGTTTCATAATAAATTTATTGTTATTGTTTTGTGTTCTATAATTCGATTGCCCGCCATTACGGGTTGGAAAGTTAGACACTAGAATGGAATATCTTCTATGTTAATATTTTCGAAGTCCTCGGTTGGGTATTCGATTGTGTCGATTTGATCCATTTGGTTGCTTGAACCGCTTTGGTCAAAATCATTTTTTGATTCAGGTGTTGATTGATTAGCAGGTGTTGATTGTGAACCCTCTTGGTAACTACCTGTACCTTGAGCTTTTGGCCCAAATTGGAAGTTTTCAAGAACGATTTCGGTTCGGTATTTTTTAACACCAGAGGCATCGTCCCAGCTGCGAGTTTGTAGACGGCCTTCAACATATAAACTACTACCCTTTTTTGAGTATTGATTTATAATTTCAGCCGGCTTACCAAAAGCTACAACATTGTGGTATTCAACAGAGTCTTTTTTCATACCTTGTTGATCTTTCCATGAACGATTTGTTGCTAGTGAAAAAGTTACAACTTTTAAACCAGTTGGTAACGATTTCATTTCAGGGTCACGAGTCAAGTTACCTAGAATTGTTACTTTGTTTATATACATAATTTATTTTCTTTCTTACTTTTAAAGCAATTCTTGCCTTGTAACTATTTTACTATTTTGTCTCAGATTCTGCCACACCTTCGTGTGAATCTTCACCCAATTCAACCAAGTCCTCTGTAACTAGTTCGTCACCGGTTACGTCATCGTCAGCCAATATTGGTTCTGATTCGGGAATTTCGGCAACTTCGATATCTGACGCAACTTCGGCATCAGGTGTATGTTTGCGCATATCACGCTTTTGACCAAGCTTTTTAGGCATCATTGTATTTTCAGCCACTGTCTTGATTAATAGGTAACGTACTAGTTGTACATCGCGATCGATCGCAACTTTAACTTTTTCTAGTATGTCAGTCTCGGCGCTAAATTTAAACCAACCAAAGTAAGCTGAATTTACACGCTCGTTTTTGTTGTTAACCTTGTGAATCATTGTGTACGCTAGGCCAATATATTCAGGCGCTTCGTCAGCAATAATCGTTGCACCATTATCAGTAAAAAGCTTCTTAAGACTGTCTACCTTTGCAGTTACGTCTTCTTCGGCTAAACCTGGCACAAGTAGGTATGAGAATTCGTAAACTCTCACTTCCTTGTCAATTTCTGTATCCATTATTATTTATTTATATTCTTAAAATAAGCCTTCTATTTCGGACATCGCAAGGCCCCGAAAGGCCTTGAATAGAAGTTATGTAGATATTAGCACAAAACCCCCTCCCCGTCTAGATGGTTGCTTTTAATGGCTATTTGTGGTTTTATTAGGTAAATATTGTAACCATGGAACTTGATAAAATTAAAGAAATTTTTGAAAAAGACGGGACAGTACCCGTAACAGTAAATTTACCCGATAGTTGGCTACACAATGAAGAAGGTTTTGTAGTAAAACTGGGCGTAGACCCTGATCTACCAAACGAACTGAGTGGCATTATTGTGGATTTTCCCGACATAAAGCATTTTCACTTTAATAGTCGCATGGATAGGAGCATACCGCATGAAAAAAAGCGTTGGGTAGGGTTTACCCCTGAAGAACTAAACTTTGGACACAAGATCAAGACAGAATCTCAAATAATAGAAAAGTTGTTTGAAGATTTAAAGGTCTACGCAAGCCAAAGCGTTATGCATGAACCAAGAGACGGTAGCTGTATAGTTAAAGGATGCGCCGAAAAAGCAACAACTTACGGAGCGTATAATTATTGGGGCAATGGCGTTGCCTTTAAGGCCTGCCAAAAACATGCAAAAGAGTGCGGTAATAAATGGTGTGAATCAAGTCCATTTGAAGCCAAAGAGGAAAACTTAATTATTCCGCAATGGTTGCCAAAAAAAGAAAATTCCGGATCTTAACAAAAAGCCGTACTAGATGCGGCTTTTTTATTTTATATTTTTATACCAAAAACCCTTTC
>JAGOOX010000039.1 GCA_017992305.1 Minisyncoccota bacterium
TTTTTTGGTTTTGCATTATTAATGAATATTTATTCATATTGGAATTCTGACAAATTGGCGATCAAGTTATCTGGTGCAATGCCGGCAGGTGAAGCTGAATTTAGGGAATTGCACAACATTGTCGAGAACTTAAGCATTACTGCTGGCTTGCCAAAACCAAAGGTTTTTATAATTAACGATAATGCACCAAATGCTTTTGCAACAGGGCGTGACAAAAACCACGCATCTATTGCCGTAACAACGGGCTTGTTAAACATTTTAGAAAGGAACGAATTAGAAGGCGTTATTGCACATGAATTGGCGCACATTGGTAACAGAGACATTTTAGTCAGTACTGTTGCTGTGGTTTTGGCTGGGTTTGTAACTATTGCAGCAGATTTTTTCATACGCTCACAAATTTTTGGTGGACGCGATCGTGATAGTGACAATAAAGGTGGGAATATTTTAATGATCGTTGGTATATTGCTTGCGATTTTGGCGCCAATTTTTGCAACCCTTATACAACTATCTATTTCGCGTAAACGCGAGTTTTTGGCTGATGCCTCAGGTGCATTGTTAACTAGATACCCCGAGGGCCTAGCTAGGGCGTTACAAAAAATATCACAATATGGGGCACCTATGCAAAAAACTAGTAATGCAACTGCTCATTTATTTATTGCTAACCCATTTGGGGCTAATAAAATAAAAAGCCTATTTTCAACCCACCCACAAGTAGAAGCCCGCATTGAAGCCTTGCTTGGCAAAAAGCCAACTGAGGGGTAAGATAATTTTGGAAGTACCTTATCGTGACCTCAAATGTTGGAGTCACAAACAGCTCAAATTTTTATGAGCTGGCTCCAGGCGGCGTAACTAGTTGTTGCGTGACAGCCTGGGCGAAAGAGACGTCGCATAGCGGTTTAGTGCACTACCTTGGAAAGGTAGCAGGGTGTCAAAGCCCTCAGGAGTTCGAATCTCCTCGTCTCTGCCTTTATAAAAGCTTAAGTGTGCTATAATATTATTTATTAATTATTTTAATTTTGTTTATGAAAAAGTTTAAAAATCCCGATGTTGCCATATTGATTCTACGTATTTTTATAGGTGCTGTATTTATTACGCACGGTGTTATGAAGTTAACAAATTTGCCTGGTACCGAAGGCTTCTTTCAAATGATTGGCATGGCGCCATGGATGGGTATAGTTGTTGGTGTTGTTGAAACATTGGCGGGCCTATCAATGGTATTAGGTTATTTCACTTTTGGTGGAGCGATTGCAATCGCAATTATAATGCTTGTGGCAATTTTCAAAGTTAAAATTCCAATGGCTGGTATTATGGCAGCTGAAATTGATATTGCAATGCTTGTTTCAGTTGTTGTTGTATTAATGACAGGTGCTGGCAAATACTCACTAGGGAACAACTGTGGTTGCGTTGGTAACTGTGGTTGCGACAAAACAAAATGCAACATTACTGATGCATGTCCTGGTAAAACTTGCGACATGAACGGTTGTGGTTGCGATTGTCACAAATAGTTTCTGTAAAAATAGATAAAATAAAAAAGCGTCGTTTGGTCTATAGATCAAACGACGCTTTGTATTAAGGGGATGACAATTTAGTCATTAAAGTATTTAGTGACCAGGCTTATCCTTCTTGAGATTTCTTTTTTATCAATTATGACTTTCTTTTGCGCCTCGGCAATGTCGTCGTCATTGATGATTAAAATAAAATCGTTCGGGTGGATAAGCCACTTTTTTTCAATCTTTTTCCTGTCCAGTTTTTTGCAAATAATCTTGGCAGTATCTGCATTAAAACCATCTTTAAACAGAATTTTTAAAATGTTTTTTCGAACCCATGCATTTATGGTTTCGCAATGTTTTGGTTCAAACTCATCATTTATGCGCCTGAGTTCGGTTACAATTTTGGTCATTTGTTCGTGCTGCGGGGATCCATGCCCTAGCAGGTTACGTAAGTCTGACTCTGTAATTTTTTGGTCAGACTGTTTACTAAACTTAAAAACAAGCATGGCAATTTTTTGTGCCTCTTGTTCTTCTACTTCTTTGTTTAAGCATGGTAATACATACTCTTTGCCCCATTGGGTAAAACTGTCTTGGCTTTGTGTTGCTATTTGTGTCATAAGGTACTGGATTAAAACTGTATAAGACTATACCAAAATGGTGGTTAAACGTCAAATTTTTAAAAGCCGCCTTTCGGTGTATAATTAAAAATATGGCAACAGGGCTAAAAAATTCAAAAATCCAAAATTTAAAGCCTGTTTACCAGGCTAATTTTACCGAGGCCTATAAAAGGCTTAATAAACAGCAAAAATTGGCTGTAGACACGATCGATGGCCCTGTATTGGTCAATGCGGGCCCAGGTACCGGTAAAACCCAAATTCTAACACTGCGTATTGCGAACATTATGCAAAAAACCGACGTTGGAGCAGGGGCAATATTGGCTATTACTTTTACCGAATCGGGTGTGCGCGAAATGCGCAAAAGGTTGCTATCAATTATCGGGCCCGATGCCCACAAGGTTCATATAAACACTTTTCATGGATTTTGTAATGGGTTAATTAGCGAATACCCCGAATATTTCCCTGAAATTATTGGCGCCGCAAATGCTCGTGATGTTGATAGCATTTTAATTATTGAAAATATACTAGACGAATTACGACCCGAAATTTTGCGTCCACGTGGTGACAAGTATTTTTATGTTTATTCAATACTATCGGCAATTGGTGAATTAAAAAGAGAAGGCTTTAAACCTGATGATTTTGTAAATTTGTTAAACAAGGTTGAGGCCGAATTTTTGGCCCGCCCCGACCTGTACCACGAAAAGGGAACACATAGTGGCAAAATGAAAGGCGAACACAAAGACACTTTGCGATTGATTGAAAAAAACAAAGAGCTTGCCCAAATTTACACACAATACCAAGACAAAATGTTGGCCGACCGAATGTATGATTTTTCAGACATGATTTTGTATGTTAGTGATGCGTTAAAAAATGTCGAAGACTTTCGCCAAACTGTACAAGAAAGGTACCAGTATGTATTGGTCGATGAACACCAAGACACTAACCAAGCTCAAAATAAAATTATTGATTTACTGGCCGGGCTTTTTGATGAATCAATTATAAATAGCCCAAATATTTTTGTGGTGGGTGATGACAAACAGGGTATTTACCGTTTTCAAGGTGCGAGTGTTTTAAACTTTACTGAATTTGTACGTAAATACCCTGAAACTGTTGTAATTAACCTGGTCGAAAATTACCGTTCAGAGGCTCAGGTTTTAGCCTATGCTGAAAGGCTTTTGTCAGGCCATGAACCGCTAAGGTCACAAAGTCAAAATAATAATACCCCTAAAATTAGTGTTTACGAATGCGACCGCCCAGTTGATGAAATTTATGCTGTGGCCGAAAAAATCAAAAGCTTGATCAGTGCTGGTGCCCAATCAAAAGATATCGCTGTTTTGTACCGCACAAATAAAGAGGCGGTGCAGATTGAAAATGCCTTTTCAAAAATGGGTATTAAAAATCGGGTTTTTTCAGACAAGAATATTTATGAAAATATAATCGTTAAAAAAGTTTTAAAAATAATTGAAGCTTTGGTTAATTACAATGATGATTCATACCTACTATCAATGCTACATATTAAAGAGTTTAATTTGCACCCGCATGATATTATTGCAATTATTCGTAAGGCAAATGATTTAAAAAAGCGTAGTGTTTTCAGTATTTTATATGAAGCTAAATTGCTAGACGAGCTAAATCTGGTTGATCCCGAAAAGGTTGTTAATTTGTCAGCAAATTTCAAGAACTGGGTTTCGGCCAGGGATGAGAAAAACGTCAAATCAGTTATTGAAATGATACTGCGCGAATCGGGTATATTGCATAAAATAATTGCAAACAATAATGCCGACGAATTTGACGCATTAAATTCATTTTTAAATGACGTTGACCAGTTTTTGGTTAACGATAAAAAATCTACAATTGTTTCGTTTTTAGATTATGTTTATTTAAAAGAAAGGCATAAAATAAAAACTAAAATAAATCATACTGCGCAATCGCTTGATGCAGTCAGTTTAATGACCGCCCACAAGTCAAAGGGCTTAGAGTTTGAATATGTTTTTGTTATGCACACAAATGCAGGTATTTGGGGTAATCGTCGCCAAATCGACCACCTTAAATTGGTACCTGCCGTTTATGGGCTAGATACTGTTGACGAAGGCGAGCTTGATGAACGAAGGCTATTTTATGTAGCTATTACTAGGGCTAAATCGGGGCTTGTTTTAACTTACGCTAAAAACAATACCGAAGGCAAAGAATTGTTGCCGGCTGAATATTTAGAAAGTGTGCCTGACGAGCACCTAGAACATTTTACCCATAATGCAAACGTGGCAATTGATCTGGATCTAATTAATAGCGATGCGCAACCACCCGAGAAGGTTGAAATTGATTTTGTAAATAAACTGGTCGACGATCAGGGTTTGTCGCCAACAGCGCTTAATAATTATATTGATTGCCCGTGGAAGTATTTTTATCGTAATTTGTTGCGCCTGCCTGAACCAACTGAAAACCATATGCTATACGGTACAGCCATGCACGCAGGGGTTGAGGCTTTGTTTGTGGCCGATAGTTTGGGTCAAAACCAAGACGCACTAATTGCTGGCTTTGAAAATTCTTTATTAAAACAACCGCTAAGTGGTGTTGATTTTAGTGAATTATTAGAG
>JAGOOX010000008.1 GCA_017992305.1 Minisyncoccota bacterium
CAATGCGCCCGATGATTTTGCACGGCTTTTAGTCGTTGGCTTGGTTGTTTTGTTTACGGCTCAGTCGTTTTTAAATATTGCATCTATTACAGGCTTATTCCCACTAACTGGGGTGCCGCTTATATTTATCTCACACGGGGGTACGTCGCTGGCTATAACCCTGGCGGCTATTGGTATAATTCTAAATGTTTCAAAATATAATAATTCACCTAAAATAGCAGGTAAAAAGACCGCAAAAGTTTAATAAATAAAGCCAAAGTGTTATAATAGTTTTATGAAGATTTTATTTACAGGCGGTGGAACAGGGGGGCACTTTTACCCGTTAATAGCTGTTGCTGAAAAAACTTACGAAGAATTAGAACGTCAACATATTTTTGATGCCAAGTTTTATTTTATGTCTGTTGACCAATATGATAAGCAGGCTTTAACTGATTTACAAATTGAATTTGTCCAAGTGCCTGCTGGTAAAATGCGTGTTTATTTTTCAATACAAAACTTTTTTGATTTATTCAAAACTGCATATGGTGTAATTGTTGCAGTTTATAAAATGTATAAAATTTACCCTGATGTGGTTTTTTCAAAAGGTTGTTATGCTAGCTTTCCAGCGTTGTTTGCGGCCCGCATACTAGGTATACCTGTAATTATTCATGAATCTGATATGGCGCCAGGGCGTGTTACAAAATGGTCGGCCAAATTTGCTCGTCGCATAGCTGTTTCGTATCCAGACCTAGTAAGTTATTTTGGTGAAAACAAAACTGCTTGGACCGGTCAACCTGTGCGCGAAGAAATTACAAAACCTGTTAAAGAGGGCGCCTATGAATATTTAAAATTAAATTCTGAGATACCGGTTATTTATGTAACAGGTGGTTCATCAGGGGCTCAAAAAATAAATGATTGTGTACTAGAGGCGTTGCCCGAGTTGGTTAAAAAATATCAAATCATACACCAAACCGGGAATGCAAATTTTGAAGAGGTTAAGGGGCGTGCCGAAATAAAATTACATGGTTCGCCGCAACATGATCACTATAAAGTCTTTCCATTTTTAAATACTTTAGCTATTAAAATGACCGCCGGAGTTTCAGACCTAGTTATAACTAGGGCCGGCTCGACATTGTTTGAAATCGCCACTTGGAACATACCAGCAATTGTTATACCTTTTAATAAAAGCAATGGCGATCATGCACGCAAAAATGCTTATGCTTATTTGCGCGCGGGTGCATGTACTGTTATCGAAGAGGGTAACCTAGGCCCATCAGAATTAATTTTTGCTATTGAAAACATATTAGAGAATTCAGAGGTTTATAAAAATATGCAAGAGGGGGCCAAAAAGTTTTCACGTCCTGACGCGGCTGTAATTATAGCCCAAGAGATTGTTCAAATCGCTCTTTCGCACGAACAATAAAATATATAGCAAAAGCTTTAAAATCCTTTAAAAATCTGCTATATTGGCTATATGAATGAATCAAACAATGAAAGGGTGGTAACCCGCTTTGCCCCTAGCCCTACGGGTTTTATGCACGTAGGAGGTGTTAGAACTGCATTATTTGCTTGGCTTTTCGCTAGAAAAAATGGAGGGAAATTTATATTACGTATTGAAGACACTGACAAAAAAAGAGAGGTCGAGGGCTCAATCGAGCACATTATAAAATCTCTAAAATGGGTTGGTTTAGATTGGGATGAGGGACCTGATGTGGGCGGCCCAAATGGACCATACATACAATCACAAAGGTCTGAATCACATTTAAAATACGCTCAAATTTTGATCGATAAAGGTTTAGCTTATGCTGATCCTTACACAGAAGAAGAATTAGAAGCTTTTCGTAAAAAAGCTGAAATTGAAAAAAGGCCTTTTTTGTATCGTGACCATCGACCCGAAAATCCTCCAATATGGGATGGAACAAAACCATTGCGTTTTAAAGTGCCTGAAATTAAAACTTATGAATGGTTTGATTTAGTAAGAGGTAATTTATCAGCAGGGCCTGAGGCGCTGGATGATTTTGTGCTAATTAAAAGCGATGGGTACCCAACGTATAATTTTGCGCATATCGTCGACGATCTTGATATGGGTGTAACTCATATATTTAGAACTGATGAATTTATTTCTTCGACGCCTAAATATTTATCACTTTATGAAGCATTAGAAATACAGCGTCCGCATATTGCCATATTACCACCAATTATGGGTGACGATAAAAAGAAGAAGTTGGGTAAACGCGATGGAGCCAAAGACGCGCTTGATTATAAGGCCGAAGGTTATTTACCAGAAGCTTTAGTTAATTTCTTGGCTTTTATTGGTTGGAACCCGGGTGATGAACGTGAGATTTTTACATTGGCAGAATTGGTTGATGCATTCAGTATTGACCATATACATAAATCAGGAGGGACCTTTAACGTTGAAAAATTAGACTGGGTCAATAAGGAACATATTAAAAGATTAAACCAGGCTGAGCAATTTATTTTGGTTCAACAATTTATGCCCGAATCGGTAACTAATCTTGATAACTACAATCTAAATATACTAGAAGATTTTTTGCCATTAATTACTGAGCGTATTGAAAAATTTAGTGACGTTACAACTTTGGGGCAAGCGGGAGAGTTTGACTACTTTTTTGAGAAACCACTTTATGGTAAAGATCAATTATTCTATGGTAAAACAAAGTTTACAGGCGAAAATAAATACGAAGACTTAGCTGGAATTATTGGTGAAACAATTGAACACTTAAAAAATGCTACACATTGGAAATCTGAAAGTATAAAAGATTCTGTTTTCGGTTACGCTCAAAATGTGGGGGTAGGGGATGTGTTATGGCCAATGCGCTTTGCATTATCAGGTCAGGAAAAAAGCCCCGACCCATTTATTTTGGCTGAAAAATTAGGCCATTCTGAGACTTTTGAGCGCCTAGAGGCTGCCAAGAATCTACTGCTAAATTAATCTTACAAGGCACCGATTCGTTCAGGTTTTAACCAAAAGGCTTGCTTTTTTCTGCAAACTATGTTATATTTTAAAAGTTGAATAATGGCTAATAACACTAGCTTAAGCAATTTAAAAATAAGAAATAAAATAAAAAAATGAACGAATATAGTAAGCCAAGTTTTGGCGGTGGTAGCAGAGGTGGAGATCGTGGAGGAAGCCGTGGAGGCTTCGGAGGCGGATCTCGCGGAGGTTTCGGTGGTGGCCGTGGTGGCGACCGTGGAGGCTCACGTGGAGGGTCTTTTGGCCCAAGAGAGATGTTTACAGCTAAGTGTGACGAATGTGGCAAATCATGTGAATTGCCATTCAAGCCAACTGGTGACAAGCCAGTTTATTGTAGCGACTGTTTCAGTGCAAAGGGTGGCAATGACAGAGGCGACCGAGGTGGAGATCGTGGAGGAAGCCGTGGAGGCTTCGGAGGCGGATCTCGCGGAGGTTTCGGTGGTGGCCGTGGTGGCGACCGACCATCATTCAAGCCAATGGTAGACAATGGCGCAACTGAGACATTGAAAAACCAAATTGACGCTATCAATAAAAAAATTGATAATCTAACTAATATTGTATCTAGTTTAACAAGTGCAAAATCTACAAAATCTGTAGAAAAGGCCGTTGAACCAAAAAACGATATAAAAACTTCTGTAAAAACTACAGTAAAAGCTCCAGCAAAAGCAGTTAAAAAAACAGTTGCCAAGGTAGCTAAAAAAACAGTTAAAAAAGTTTCAAAAAAGAAATAATAAAAACTGTAATTTAATTATAAAACCCCCTCGTGTGAGGGGGTTTTATAATGTTGACCAAATATATTTATATTTTTTTATATAAAATTAAGTTAGCCAAACGCACAAATTATGGGATACGAAAAAACACAAAACACGCATTTTGACAACAAAAAAATTGAGGCAATGCTTAATCAAGCTAAAAACAACAGTAATCAAAACGACTCTTTATTAGAAAGTAAATCAAATCTTTCAAACGGTTATTTTGCAAAACGTGTTGTACTAGAGGGTAATAGTATTACCCGTATTAATAAAGCGAGTTATCAGTACATAATAGAACCTGATGATTTGGACGACGATGAATTACCACTTCATGATGTAGAAGAGGAAGAGAGTGAGGAGGAAGATAACGACCGAGATTTTTAAATAAAATAACCCCATCAAAGCATACGATTTGGTGGGGTTTATTATTTTGTACTATTTTCCACAAGACCAAGTGTCCTATCTTTTTAAACCAATGCGTGGTATACTTGGGTTGTAAAAGCTAATGAGGTCCCGAAGCGTAATGTGTAAGGGTGCGAATGAGGCGTTTACACATTATTAAATCTTTTTCAAATTATGTCAAACAAACTTTTTATCGGTTCACTAGCTTGGGCAACAAATGACCAATCTTTAATGAACCACTTCGCATCAATCGGCCAAGTTGTTTCAGCACGTGTTGTGACTGAAAAAATGACTGGTCGTTCACGCGGTTTCGGTTTCGTAGAATACCAAAACGCTGAAGATGCAGCTGCTGCAATCGAAAAGCTAAACGGTAGCGAACTTGATGGCAGAAACATTACTGTTGCCGAGTCTCGCCCAGAAGCTCCTCGTGCACCTCGTCAATAATATTTTCTAAACAAGAAGTAATATTCTTAGACAAAACAAAAGCCTTATAATCACTTATAAGGCTTTTGTTTATGTATAGTTGATACCTACATCATTATACCCGTTTGTATTACAAAGTTTAAATAATAAGGTTTAATATATTACACAACATAATATATTTTTGTCTAGTATAAAATAGGGGACTTTGGTAAAAATTTAATAAGAATGCCAATTTGATCAAATACTGATTTTAATGTTTCTACAAGAGATGGGCAGGGGCTTTAAATTATTTAATGTTTGAACTTAACTCATTTAAACTTAAAAGCCAAATACTAATTATTATGAATAATTCAATCAGGTCCAGGTATTTGCTACTATACTCTAAGGGATGTGTCGCAAAAGGTGGATTGTGCGACGTTAACCCAGTTTCTCCCCTTGATAAATAAGGCAATTATTGAGTACAGCTATTAAATGCTTTTACTTGCAAATTATAAGTACTAATTTTTTCTTTCGTATCAGTAATCAAAGTATTGTATTTTGCCACTAATTCATTATAAGCTTTTACCATATTTTCGTAATCTGCACCTTTGGCTCCCCCGTTTTCAAGTTTGACCTTTTGATCAGCTAATAATGACTGCATAGTTGTTAGTGTTGATTGATTTTTGTCGACTAGAGATTTTAAACTTTTATCGATACCTGGGCAGTCAGACAGTGGTTTACCGAAATGCTGAACCGCAAACCATACGGGTCGGCCTTGCCAGGTGCCTAAAATAAGCCCTACACCAATTTGGGTGTATTTAGGGTTTAATATGTTTGCTCGGTGGCCAGGGCTATTCATCCAGGCTTGTACTATTGCGTCTTCAGATTCGAAATTGCCCATGGCTAGGTTTTCGCCAATGATTACGTATTCATAGCCAAACTGACTTGCTAAGTTGCTAATGTCTTTACCACTGGGTGATTTGTGTTCAAAGTATTGCAATGTATTTAGGTCGTTTGCTTTAAATATGGCCGAGCTGTTTAAAATATTTTTTTCGGCTAAGGGTTTTAGATTATGTTTTGCGCGCTCGGCATTTGTGGCCCTTATTATTTCTTCGTACGCAAAATTAGTATGAGCATTGTCACCCATATTTATTAATTGAGCCAGGGGTCCAGGTAATAAAACCTCTTTATTTTTAGGTATTTCTTTCTTGGCTGTATTACTTGAAAGTTGGCCTTCTAATCCGATAAGCTTTTTAGCCTCGGGAGTTAAGGGTATGTTCATAACCAAAGGTTTTATTCTTTCAAGAATGGGCGCTCTAAAAAAATAAACAAGCGCCAAGCCTGCCACTAGTATAATTACCTTCGTCGTTTTCATAATTATATTATATGTTTAATTACATGAAGTTGAAAGAGTATAACCTTTTGATTCAGCTTCGTTTGCGGTTTTAAAATAAAGTCTGTTCGACTCTTTTATATTTTGGCTGGCTGGGCAATCTACTGGATAGTATTTTTTACCACGACTTGAGGCCAAATAATTACCTTTTGCGTAAATATTTTCGTCTGTACTTGTATTTGAATCACCCATCATGTTGCCGTTCAAATCGTTTTGGGTGTAAGGGTCTGTTTTTGTATATTTACTGCTATTGTTTTGGTTTACTACACCACTTGCCCCTATTATTGATACTTGACTATTTGTCTTATTTGTTGCACTATTTCGACCAAGGAAAAAAGACCCAAAACTAATGATTATTATGGTCAATATTGATAAAATGTCCTTGTTTCGACTATTTTGGGCTAGGGACTTGATTTTTTCTAATGTTTTGGGTATACTCATACAGTAATTCTTACTTATTACTAGATTATAGCTTTATTTAAAATACTTTACTATGGCACATAGAAAAGCGGGTGGTAGCGCTAAAAACCTTACCGATTCAAATCCAAAATATTTAGGAACTAAACTAGCTGACGGTCAAAAGGCCAAGCATGGTGACATTATCATTCGTCAACGTGGTTCAAAGATCCTTGCCGGCACTAACGTTGGTATGGGTAAAGACCACACATTGTTTGCATTAACTGAAGGCGTTGTGAAGTTTGGTATCAAAAGAAAAACTCATTTTGATGGCTCAAAAGTTGTTAAAAAAACAGTTAACGTCGTCAAAAAAACAGACACTAAATAAAAATAAAAATCCTTACAAGTTTTATTGTAAGGATTTTTATTTTGGGTTATTTAGAAACGGTTAATTTAATTTTGGCTGAATAGATACCGTTTTTAAGTGTCACTGTATATTCACCAATTTTTTTAATGGGTTCGTCTGCCACAATTAGCATTGCTTCTGTAACGTGTGCCCCGCCGTTTTTATGAATTTCGTTTAAAATATCTTTTTTATGGATACTTGAAAATAGATTGCCGTATTCATTTGTTTGGGCATGAATTGTTATTTGCAAGTCATGTAGTTTGGCAAATGCTTGAATTATGCGGGCCTCATTTTTTTCAGCTTCCTCTTTATTGTGTTCAACTTTTAAGCTTGCCTTCTTTATTACATCGGGGGTGGCTACAACTCCTAGACCTTTTTTAATGATAAAGTTTTGGGCGTAACCATCGGGAAAGTTTTTAACCTCACCTTCCCTGCCTATGCCTTTTATTGATTTGGTTAAATATATTTTCATTTTTAGTTTAGATTATTTTTTTAAAATTTCTAGAGCCTTGTTCATTTGAGCATCGACTTTGGTTGAAGTATTTTTAACTATAACGTCTGGGGTTATGCCCTGTTTTGATATCCATACACCATTAGGTGTTAGCCAGTTTGCGATTGTAATTTTTATTGAAGTTTCGTCATTAAGGGGTATTACTTGTTGAACTGAGCCTTTACCAAAACTTGTTTCACCTACGATTGTCGCGACTTTGTATTCTTTTAGGGCGCCTGTTAAAATCTCTGAAGCCGATGCCGAGCCTTTGTTTATAAGTACTACGGTTTTAAAACTTTTATCTTTTAATAAATCAAAACCTTTTGATATATAAACGTCAGGGTCTTGTTTGCCACCATAGTCTTCGCGAACAATTGGTTCACCTTGTTTAACAAACCAGCTAGCAATGTTGACTGCCGACTCTAGGTAACCGCCTGGGTTGTTACGCAAGTCTATTATTAGTTTATTTGACTTAGTTTTACTGAATTCAGTTATGGCTTGTTGGAATTTAATGTCTGAATCATCGTTAAAGCTAAATAATTTTATAACATACACACCGTCTTTGCGTAGGCCGTATTCGATGTTTTGAATTACAATTGTTGCACGAGTTAATGTTTTTATTTCAGATTTTTTTGCACCTTCGCGAACAGTTTCAATTTTAACATTTGTGCCAACTGGCCCTCTGATTTTTTTAATGGCTTCGTCTACTGACATATTAGCCGTAGTTACACCATCAATACTAATTATTTTGTCGCCTGGAATTATACCTGCTTTTGAGGCCGGTGTATTTTTTATTGGTGAAATTACTGTTAAAATTTCGTCTTTAATTCCTATTTCCATACCAACACCACTAAATGAACCCTTTAGTTCCTCTTGGAAAGATGTTTGCTCTGTGGGTGTAAAAAATACTGTATATGGGTCGTTTAATGATTCAGTAAGGCCTTTTATAGCGCCGTATATACGATCTGTATTACTAATATTTTTAGCTTCTGGTGATTTTTGGTCAATAATCTTCCAGGCTTTCCAAAATAAGCTTAGGTCAGCGCCATTAACGGGTTCACCCGCATTTAAAATAAAGTCACTTATTGAGGCGCTTTTTAAACTGGTTGAACTTTTGCCAATAAAAAAACCACTACTAAAAATAGCTAGCACGAAAAAAATAGTTAGTATGTAACCCCTTTTGTTACCTTTTTTAAATTCTGGTTGGTTGCTTTCGTTCATGGGTTTTGTTTTGTATGTTGTTTAGCAAAACCGGTTCGTTCGCTGGCTCTGGCATATTGATAGGAGCCTCGGTTTTGTTTACTTGTAATTTGCCCGATATTTTTTCAGACCTATACTTGTAGGCAAGCATTATTAGCCAAAAGCCAATAAGTGTAAAAAGAATTCGATTTAGACTGGGTGTTAGGGCAAGCCATGGAATGCTCGCAGTTATGGCGCCCAATATAAGCAATGTGTATTCTCGTTTCATATTGTTTAATTATACTATTTTTGGGCAATGATTACAAACTCACCTTTTATGTTGTTTGGGCTTGCTTTTAGGTAGGTTAAAATATCGTTTGCATTACCTGAAATTATATTTTCAAACATTTTAGTTAATTCTCGACCAATAATGAATTTAAGTTCGTTTTTTGTAGACTCGTTTTCTGTATCTTGGTTTTTAGTTAGCCATTCAAACAATTTTACAATGCGGTGGCTTGATTCGTACATGACAACTGGCATGTCAGATTTGGGTAAGTTTTTTAAAAAAGTCTCCCTACCCTTTTTTTGTGGCACGAAACCCCAAAAGGCAAATTGATTACCAGTTAGGCCCGATGCACTAACAATTGCGGTTATGGCACTGGCCCCTGGTATAGGCACAACCCTAATATTGTTTTCATGGGCTTGGCTAATTAGTAATGAGCCCGGGTCAGATATGCCGGGTGTACCAGCGTCGCTAACCAATGCGTAATTTGCCCCGCTTAATAATTCATCAATAATTTTATTTTGTTTGCCTGTGTTTGTGTGGCTGTGGTACGAAATAGTTTTGTTTTTAATGCCGTAATGTTTTAATAAATTACCTGTTGTGCGTGTGTCTTCGCAAAGTATTGCATCAACTTCGCCCAGTATACGAACAGCACGGTATGTGATGTCTTCTAAATTGCCAATTGGTGTTGCGACAACGTATAAAATACCAGAACCTTCATCATTACTTTCGCTAACTTTTTTGTTAGGCATAAGATTTTTCGTTTTGATTTTTTGCAAATTCGGTTTCGCATTCATTGCTACAGAATTTTGGGACCTCGTTTACACAGTCAACACAAATAAGCATTTTTTGATTACAGCTTTTGTTGCTACAGTTTGAATAGTTTTCAGTTTTAGTTTGGCAAAAATCGCACTCTCCAACTACCTTGTGTTCGGTGCCGTCGAAATTCATAGTTTCGCGGCCATCGAACACATATAATGAACCTTCATATTTTTGATTTGGGAATTCTTTCATGTACGAAACAATCCCGCCATCTAATTGGTAAACGTCTTTGAAACCTTCTTTCTTTAAAAAACCAGAAGCTTTTTCGCAGCGCACACCGCCAGTACAAACCGTTAGAACTGTTTTGTCTTTTAGGTCTTTGATCTCGTTAATTTTTTCGCGTAAATCACGAAAGTTTCGCATACCTGGAAATATTGTGCCCTCAAATTTACCCACCTTTAATTCGTAATCATTGCGCATGTCAACAATGTAAAAGTCTTTACCTTCGCTATACCATTTATTTAGTTCGGCTGGTTTTAAATGCACACCAGTTAGTTTGTTAGGGTCGATGTCGCGACTTGGGTCATTGTCAGCCAAATGTAGTGACACAATTTCTGTACGGTTTTTACATGACAATCTTGGGAAGGCTTGGCCATTGCCGGCCGATAACTTCCAGTGTATGCGCCTGTACATTTTTTGGGCATTGATCCAGTTTATGTATTTTTGTACATTTTCGGCTGTGCCCTCGCCTGTGCCATTGATACCTTCGCTTGCAATAATAAAGCGCCCAGTTATGCCTAAAACGCTCAAAACGGCCCGTTGGCGCTCGGTTTCGGCCACAGGGTCAATTACCTCGGTGTACTTGTAAAATAGCAAAATAACCGGGTCATTGCCCTTTAAGCCTGTTTGGTCAAAAACCTCGGTACCTGTACCACTTTTTAGCCTTTTCATAAGCCAATTATACCAAAAAATCCAAAAAATTCTATGTTTGACAAAACATATATTATTTGCTATAATATACAAGGAAAATAAACCAATTAAAAAATGAAATTATTTAAAACAATAATCTACGCATCTTATATTTTTGTTGTCCTAACCTCACCACCTATTATTGTAGGCATGATGGGTAATGGTGGAAAATCTGTCACACTAGAAAGCTTTCAAAGACTGCTTTTTGTAACATCATTTACTCCACTTTCTTTGGCGATCATTGCCGGTTATTACAAATTGCCATTCAAAACATTCTTTTCAATTGAAGCATTGATGGTTGTGGTCTATGTGTTAGTTGATGTAATTAGTGTTGTTGTTGGATTTAAGGTTCATAATTCACAAATCCTCGAGACCGCAATATTAATGACTGGAGGCATGGTTTGGTTTACATTGAGCTATGTCATCGTCAGCATGATTATTGCATATTCGTTTCTTTGGGTAATTTATATGGGCGCATTATTATATAATACACCACTAAAGCCAAGAAGTTAGCTCAAATACTTTCGTATTTAAACCTCGTCTATATGGCGGGGTTTTTTGTTTGACAAAATAGAATTTGTCTGCTACAATAAAACAAGGTAACGTAGAAAAACACATTGAAAAAATTATTTTTTGCAGTGATGTTGGCGATAGCTGGCACCTGCGCAAATGCACAAAAAAGCTCCTTTTTTTTGGAGCAACAAAGTATTTATAATATTGAATCCCAAAAATATAACAGCAATGTTTTTATTTGGGCGGCAAACGATATTAACAAACATTGGGGCACTTTTGCCTTTGGCATGGTCAACCAAAACTGGGGCGAGCTTTATGCCGGCCCTAAATACACAACCTCAATAAAAAAGGGTTTTGTAGAGGTTGGTTATGGTTTAGGTTTGGAAGTTTCAAAAAACAAAGGTTTGCGTAATGGCGCATATGTTTTTATTCAAACTAAAAAGGACCCGACCGAAAAAGTTAAAGGTAAAACCCAGGTTATGATTTTTGGTGAACACGGCCCTTCTGGGCCATGGTTGCTTGGATTCTATACCAGAGGCATTACAAAACACCTTTCAATTGGTGTGCATGGTCAAAGATTTTCTGCGACTGGCCCTAGAATTCAGTTCGATAGTAAAAACTTTATGACCTATGTTGTGCCAGGTGTTAATATTGAAACTGGTAAACCAACCGGTCACCTGGGCCTAAGGCTGTACTTTTAAAAATATTTTTACGATTTTCAAAACCTCGTTTCGGCGGGGTTTTTTGTTTGCCCACGCTTTAGTTTGCTTGTAAATTGGGCCTCCAAGTAAGGCTTGACATAGCCTGTTTATTTGCGTATTATTTGGGTAGAAATTTTAAAGATCTTACAAAAATGAAACAGAAAATTACATTGCTAATTATTGCCATATGTATGGCAACGGTGGCCCGTCCACAAACCCTAACGTCAAATGTTACCCTGGTTAGTCAAAAAACTGAAAAAATATTTGGTTTCGAAAACAAAATGGTTGTGTTGAAGAATAAATTTACCAAAGTCTATTCTTATAAACGTGTTCAGCCTGATTCAGGACAAACACTTGTTGACCCAGAAAAAAATACTACCTTTTTGTTTGATACTATTGTGTCTGAAGAAATAAAGGCCAACTTCCCTATTAAAGAAATTGGTCTTGCTGGTCATTATGACACTTCAGATTACGCCAAGGCTTTTGCAAATCCAGAAGAAGTATTTTATTCTGCAAAGGAAGACACCGTTAAGGTCCTAAAAAATTACTTTTTCACAAAAGAGATAACTATAAAAAAGTATACAATCTCTTTTGATGGTAAAGTTTTTACACTTGGTAATACTGAATCAGTACAAGAAGAAGCAATAGTCTTACATATTGTCTTGACATGGCTACTTCCTTGTCTGATGTCTCTACTATTAATTACGTGTGTTTTATTAATTGGCATGACTGATGGTTATTTCTTGAAAACATTCTCACCAAGTAAACCCAGAAAAGATCGTGGCCCTCGCACACTTTTTCTTTGGCTTAGTAGTTTTGTACTTACAGGTACTTCGGGCGTTTATTTTATTGCACTTTTTACTGAAGGATTTGAGGTTGATACTCATTGGTCTATAAGGTGGTTAATAGTTATTGCAAGAATTATTTTTGCCTACTATTCAATCAGGTTGATAAACCACGTGTTCATAAAACTTGCAGGCCGTATGGAGGCAAAGAGTCAGAAGACTTCCTTGGCTACATAAGCTAATCAAACCAGTACATTAACTGTATGTAAAATTTATTTCTAAACCCCGTTTCGACGGGGTTTTTTGTTTTTTAAAAAGGTAAAATCCCACCGTTTAAACCTGGTGGGATTTTTTGTGCGTGTACTTGGAATCGGACCAAGGACCTCTGTCTTATCAGGACAGCGTTCTACCACTGAACTATACACGCGTGGTAATTTGTGCAAAAACTATAACAAAATTTTAGCTTTTTTGCAACGTCTGTGGTAAAAATAAGCCTATGAACAAAGAAGCCCAATGGCTATTACGCGACAAATACAATGACATGTTAGAAACCCAATTTGAGGCCGATTTTAACAATGATTTGTTGCGTTTACAAAACGGCGAACCACTGGCCTATGTTATTGGTTGGGTGCCGTTTTTGGGTGCAAAAATTTACCTTGATTCCCTGCCCCTAATACCTCGGGCCGAAACTGAATATTGGGTCGCAAATGCAATTGACGAAATTAAGGAGTATGCAAAAAAATACGGTAAAGAAAATATAAAAGTACTTGATCTATGTGCCGGCTCGGGTTGTATAGGTGTTGCAGTTTTAAAAAGTATTGAAGGTGCACAGGTAGACTTTGTCGAAATTGATATTGCTCATCACGAAACTATCAAAAAAAATATTTTAGAGAACGGCATAGATTTAAACAGAACAAAAATATTTGGTGGTAATTTATTTGAAAATGTAATCGGTACTTATGATTTTATATTAACCAACCCGCCCTACATAAACCCGCAATATATAAATGACGTACAAGACGGTGTTTTAAAAAACGAGCCCCATTTGGCATTGTTTGGTGGTAACGATGGTATGCAAATTGTGCGCGAAATATTGCAAAATGCACCAAATTTTTTAAACGAAAATGGAGTTTTATATATTGAACACGAACCTCACCAGGCCACAGAAATACAAACCATTTTACCCGGTATTGAACCCCTACTAGACCAGTTCGGGGTTGCTAGGTATTCAGTTTTTAGAAAATAGTTTATTCTTCGTCAGAATCGCCAACCTCGCCTGATTGTAAGGCGTCGATTATTTTATCAATCTTACCAAGCATAATTGACGGTAGGCTTGACCATGATTGCTTTATACGGTGGTCAGTAACGCGGTCTTGTGGAAAGTTGTATGTGCGAATTTTCTCGCTACGGTCGCCCGAACCAATTTGGTTTTTGCGGTCGTCAGCGTATTTTTTAGCTTCTTCCTCTTCGGCCAATTGTTGCAATTTAGCGCCAAGTATAGACATGGCTTGTTCGCGGTTAGCTAGTTGGGTTCGTTCGCTAGTACAACGCACATCAATACCCGTTGGTTTATGTATCAATCGCACAGCTGTTTCAACTTTGTTCACGTTTTGACCCCCGGCCCCACCTGATTTAGAATATTCAATTTCAAGGTCGGTTGGGTTTATTTCAACTGTAATTTTTTTGCGAATTGGTAATACGGCAACCGATGCGGTTGATGTGTGAATACGCCCGTTTTTTTCAGTGGCAGGTATGCGTTGCACGCGGTGTACACCTGTCTCGTAACGCATATATTTGTAAATTTCTTTGCCTTTAAATTCATAGGTCGCTTCTTTGTAACCACCTACGTCATTTTCATGTTCATCTAAATATCGAACTTGCCAACCTTTTGTTTCGGCATAGCGTTCGTACATTTTGGCTAGTTCATAGGCAAACAATGAGGCTTCGTCACCTCCTGCACCTGCGCGAAATTCCATAATAATTTCATTTGGAAAGTCTTCTTCTTGTTTTTCAGATTCTAAAATAGAATTTAATTGTTCGGTTAGTCCACTGATTTGAATTTGTAAAACTTCTATTTCGCTTTTTGCCATTTCGGCCATTTCGGGGTCACTTTCAATCATCGCTTCGACGTTTTTTTGTTCATTCAAAAGCCTCTCGTATTCACCTACAAGAAATTGCATTTTTGGATTCTTTTTATATTCATCTAATTTATTTACGTCGAACATATATTTATTTTATACTATATTTTAGCAAATAAAAAACGCTGAAATATCAGCGTTTTTTATTTATTTACTTTTTAGCAGCAGCACGCTTTTTAAAGCGGTCAACACGTCCAGCAGTGTCTAGAACTGTGTCTTTACCAGTGTAAAATGGGTGTGAAGCACTTGTGATTTCAGATCGAATCAATGGGTACTCAACGCCATCCTCCCACTTTACTGTTTCTTTGCTAGGTAGAGTTGACATAACCAAAAAACGAGAGCCGTTTTGGTTATCTTCAAAGACTACGTATCTATTTGTTTCGGGGTGAATTCCTTTCTTCATATGACGCTTATATTAGCACATTATTGTAAACCTTGCAATTCGTCTATTTGGGCTTGGATTTTGGTTGCAATTGCCATAACCGAATTACCATAAAAACTATTTGGTGGCTTGCGCCCATCCTTGCAGGCTGCGCCAGAATAGTATCTACAAGCAGCATTCCTTTCGGCACTGTAGCCCGCGTTAGAGGCACCGCTATTTGCTAAATAAAGAGCTGTTGCCATAAATGCGTCTTGGGCATTCCATGGGTTAGCGGTGCTTTTACCCAATGCGTTAGCTATTTTACTTTGGTAGCTAATCCAGGTTGTTGGTATAAATTGTGATGGCCCCATTGCACCACCCCAGCCACCACCAGCTATTGGGCAAGAAAGAGGTGTTGTGTCTGGGTCAAGACCTAGTGATTTTACAATTGCCAGATATGGTGTTTGGTCGTCTCTGCTTGAACGTTTTGCAGCCTTGTCGTCAGGGCCTGGCATAATTTTACGCCATGATTTTGATTCTGGTTGTCCAGCTTTGTTACATGTACCAACGTTCGCACCCAGGTTTGATTCTTGGGTTATTATGGCCAAAATCAATGCAGGTCTAACGCCTGTTTTTGCCGAAGCTGATTTTGCGTACGTTAAAGCGTCACCGAATTTAATGGCACCACTATCGCGCAATTTAAACAAAGCTGATAAAATCTCTCCCTTTCTTTTTTGGCGAGCGGCTAGTTCTTTTTGGTAAGCGGTTTCTTGTTGCTTACTAATTGTTAAAAGCTTTTTCTTTTCTTGTTCATTTTTTTCAACTCTCTTTTTTTCACTTTCGATCGTTACCTTGGCGTCGACTTGTTTGTTTTTGTCTTTTTCAAGACCCTTTTTCTCAATCTCAGTGTCAGTTTTTGCTTCTTGCACGGTACCTACATGTTCGCGTAATGCGCCCTTTATAATTTCAAAAGCATCCATGTCGTGGTAAAACTCTGAGACGGTTTGATTTGATAGTAAAACATGAGCTATTGAAGTATTGTCCAGTTCCCTAGTCTTGCGAATTAGGTCTGAAATTGAGTCTTGGCCCGAGCTAATTTTTTGATCAAGGTTATTAATTTTAGATACACGGCTACCAATTTCTTTTGATAGTTTTGTAATAATTAAGTTCTTGGCTTGAATTTGTAATTTAGCCCGATTAATATCACTAACTAAAACATTTATATCTTTTTGAATAGACCCTGTTTGACCGCGCTGTTTGGCTAACTCTGCTTCTTTTTGAGCAATTTCTTGTTCAAGGATCTTGAGTTCAGATTCTAGTTGAGCTCTTTGTTCAGACGATAGATCAGATTGTGCCCATAGGTTTTCTACACCCACAAGTGGGCTAATTGTCAGTATGGTTATAAAAATAACGGCTAAAAGTCGTTTTAACATATGTATGCATTATAGCATGAAAGATGCACGAAAAAAGCCGTTTGTATGTTTACAAACGGCTTTTTTGTGGTTAATTTATTCTGCGTCTTCAGCTTCTTCTTTCTTGCCTTTCTTCTCAACTTCGATTGAAGATAGGTCAATTGGGGCTGCGTCTTCAACCATTTCTTCTCCGGCTGGTTCAGCGATACAGATAACATCATCGCCATCGTTTAGAACCTCAACACCTGCTGGCATTTTTAGGTCTTTAACATGGATTTGGTCATGTAGGTTTGCTAATGCGCTAATGTCTACCATTATTTCATGAGGTAGGTTGTTTGGCATAGACTTGATTTCAAGCTCGTGCATAACTTTAACCAAAACACCTCCTAATTTCACAGCTTCTGAAACACCAGTAAATTCGATTGGCACAGCCACTTCGATTTCTTTGTTCATATCAACAACGTAAAAATCAGCGTGCATAACCATGTCCCGAACTGGGTGCCATTGAACTTCGTGAATTAAAACATTTAATTTTTTACCTTCTAGTTCTAGTGTAACAATTTCGCTTTCACCCGCCTCTTTAAAAACTTTAATAAATTGTTGGGCAGGGACTGAGAGTGATGTACTCGGTGTTCCTGCGCCATAGACGACAGCTGGAGTCATACCGTTTGCACGGACAACGTCCAACTTGTCAGCCTTACTTCGCACTGTTCCTTGTATTGTAATCATAGGCTACATTTATAACATATTTACCAAAAAAAAGCCAGTTTTACGAGCCATGCTTTTGGGCAGGTTTTTCCAGGTCGATGTGGTCATACATATAGGTTTTATCGGCGCCAACCTTTTTGCGAGGGTTGAATATGTTTAGTGGGTCAAAAATTTCTTTGGTTTTTTTGAATAATGATAATATGTTTGGGTTAAACATTTTGTCTAGGTATGGTGTTCGTATTAAACCATCGTTATGTTCGGCGGTAATTGTACCGTTATATTCACGAACTAATTCATAAACTTTTTCAGAAAGCTCCATTATAATGTCGCGAGTTTTAACATCTTTGAAATCCATTAGCGGGATAATATGAAAGTTGCCATTACCGGCATGCCCTGCAATTGTATAAACTAGCTTGTATTCTTTTAAAATTGTATTTAACTTTGGCAAAAATTCAGGCAAGTCATAAGGTGATACACAAATATCATCGATAAACGGTGCAGTGTGTTTACCTTTGACGTGTTTACGTAGTAAATTAAAACTTTCATGGCGAATGCGCCAGTATTTTTGACCTTCTTGTGCGCTGGTAATGCGAGTTTGTAGCCCTGAGTTATTTATAAAGTCCTTGTTTGAATTTTTTAAAACTTGATCCAATTTGCTTACTTTATCTTGGCAGGCTTCTATGCTTGATTCGCTAAATTCAGTTATTAC
>JAGOOX010000009.1 GCA_017992305.1 Minisyncoccota bacterium
GCAGGGTATACGGGTGGTGAAAACGATAATCCAACTTATGAAAATCATAAATCGCACGCCGAGGCGCTCGAGATTGAATACGATGATACACAAACCAGTTTTTGGAAGTTGCTAGACTTCTTCTTTCAAATACATAACCCTACAACACTAAACCAACAGGGTAATGATGTGGGTACCGCATATCGAAGTGCGATCTTTTATCAAGATGATACTGAACTAAAACAAGCGCAAGATTTTATAAAAATAGTTAATGATTCGGGCCGGTGGAGTGCGCCTGTTGTTACAACACTCGAGCCATTTGCCAAATTTTGGCCCGCAGAGGAATATCATCAAGATTATTTGCAAAAAAATCCCAGTGGCTATACTTGCCATGCTATATATTTCGACAGCTATCTAAAATAAGTAATGTGATATAATATTTTTTATGAAAAAATTTTTATTAAAAATTAAAAATTATCTTGAGAATAAGAATCTTTTACCTAATTACTCAGAAGAGACAATTTTATTCATAACACTCAGTGTTATCTTTATATTTATCATTGATGGTGTTTTTCGTAAAAGTTTTATAGATTTTTTTATTAATACTGAGGGTGGTTTTAATGGGATTAAGGTAAAACTTATAATCATTGGGGGTTTTTTGTTTACATTGTATACAACATTTTTTTCATATTTTAAAACAGAGTATCAGAAAAATATAATGTTTTCATCCGTTCTTTTTGTTAATATAGTAGTTAACTTTTCTTTACTATCAAACCTCAATAATAATGGAGCGATGAAATTCTTAAATATTTTACTGTATATTAATTTCATTATTTTATTGTTGATGGTTTTATTTAAATACTTGTCTATTTTAGATACTTCTGCACTTAAAAATCGTTCATTGAATTCAAGAAATACTATATATGGGGGATTAGTACTAGTATTATTAATTATTGTACAGAAATATTTTTTTAATTTACATTGGGAAGCATTATTAACTGGGTCTGTTTGGTATGTTACTTTATTTAACAAAAAGATTGTTTCTTATTTTCCTGCTTTAAACAAGAAAAAAGATATGGACATACAAAATATTGAAGATCTTATTGAGGGCGTCATTCAAAATTATTCAGGAGGTGGATTATTAATATATAGCCAAAATTCAAAAAGAGTAGTTCATTTACCTTTTAATCTTGAAAAAGAAGATCAAATTAATGAATTTATTAAAAGAGAATTACAGCAAGAAGATAGGACAAAGCCTGTATCTATTGGTATTTTGGGTCAAGTAAAATATGGCTCATTTTTAACTGGAAAGAAATATATTCCTGCGGTTGTCATAGATGTATTTTTAAATAAAAAAAATAAAGGTTATGAATTTGCTAAAACTTTTTCAAACGAAACTGATTCTTTATTGCAAAACAAGATCATATACTTAGGGAGAATAGAAAATATTTTCATGGTATAATATTTTTATGAAAAAGTTTAAAATAATGTTTTGGGTTTCGACTCTTTTAATATTTGTTACGCAGGGTGTAATGGAGCTGGTTGCTTATTTTAACGGTACAGCTGACGATGCAATTGTTTCAATGGGGTACCCGGTTTACTTTGTGGGGTTTGTTGTAGTTGCAAAAGTACTTGGTTCAATTGCGTTAGTTCTGCCACAAATACCAAAGGGGGTGAAGGAGTGGGCCTATGCTGGCTTTGCTTTTGATTTTATAGCAGCCCTAGTTAGTATGTATTTTGTAATGGGCGTGTCAGGGTTACTAGCATTGCCAATTATTGCACTGGTTATATTAAAAGTTTCACATTATTCGTATCATAAATTAAATTAATTTATATGTTATCAATCAATTTTGTAGCGGTTATAGTTGCGGCCATTGTGGCATTTATTGTAGGTTTTTTAATGCATGGCCCAATTGCGGGCAAATTATGGATGCGACTAGCTAATATTGTACCAACTGGCAAAGAGAAATTTAGCGACATGGTGCCACAAATGATTTGGAATTTTGTAGCAAATATTGTTATTGCAAGCGTATTGTATTGTGTTTATGCTGTTGCTTTATCTTCGTTATATTTTAACCTGACTGGTGTTGTGGCTGGTATTGCATGTGCATTTATTGTTTGGCTTGGATTCGTTGCAACGATGACATCGATGGATGTTATTTGGATGGGTAAGTCATTTAAGTTATGGTTATTTGATAGTATTAGCTCACTACTGGTGCTGGTATCAATAGGTATCGTTATTGCAATTTGGTAGTATTAAATAGTTAAAAAGCCCGGGCGTACGCCCGGGCCTTTTAACTATGTTCTAGATTTTGCAAAGATGCTTGCAATTATAAATATTTTATTGTGCTATAATAGGGGTATGAAAAAAATAATACCAATCGCAATAGTCGTTGTCGCTATTTTCGGCGTGCTTTATTTTACTAAATTTAAAAAATCTAATGTTGTCGTACCCGAGCCGGTAGTTACAAATGTAAATAAGGCGTCGCTTTGTTTTTATGGTGAAGTTAAAACAAAAAACAATTTATACGATACTTCGTGGGCTAGACTAAATATTACAGGTGACAAGGTAGCTGGTGAATTTAATTACCTACCTGCCGAGAAAGACAAGAAGGTTGGCGCATTTAATGGTACCGTAGGCGCAGTCGACAAAACATCAATGGCGCGCACTGCCAATGTAATGTGGGTCTCTATGGCCGAAGGCATGACAGTAACCGAGCAATTAAAAATTGTTTTTGGCGAAGGTACAGCCCAAGCCGGTTTTGGGGCAATGGTTGATCGTGGCGATGGTGTGTATGTTTACCAAGACGAAGCTAAAATTACCTTTGGTCAAAATATGACCGATATTGATTGTAATAGCTTGGGAGATATTGCCGTTGTTGAACAATACGTTCGTGCAAATTATAAAAATTTAATAACTGAAAAGCCTGTGTTGGGTGGCACTTGGTATGTAACAAACGTACACGTTAGCCCAAATACAAAAAATGTAACAATGGTGTATGAAGACGGCCACATACAGGGTAGTAAAAACTTTAAATATCATTTTGATGGTGACCGTGTCGTTATTGAAACACCTGCGCAAATTAGCATATAACGCTACTCGCTATAGATTCGTTAATAAGTCTTTACTAAATTCAAATAATATGTTACTGTTTTGGCAGAACATATTTTATGGAAAAAAAAGCACACGTACACGTACAAGAGACACAAGAGGAAAGAGATATTGCGCTCTTTGCCTTAGAAAGAATTCTAAGATCTAATCTATTTACCCTAAGAAAAGTAGATGACGTCGTTAAAGAGATTTTAGAATTGGGTTTGAGTTTACCTGAAGGTAAAACAGCTGACAATGCACTACAGACCTCTTTTATTTACTCAGCCAAAACAAGTTATGAGGTGATAATAAATACCGAGGCGTTAAATGGTAATTTTATTAAGCCCGGTTTACCCTCGGCTCTAATACGGGACAAAAACAAAAAAAGATTATTTTACCGAGAGTTTAAAAGGGATGATTTCAATAAGGTTTTTGGAAAAATCATTGTTTATGCAAAATTTTGCAAAAATATTGCCGATTTTAAACCCAAGGGTATGCATTTGTTTGAAGACAGGGCGCTGGGCGAACTACACTATCGTTGGGTCGGCCCAAAAGGTAAAGTTTTACCTTTTAATGTAAGAGATTTTTTGGACGGCCTTGATGCTGAAGAATGTGAGTCTATTTTAAAAAGTGAATCACGTAGAAAGTCTTATTACAAAACAAGCGAAAACACGGTTGAAAATCGCAAGCGCGATATGAAAAAAACCTGGTAATTAAGTTACCCAAAACTCATTAATCCCATTAGGGGCATACGCTTCTAATGGGATTTTGTTTTTCAATAATTAGGTAATACTGAATATGTAGTGTATAGTGTCGGTTCAGTCGGTTTATAAAAACTAATTTAAATAAATATATGCAAGAAGATGATGTAAAGAAAGTTGATGGAGTAGAAGGCGAAGAAGTTGTTACAACTGACGAAGTTGTAGCCACTAAAGTAGAAGGTGCAGTAGAAGGCGAAGTTGCTGCCGAAGAGGTTACTGAAACTGCTGACGAAGCAGCTGCATAATAAATGCCTAATATAAAAACACCCTAAATGTTAGGGTGTTTTTATATGCTATAGTTTTAGTATGAAAAAGAGCTTTACGTTAAAAGCAAAGATTTGGCGTTGGCCCGGTAATGGCGGCTGGCATTTTGTCACACTCGATAAAAAATTGTCAGCCCAAATTCGTAGTGTGCATACACGTGGGTTTGTGCCAGTTGTTGCACGGTGCGGGAAAAGCGAATGGGCGACATCGCTTTTCCCGCATATGCCCAATAAAAAGGTTAGTAAAAATGTAGATTATTTAATTTGTATAAACAAAAAAATTTTAAAAAATGAAGGTCTTTTTGCAGGGGACGAAATAAAAGTTAATGTTATGGTAAAATAGTTATTATTTAGATTAATTTAATAGTTTTTTTAAAAGCAAAATGTTAGTATGTGTATATGTTTAATTCTGGTAGAAAAAAAATCAGCAAGTTTTTAATCCTGGCTGTTTTTTTTGTTTTAATACCTTTAAAATCTTTTGCAGCGACAACTATTTTTTCTGATAATTTTGGGAGTAGCTATACTACATTGGCAAGCCATGTTCCAACAACTGTCGGAACCGGGTACACACTTTTAATAAATAATGGTGTTCTAATAACTGTTCAGTCTTATAACAACCATGCGACTGTTACAGCTAATACTTCTAATGCTGGTTCATTTTATACAGTAGAGGGTACATACCCAGACGCTGATTATGAAATTTCATCTAGTGTTAATTTCGCCGGGGGTGACTCAAGCTATACTCGCTCGATGGGTCTTCGTGTGCAAGATTCAAACAACATGTATCTTTTGCGTTATGGTGGTTCTACAATGATAATGTATAAGCGTGTTTCTGGAGCATGGTCTACTATTGGAACAGCAGCTGGTGTTAGTTTGGCAGGTAATATTAATTCTCCGTATATTGGTGAGACCGTCAGTTTTAGTGCTGTTGGTACAACACTAACTGCCAAAGTTAATGGCGTTACAAAATTAACAGTTACAGATAGTAGCATTACCGCAACTGGTAAAGCAGGTATTGGTTTGGGTTATGTAAATATTTCGACTGATGATGGGGGAACTGGGGTGGGTATAGATAACGTGGTGGTACAGACTGCTACTTCAGATTCAACTGCACCAACTATCACATCGGCCTCGTCTGATAAAGCCAACGGTTCATACAAAGCAGGAGAGGTGATTGATATAGATGTTACATTTTCTGAAATAGTAACATCAGCAGGTAGTGTAACGGTAACTCTAGAAACTGGTGCAACAGATAGAAATTGTACATTTACTGTAACAAGTGCTTCTACTGGTACTTGTAATTATACGGTCCAAGCGGGTGATACAACTAGTGATTTAACAGTAAACACAATCTCGGGTACAATTGCTGATCAAGCAAGCAACGCAATGAGTGATTTTGTGCCAGTAACAAACCTAGCGGCTAACAAAGCTTTGGTGATTGATACGGCCGACCCAACTTTGCAATCGTTTGCGCCAGCAGATAATGAAACAAATTTCTCGCCTATATCGGTCTTTTTGATGGTGTTCAACGAGGCAGTTGATGTTGAAACAGGTAATATTACGATTAAAAAAACATCTGATGATTCTACGGTTGAAACAATCAGTGTAAGTGGTGGATTGGTTACAGGTACTGGAACAAGTACAATCACTATTGATCCATCTACAGATCTTTCAGATCTTACAGAATACTACATATTAGTAGATGACACTGCCTTTGATGATGCAGCAGGTAATAGTTATGCCGGTGTTAGTTCAACCACGGCATGGAGTTTTACAACAGGAGATATAAACGCGCCAACGCTTTCATCAATTTCGGCTTCTGTTTCTACAACGGGTGCAACTATCACATGGACTACCAATGAAGCTTCATCATCAAGTGTTTCGCACGGGCCAACTGTTTCGTATACTACAACCACCGCCGAAACTGATACATCCCCACGTGTTACTTCTCACAGCGTATCTATCACAGGTCTAACTTGTGCAACTGAATATAATTATATTGTCATTTCCAAAGATGCGGCAAATTATACCTCATCTGATACAAATCATACATTTACTACAAGTTCTTGCCCGGTGGTTAGTTCGGGGGGTGCTGTGCCAGTGTTTATATTACAACAAATGAGCGATAATTTACGTGCGCAAAATACTAATCAAGTAAACTTAACTATTCAAAAAGAATTAGAAGATAAAGAGTCTAAAAAACTTGAGGTGTTAGAAGGTAATACAAAGAAAAACATTTTTACAAAAAATTTAAAGTACGGATTAGATAATGAAGAGGATGTTAGAAGTTTGCAAAAATTCTTAAATGCTAATGGGTTTATTGTATCCACTAGGGGCCCCGGTTCACCAGGTAATGAGATTAATTATTTTGGTTATGGTACAAAACGAGCTGTAGAAAAATTTCAAAAGAAATATTTTGAAGAAATATTAGCCCCATTAGGTAACAAAACTCCAACTGGTTATGTTGGTGAGTACACAAGAAATAAAATAAATAAGATTTTAAATGAGAATTAAAAACTTATTTTTTCACAGTAAAAAATTTATATAATATGAAACCTAAAAAGGTAACCGTAAAAGACAAAATGCAAAAGGGTTATGTGTATTATTTAACCGAAAGTATGGGTAAAAATTTTGATAAAGATTTTAAACCTGACCTAACACCCAAGCAAATATTAGCTATGGGGGCTTTTGGTGGTATTTATATGCGCGACTGCACAGGCGAATTTCCAAGTGATTGGTTTACTAGGGCTAAATTTGCCAAGGGGGCAAAGCGCGAAAAAGATTTAAATTACTTTAAGGTAAATGCATCGCAACCATTGTCAGTTTGGCGTGCCAAGGGTTGGATTTATGACGAGGACCCTCGGGGTTGGTTTCAGTGGTATTGTCGTTATTATATGGGGCGTCGCATACCAGCCGAGGATTCCCGACAAATTAAAAGATGGCGTGCCATGCGCAGACATATTGGCCAAATACAGGCGAATTGTCGCGTGGGCGACACGGCGTGTCGCCCACGCCAACGCCAGGCACTACTACACTGGGCGTATAAAATAATTTAACTTTTTAGCTTGGCGAAAAGAGGGCAAGGTGGTATGGTGCATTAATGAATGAACACCCTAATGACCCACTACACAAAACAACCCTTGAAGAGGTTGTGGAGTTTTTAGTTGAACACTATGGTTGGGAGGAATTAGGTAAACGTATAAAAATAAACTGTTTTGTATTTGAGCCTAGTATAAAATCAAGCCTAATATTTTTACGTAAAACCGCCTGGGCCCGCAAAAAGGTTAACTTGTTGTATTTAAGAACAAGAAAAACTAAAAACGTTTAGGTGAGAAGACTTTTTCAATTGGCTTTTCAAAAAATTTAGCAATTGTAAAAGCCAGAGAGAGGGTTGGGTTGTAGGCCCCGTTTTCAATTTTAGATAGGGTTTGGCGGCTAATGCCAATTTTTTTACATAAAGTCTCTTGGGTTATACCGGCTTTACTGCGCAGTGCGTATACATTATTGTATATCTTGGTCATGAATATAGTATAACATAAGACTGCGCACATGTTGCGCAGTCAGGCCAAGAAATTTAATTTTTTTAAAGCATAATTTATGCTATAATGGCTATATTATGATAAGCAAAAAGCAAATAATAACGTTAGTTGTTGTTTTGGCCTTGATCGGGCTTGCTGGTATTAGTATGTCTGTCAGTAAAAACAAAAACACCGAAAATGACCAGTCTGAAGTTGTTACAGATCAAGACATTGAATCTAGCGACTTAACAAATAGTGACAACAAATTAATAATTAATAATACAAAAGCTGAAAATCCAGCTAAATCAAAAACAATGACTGATATTAAAGAATTTTCATACGAGGTTTTAAAAGAGGGTACTGGTGTTGCGGCCGTTGCAAACAAAACTGTAACAGTTGATTACAAGGGTATGTTTTTAGATGGCAAAATTTTTGACCAAGGTACATTTCCATTTACACTAGGTATTGGTCAGGTTGTGCAAGGTTTTGACAAGGGCGTATTGGGCATGAAGGTGGGCGAGACTCGCAAAATCTATATTCCATCTGATATGGGTTATGGTGCACGTGGCGCGGGTGCTGCTATACCGCCAAATACTGATTTAATATTCGAAGTAACACTAAAATCTATTCAATAATCTGTAATAATAAAATAATATATGCAAAATGAAGGTTCTAATTCAAAAATCAAAAACTTTTTTAATAATTTAAAAACTAAATTTTTAAATTATTTTAAAACTCACACAAAACGAAAAGTGATTTTAATTTTGGTCGCTATTGTTGTTTTGTTTTTTGTTTTAAAACCAAAAGGCATAAACCCTGACCTAATTACTGTTACACCTGTTCAGGTACAAAGCCTGACATCGTCAGTCAAAGCTAGTGGTAAAATTACTTCAACGGTTGATTTAAATTTGTCATTTAAAACTGCCGACATGGTTAGTCGTGTAAATGTTGTCGTCGGTCAAAAGGTTAAATCGGGCCAAGTTTTAGCTACGCTTGAATCGGGTAATGAGTCAGCTGCTGTCACTCAAGCTATGGGTGGTTTGCGTTCGGCCCGCGCAACTTTGCAAAAAGTCAAAGAGGGTGCAACTGGTGAAGAATTGCGCGTGACACAAACAGCTTATGATAATGCAGTGCGTGATCTTGATAAAGTTAAGAAAAACCAAGACTCGTTGGTTGAAAATGCTAAACGATCGCTATATTCGCAATATTTAGAAGCTGTGCCCGATACAGCTAGTACATCGACTATTGCACCTACGATTTCGGGTACTTATTCTGGTGATACTGATGCCATTTATAAAATATCGGTTTATTCAACTGGTGCGGGTGCATACTATTCGGTTTCTGGTGCAAGCTCTTCTTCGGCATCTATTGATTTGCAAGTACCAAAGCCTTTAGGTAGTGATGGTTTACTAATTACTTTCCCTGCAGGCTTTGTTTATACTGGCAGTGGTTGGACGGTTAATGTACCAAACAAGTCATCGGCTTATTACACTACAAATTATAATGCCTATTTATCGGCTAAACAAAGTCGTGACTTGGCGGTGTCACAAGCTCAATCATTAGTTGATGCACGCAAGGCAGATCTAGATTTGAAAATCGCTGGTGCGCGTACTGCCGATGTTGAAATTGCCGAAGCCAATGTAACAGTGGCCGAAGGCGCGTATCAAAACGCGCTAGCAAATTTAGAGAAAAAGATTTTGCGTAGCCCGGCCGAAGGTACAATTACACGTGTCGATGTAAAAGTGGGCGAACAAGCTAGCGCCCTAACACCGGTTATTGTTGTACAAGACGTTAGTAAACTATATGTTGAGTCTGATATTAACGAATCAAGTATTAAAAATGTTCAAAATGGCCAAAGTGTTAATTTTACAATTGACGCATTTGGTAGTTCGCAAGTATTTACTGGTACCGTAACTCAGGTTGAGCCTAGTGCTACAATTACTGATGGTATTGTTAATTATAAAGTCAAAACCTCAATTGAAAGCGATGATTCAATAGAATATAAAAATATTAAACCAGGCATGAATGCTAACATTACTATTACAACTGGTACCAAAGAGGGTGTTGTTGCGGTGCCAGGTGCCACAATTGAAAAACGCGAAGGCAAAAACTATGTCAAAGTTATAACTAACGAGAAGAAGAAAAAGTATATAGAACGCGAGGTTACAACTGGTATAATTGGCGACGGTAATATGACTGAAATTACATCGGGTCTTGTTTCGGGCGAAAGCGTAGCATTGGTAGAAAAAAAGTAAAATAAACTTAAGATTAAAAAATGACTCAAAAAACATCTGAAAGAAAGACTTCTTTTGCGCGCAACTTGCGAGTTGGGTGGTTTTTAGCCAAGCGCGACATTAAACGTGCCAATATTTGGACGACCACATTGATTGTTTCGGTTATGATTTTTACGTTTTTAAACCTTGTTGTTGTTGCGGGTATTTTGGTTGGCTTGATCGAAGGGTCTGAAAATTCAGCCAAAGAGTATGGTTCAGGCGATGTTGTTATATCGGCCTTTTTAAATAAATCTAATATTGAACACACGCCTGAAATTGTCGACATTGTTAAAACATTGCCGGGGTATGAAAGTCACACTGTGCGCTATACTGCTTCGGCCAGGTTAGAATCAGATTTCAGGTCAACTATTAAGCCAGGTGACCTGCGCAATGGTGCTGGTGGTACGCTAACTGGTATTGATGTCGAACAAGAAGAGAGGTTTTCAGGCTATTCGAAATTCGTTGTGCGTGGCACACCACTATTGCCGACTGATTTTGACAGTGTATTGATTGGTAAAAATTTGCTTTATGAATTTACACCGATTGAATCACCAGGCTTTCAAACACTAAAGAATGTGAATGTAGGTGACAGAGTCAAGGTTACAGTTGGCAAGAATTCAAAAGAATATTATGTAAAGGGTATATTGTCATCAAAAGTTGACCAATTTGACAATACAATTATTGCGGTTGATAGCGAGGTGCGCAAATTGACCGGTTCAAGCAATTTAAATGCCGATGGTATTTCGGTTAAACTATTGGACGGCTACAATTCGCTATCGGCTAAACAATTTTTGGTAGACAGCGGGGTAGGCGAATATGCGCGTATACAAACTTTTGAAGAGGCGCTACCTAAATTTTTAACTGACATTAAAAACACTTTTGGTATATTGGGTAATGTCATATCGGGTATTGGTTTAATTGTGGCGTGTATTACAATTTTTATTGTTATTTTCGTTAACGCCATTACGCGCCGTCGATTTATTGGTATTTTAAAAGGTATTGGTATCGACAGGCATGCAATTATTTATTCATACATGATGCAGGCTATGATATATGCGCTGCTAGGTATTGCCGTAGGTATGGTTTTGACATTTGGTTTGATCAAGCCGGGTATTGCGGCAAACCCAATCGACTTTCCATTTTCAGACGGTATATTGGTTGCAACATTGCCGGGCACTTTGATTCGCGCATTGGTATTAATAGTTGCGACATTTTTTGCCGGTTTTATACCTGCGCGTATAGTCGTTCGCCAAAATACACTTAGTGCAATATTAGGCAGGTAATATTTTTATATGATTAAAATAAAAAACTTAACAAAAACTTTTATAGATGGTGAACGCAAGGTGCAGGCATTGCGTGATATTACTTTTGATGTACCCGAGGGTCAATTTTTAACTATTACGGGTAAATCGGGTAGTGGTAAATCAACACTGTTGTACCAGCTAGGCCTGCTTGATATACCAACATCGGGTGTTATTGAAATCGATGGGGTAGACATGATTAAATTAAATGAAACTGATAGAACCTTGGCTCGACTAAACGACCTAGGTTATATATTCCAAGACTATGCGATTATTCCATCGTTAACAGCACTGGAAAATACAATGGTGCCACTACTAATGCAGGGCTACAGCGAATCTGAGGCCAAACAAATTGCCATTAAAGCCTTACAAAAAATTGATTTAGGCGACCGTATGGATAACCTGCCTAGCCAATTATCGGGTGGGCAACAACAACGTGTGGCTATTGCCCGTGCTATTGCGCACAACCCAAAAATTATTTTTGCCGACGAACCAACTGCTAACCTTGACTCTGAAACATCAGACCAAGTTATAAAAGCCTTTTTAGATTTAAACAAAGAGGGGCAAACTATAATAATGGTGACCCACGAACCCGAATATGCCAAAATGGCCCACCGCACAATACTACTAGCCGACGGCGCGATCATTTCAGATAAAATGAATTAGTGAAAAATCAAAAATAGCTTCTTGTGCAAGGACCGCATATTTTCCAGCGAAAATTGCTCTGGCTCGAGCCAAGCTCTGCGCGCGCCCTTGTCACAAGAACTATTTTATATTTTTCTTCCCCATCCTTAGCTATGCTGGGGAGGGGGTTGTGCTAATTTTGACTATGCTATAATAGACTCATATGATATTAAATGAATTACAAAAAGAAAAAATGATCAAAAATGGCAAAATTCTTGCTGTTATTATTGGTATATATATTATTAGTTTAATTATTACTCAAGTTAAAACCTGGGGTACTTTGCGACCTGAAAATGCGCAAATGCCAACTATTTCAGTTAACGGCACAGCCGAAGTTTACGCAGTACCCGATATTGCTGAGCTACGCGCAAGCGTTATGGGCGAAGCCAAAGACAAGGCTGGCTCGACAGCTAAACAAGCCGAAATTAAGCAAAAAGTTTTGGCTGTAATGAAAGAATTTAACATTGCCGAAAAAGATTACAAAACTGAATACATAACAACCAACCCTAAATATGAATGGGTAAGATCAACTATTTATTGTATAACAACACCTTGCCCTCAGCCCGAAGGTAAAAACGTTGTAACTGGTTATACAACTGACGAGTCGTTAGTTATAAAAGTTCGCAATATTGATGACGCAGGTAAAATTTATGATGCATTGGTTAAAGCAGGGGTTCAAAATGTATCTGGTCCAAATATGATGATTGACGATGAACAATCTGTAATTGCACAGGCTCGCGCCAAAGCAATTGCCGATGCCAAAGCTAAAGCTAAAATTTTAGCTAAAGATTTGGGTGTAAAAACTGTACGCATTGTTAGCTTTAACGAAAATGCGGGTGGTTACCCACAACCAATGTATGATATGGCAAACACTGTTTCAATGAAGGCTGGTGCCCCAATGCCTGAAACTACAATTTCAAAAGGCGAAAACAAAATCATCGCAAACGTAAATATTGTTTACGAAATACGTTAGTATTAGCTAGAAAATAAATTTATGAAAAATATAAATACAAATGTTTTATATGGTGTTATAGGTCTGTTGCTAGGTATTGTAATTACCGGCTCGGTTTACATGATATCGTGCCACCGTGGTTACCGGGGCGATAAGGGGGGATATTCAAAAAAATCAATGATGCATAAAATGCCCGATGGTTCGATGATGAAAAATTCAGGTATGGAAATGCACGAAATGATGAACGGTATGATGGCGGGTCTTGAGGGCAAAAAGGGTGACGATTTTGATAAAGCCTTTTTAGCCGAAATGATTGTTCACCACGAAGGTGCGGTGCAAATGGCACAAATGGTGCTAGAAACATCAAAAAAGCCTGAATTGATCAAACTTGCTAACGATATAATAGCTGCTCAAAAAAACGAAATAACCATGATGCAAAATTGGCAAAAAGCTTGGTTTAAATAACCCAAACTCCAAATTATCGCAAAAACCCTTACACCGTAAGGGTTTTTGCTTATATATAGCCACAAACAACACAATATAAAAAAGCCTTGTAAATATTGACTTTTTTGTATAAATGGTATAAAATAGTATCAGAAAATTGATAAAAAAAATGGCAAACACAGCTACAAAAACCGCAAATGGTATGACGAGGTCTTATGTCCAAAGCGTACTAGAAGAAAAAAAGTTAGTTTATAGAGTTAACTTTCAATTCGAACAACCAGACAAATTCAAGCAACCAGAAAAATTCAAGGAACATTTAACAAAAATAATTTTATTTGTTCCAACTACTGATCCCCAAAAGGCTAAAACCTTTGAAGACATCAAGCTTGCCTTGGATGAGGCCCACATCAAGTATAAATCAGAAGAGCGCTCTAATCATGTATACATAAAATATGAACATGTTAGTGTGCCAACTTCTTTTATCGAAAAGATGCAAAACAGTATCGAATCTGCAAAGCCGGTAATAACTAAAAAGATTGTCGTAAATAAAGATGACGAGTTTGCTCCGGTGCTAAAAATCGTAAAAGATTACGGGTTCAAGGCTTGCGAAAAAAGTCGCAACAGCGATTCGATAACCTTTATTTTGCCCGACCAGTTAATGGTCAATTCTTTTACCGAAATACTGGACAGTTTCATGTATGAGCACACTGCGCATGCAGGGCTTAAACTAAAAGAGGTTACTGTTCTTCAGAATCCAAACAAAACGATCGAAGACATTGTTTTAGTTGAAGGTTTTGTACCAATTGATCTAAAAAGATTTAGCCAAAGTTTAGAAAGCTCACTTAATATTGTTTTTTGGGAAATCGCAAAAAACAATATGCCAGCCAACCAGTACGCCGGAGATGTTTCGACAAATCCAAATCGGTCAACCCGGTTTTCTATGCCGCCAACAAGGGCAAATGAGCAGTGGGTGACTAATTTCGCAAAAATGATGAATGATGTTTATAGTGTTGATATCGATCAGCCCGCAGATAAAAACACATTCTTTGTTGTTTCAAAGGGTGACCCTGGTCATGCGGCCACAACCGCTGAAAAGGTTGCTCGACAGAAGGCGCACTATTCAAGCAGACACGAAGTGACTGAGTACTTGATGCAAAAAGGCTTTAATCGAAAAAGCCCAGAAAGGCCCAATGTTACTGGTTTTCAATTGCATTTAAAAGATAGTTTACCGGATTGGATTGAAACTTGTTACGGCGAAGAAGCTGACCGAAAAGCTATGGCGTCTGAGATGTACGAAGCCCTCAAGGTGTTTATTAAACACAAACACTACAAGCTTGACGGTTTTGGTAGAAAGACCACGACCATTCTTTTTAAAGAGAATTTTCGAAAAGGTTTGGATGATGTAACCATTCTCTTAATTAGGGGTGGGTTTAAGCAATTTAACAATGAAAAGACTGAATTTTGCGGCTTTGTCCTAGCCAGATCAGGTAGTAACAAAAAGATTATTTTCAGTGGTGGTACCGAAGAAAAAAGAATTCTTGAGGCATCAAAAGCCTCAAGGTTTATCGAAGAAAAAATGCCTGATTTTGTAATTGAACTATCGGTCACTTCATTTTGGATTAAGCCAAAAAGCAACATCGACAAAGTGTCGGTTGAAGAAGTTAAAAGTGATGTAATCTTTAGCAAACCTAATGAGGTTAAGTTAAACGTTAGTCAGGTTGCTAGATTGGCTGGTGTTGAAAATTGGACAAAGGGTAATCTTAAAGCTGGTCATGTTTGCTTTAGTCGCTCAAGTGTAAACACGAAAACTGGTTGGCAGCCGGTTAGCTTGCTTATAGATGACAAGATTAAAGACGGTAAAGACAAAATCTTTGCTGCAAAGAGTGCTTTTATGGATGCATTAAACAGTAATGGTTATTATGCGACGTCAAAAGACACCGCTACAAAATCATTCAATTTATTTGTTCCAACCCCCGAACGTCTGGTGCCTGAAGGTTTTGAATCGAAAGGTTCTAATCCTGCCAGAGAAATTGTTCCTGGTAAGACCGATAAGGTTGAATCAGGGGAACTAGCTAAGCAGGTTGCTGTCGAAGACTCTTCAAAAAGTTTCGGCAATCAGATGATTGGTTTTTTTATAAAACAATTGACTGAAGACCCTGGTCTTTATGAAAGAATCGGCACTCTTTACCCTCAACAAAAAGCCGACCCAACTGAAACTAAAAAAATTATTAGCGATATTATCGAAGATGAGTTTGCTAATACAAGTTTTTCGTTAGATGGGCCAATGGGTAAGTTTTATTCAGCTAAAGATATTAATGATCTTATTAGCCGTGTGATTGCCAAATTGCCAGACTAGTCATTTAAAGTTCTTTTATTTAAACCCCGGTTTTGTGCCGGGGTTTTTTAGTGCCTTTTTGTATCGAATATCTCTGTATTTTCCCCCTCCTTAGCTACGCTGGGGAGGGGGCTAGAGGGTGGGGTTGTAGCTAATTAGTTCTTGCTTTATTTTTTTATATACGATATAATATGTAAATAGATGCCCCCGCGGGCATTTTAAAATACAAATTTACATAAAATTTAAACAAAATTTTAAATAAAAACTTTTACTAACCAACAATCAATATATGTCATACTTACAAGAAACAAAACAAGAAATGAAAAACGTTAAATGGCCAAACCGTAAACACGTAATTAACTACACTATTGTAACTATACTGCTTTCATTTTTTATTGCTTATTTATTGGGCGCAATGGACTTTGGCTTTAGTCAGGCTATGGGTAAAATATTAGGTAGCTTTTAATAATAATTAAATTAATTTATGGCTAAACAAGAAGGTACAGGGGAACGAAAGTGGTATGCAATTCATACCTATTCAGGTTACGAAAACGCTGTGCTGCGAAACTTGCGACAACGTATTGATTCGTTAAACATGCAAGACAAAATATTTAACGTACTTGTTCCTACTGAGAAAAAGATCAAAGTTAAAGCTGGTAAAAGGGTAGAGGTAGAAGAAAAAATTTACCCAGGTTATGTGTTAGTTGATATGATTGTTGACGACGAATCTTGGTATCATGTGCGTAATACTCCACGTGTTACAGGTTTCGTAGGTTCGGGTGTTAACCCTGTGCCACTGACCCAAAAAGAACTTGATTTCTTGTTAGGCAACCAAGCCGACAACGGCCAGGCAATGTATGACATTTCAGTTACTCCGGGCGAGACAGTTATCATTTCAGACGGGCCATTCAAAGACCTAGAAGGCCGCGTTGACGAAGTAGACCGCGAAAAAGGCAAGGTGCGGGTACTAGTGTCTATGTTTGGTCGCGAAACCCCTGTCGAGCTAGACTTCTTGCAAATCAAGAAAATGTAAGGTATATTACTAAAACTGTTACGCTTCACTAATTAAACAGATAACCTATAATTATTATGGCTAAAAAGATTTTAAAACGAGTAAAACTTCAAATCGCCGCAGGTAAAGCAACTCCTGCGCCACCATTGGGCCCTGCATTGGGTCAAGCAGGTATTAACATTGCTGAATTTTGTCAAAAATTCAATGCCGATACACAAGGCATGAATGGCGAAACTGTCGGTGTAAAAATCGAAGTTTACGATGACCGATCATATGACTATCGAATTACTAAACCTTTAATGCGTGCGCTACTTTTCAAAGCAGCTGGTGTACCAAAAGGTTCAGCAAAACCAAATACTTCAAAAGTTGGTAAAATAACCAAAGCTCAAGTTAAACAAATTGCCGAAGAAAAGATGGACGACTTGAACGCTAAAAATATCGAAGGTGCAATGAAAATTGTAGAGGGCTCAGCCCG
>JAGOOX010000040.1 GCA_017992305.1 Minisyncoccota bacterium
TTTGGTGTGGGCTTTTATTATTGGCTTGGGCTGGGAGTGGTTCGAATGGGGGGCTGACTTGTATACTGGGGCAATGTCTATGCACATGATTGATTCTTATTCAGACCTGTTTTTCGATATGGCGGGTGCCTTTAGTGCGATTTTTATGCTAAAATATAAATATGAATCAAGAAAGCAAGAATAAAAAACTAAAATTGACATTTTGTTCAGGTGCAGGCGCCGTAACTGGTGCGAATTTTTTATTAGAAACCGAGGCAACCGAAAACGACCCTGGTAAAAAAATTCTTGTTGATTGTGGTATGGAACAGGGCACCTCTATGGCTGATGAAACAAACTGGTCAGACTTTCCATACGACCCAACTGAAATTGATATTTTGTTTATCACTCATGCCCATATTGACCACATTGGTCGCATACCTAAAATTATCTCAGAGGGTTTTAAAGGGCGCATTATTTCGACTGATGCAACGCGCGACTTGGCTTTACCCATGCTTGAAGACACTTGTGCAATATTGTCACACGACGACAATGAAAATGTTAAAAAAATGTATACCCATGAAAATGTCGCCAAGGCACTGGACATGTGGGAAGGCTTTAAATACCATCAAGACATAAATATTGACCACGGTTTTAAATGTGCATTTTATGATTCGGGCCATATATTAGGTTCAGGAATGTTGCATATTGAATATGGTAGCAAAAAGATCTTGTTTACTGGTGACTTGGGTAATTCACCGTCACCGCTGTTGCGTGAAACTGAAATCATCAAAGATGTTGATTATTTAATTATGGAATCAGTTTATGGTGACCGTAACCACGAAGACCGTGATGTGCGTAAAAAAAGACTAGAAGAGGTTATCGAGGACAATTACAAGCGTGGTGGCGTATTGGTTATACCAACTTTTTCACTAGAGCGTGCCCAAGAGTTGTTGTTTGAAATTGACGACTTGGTTGAAAACCACCGCGTACCTCAAATGCCGGTCTTTCTAGACTCACCACTAGCTATTAAATTAACTAGTGTGTTTCGTAAGCATATGGAATATTTTAATGACAACGCTCAAAGGGTTATGAAAGATGGTGACGACATATTCTCGTTCCCAGGGCTCAAGGTTACACTTGCAACCGAGGAAAGCAAGGCAATACTACACTCAACAAACCCTAAAATCGTTATTGCAGGTAGTGGCATGTCAAACGGTGGTCGCATACTGCATCACGAACAAAATTATTTACCTGACCCAAATAACACACTATTGCTAACCGGGTTTCAGTCATTAGGTACACTGGGCCGTATAATATTAGAAGGCGCCAAAGAGATTCGTATAAATGGCGAAACAGTGCCTGTAATGGCCAAACTTGAGCGTATTGATGGTTATTCAGGCCACAAAGACTCTGACCACCTAGTTGAATTTGTTGGTAATATGGCCGACAATCTACAGAAGATTTTTGTTTGCATGGGCGAACCAAAATCGGCTACATTTTTAGCCCAAAGAATTCAAGATTCATTTGGTATACATGCCGAAACTCCAATGATGGGCGACACTACAACCCTTGATTGCTAATTATATAAAGCTTTTTATTTAAATAGATTATAAATTTTATTATGTTAAAATAGTACAATATGCAAGACGACCAACAAAAAAATCAAAACTCCATAAAAGCTGAGCCAACATATTTGTGCTATAACGGCCCAATAGGTAATGGCGACAAACATAACCATTTAAAAGTTAAAATTGGTATTTCGGGTGCTGCTGAGACTGGTACATGTGGTCTGCATGCACTAGATATTGCCAAAGAGCTGGGCAGGCAGGTAATAATGCAAGGTGGTATTTTAATTACCGGTGCAACATCAGGCTTCCCGTTATGGACATCAATGGGTGCCAAAGAAATGAGTGGTGTGGTTATTGGCCTATCACCTGCACTTAATGCCATAGAGCATGTAAATAATTACAAACTACCTCTTGAATTCACTGACCTAATTATTTACACCGGTTTTGGTTTTGCTGGCAGGGACATATTATTTGCTCGTTCGACCGATGCCATGATATTTGGTTGTGGACGTATTGGCACGATACATGAATTTACAATTGCTTACGAAGACGGTAAACCAATTGGAATACTTGATGGCGGTTGGAGTACTGACGAAACAATTCGCGACATTCTAAGTAATAGTGGCCGATCATCAGATATGATAGTTTTCGAAAAAGACCCGGCAATATTGGTTCAAAAAATGCTTGCCCTAGTTGCCGAAGGCAGGGTAGCAAAAAGATAAGTTAAATAATAATCAAAACCCCTGATAATTCAGGGGTTTTGATTTAAGTTTTTAGTTATTTAACTTGAGTTAAGATTCGTTCGAAAGTTTGAGGATTGTTGTGTGCAATGTCAGATAGAATTTTGCGGTCTAGGATTACTTTTTTGCCAACCAATAGGGCAATGAATTTTGAATAAGTAATACCTAGTGGGCGAAGAGCTGCGTTTAGGCGAACTTGCCATAGGCGGCGGCGATCGTTTTTCTTGTCGCGACGGTGGGCAAATGCGTGGCTACCAGCGTGGGCGATAGCTTCGCGAGCTTGACGTTCTTTGGTGCTACGACCAAAACGATAACCTTTTACTTGTTTTAAAACGTTTCGGCGTCTCTTTAATGAAATTATACCTCTTTTTACTCGTGTCATGTTATTAAAGTTATTCTAATCTGTATTAATAATTGTTAGTTTCCAACGTTTACCAAAAAGCGTCGTTTTTCAACTTGGCTCATAGGGAAGGCAACCATCTTTTTACCAGCTAGTTGTGTGCGACCTGATTGCTTGGCGTTATTATGGTTAAAACCAGGCTTGCGGCCTAATACTTTACCATTTTTGGTTACTTTTAATCTTTTTGAAAATGATTTATTTGTTTTCATATTTTTTCTATCTTATTTTGCTTTTTGCTCTCTTTCAATCGTCATCATCATGCCTTTAGGGACTTTTTTAATGTCTTCGGCAACTTTGAATTTTTCAGTTACTAGGGTTAAAAATCTTTCGATACGTTCCTTTAGGAATTTTTCTTCCATAAATTTCGATCGGCCTCGCAAGAATAGTTCAACTTTTATACGGTGACCCTCGGCAAGCCATTTTGATGCTTGGCGGGCTTTTAGGGCTAGGTCGTTGTCGCCTGTACCCACTTTGACTTGAATAGATTTAGTTTCAGAAACTTTTATACCAGCTTTGGCTTTTTGAGCCTTTTTCTTTTGCTCGTACATAAATTTGCCGTACTCCATCAATTTAGCTACTGGTGGTACCGCCATAGGCGATATTTCCAAAATGTCTAAATTCATTTTTTCAGCCAACGCCAAAGCCTCGTCTAGGGGTAACACCCCGTAATTGTTACCTTCATTATCGATAACTCGAAGCTCTTTGGCCCGTATTTGGTTGTTTATTTTGATTTGCAATGCTTTAAAACACCTTTAAATAACTATATAAATAACTATCTTCAGATAAGCTCTACTTTAACCGAAAAGCCCTTAAAAGTCAACCTCCACACCTATATTTTCATAGCCTTCGGCGCAAACGAATGTTTGCAATGAAAATATAGGTGTGGAGGTCAACCGTCTCACATATTTTTGTTTATTTGCTATAATTATGTTGTGATATATAAATTCTATAAAAAAGAGGGCGAAACCATGGGGCAAATGCTAGCTAGCTTTCGCCACGAGTATAACCTGCCTGAAACTGAAAAGGTAACCTATTCGGGCCGGCTTGACCCATTGGCCCATGGTGAGGTTTTAATTTTAACGGGTGATGATGTCCATAAAAAAGACGATTTTAACAAGCATGACAAGGTTTATAAATTTACGATTATGTTTGGGGTCAGTACCGACACGGGCGATATTTTAGGTATACCTGACAATTACACTTTTTTTCAAAAACTTTTTCATACATCTATTGCAAACATTACCGAATCTAAAATTCGCAAAATAGCTGGTAAGTTTATTAAAACTTATTTTCAAAAATACCCAGCTTATTCAGCGTACAATGTAAATGGTGTGCCGTTATGGGAGCTGGCGCGTGCGGGGAAACTCCCTGAAAAAATGCCTGAAAATAAAGTTACAATTTATAACCTAGAAGTTTTTAAGGTTTATACAAAAACTAGCGACGAAGTTTTAAATGAATGTCACGACCGCATCAATGCAATCGATGGTGATTTTAGGCAGGGCTGGATCAAAGAGGGTTGGGGGCAATTTTTAAGCAAGTATCGCGGCGAAAGCTCGATCAAAGATATGGACAAAGTTACTGGCAACAAAATAGAAAATACAGGTAAGGTATTCGTCTTTGCTGATATGCGCGCAACTGTATCATCGGGCACCTATATCCGTACACTCTGTGAG
>JAGOOX010000041.1 GCA_017992305.1 Minisyncoccota bacterium
GCTTTTATTGTGTAAAAATCCTTTATTTATAAACAATTTAAATAAAGGACTGTGCAAAACTGTGGATAACTGTGTGCATATTGTGCATAAAGGACAGAATAATGACTTTGTAAATATTGATCTTTTGACCGTTAATTGGGTAAAAACCCTTATTTTGTAAGGTTATTTTTGACCGATATTGCTAGGTAAGGCTTAAATTCAGTTTACACATGTTTCACGTGAAACAATAGTAAAAAATACGAAATTAGCCGAAAAGGTTACACATGAAACGTTTCATGCCAGCCCGATAGAAACGTTCTGGCGGGTGTAATATGTTTTAGTGTATAATTTAAATATGAAGACGTTTACTTCTCCAACACAAAAGATAGGTGAGCTTGGTGAAGACATTGCTTGTCGTTGGCTTGAAAAGAAGGGGTATAAAGTTACTGATCGAAACTATACTAAAAAGTGGGGCGAAATTGATATTGTTGCCGAAAAAGGGGGAGTTACACATTTTATTGAGGTAAAGTCATCAAAACGATCGCTAGACAAGAATGTTCCACGTGTAACATCAAGCCTGAAACCTGAAAGCCAAAAACTTAAAGCTAGCTATAATCCAGCCGAAAACATGCACCCCTGGAAGATTAAAAGGTTTGTGCGAGCTGTCGAAACATACCTGCTAAGCTCTAAAGGACAAAAAATTAACAATTCGGCCGGTGGGTGGCAAATTGACCTTTTGGTTGTGTATTTAGATTTAGATAAAAAGTTTGCCCGATGTGAGATTTTTGAAAGGGTAATATAGCTAAATTTAAAATAAAAAAAACCGCACTTTGTTTATCTGTGCGGTTTGATAAATTATTTAGTGAGGTTATTTGGCAACCTCGGCTAACTCAATGGTCATAATTAATGGACCACTTCCATTGCCTTGGTTGGTATAACTTGCAAATTTGCGCAATACGTAACCTGGGCGACCGTTAAAGGTGTGGCCAGCCTCGACTTCGTATTCACCGGCCAATTCAGCCAAGGGAAGGTTTTGATCGTCCCGGTCTTTTACAATAATTAATTTTTGAGGTGGACCAAGGGGTACTTTTATAATTAAGTTGTGTAAGAATGTGTACTCTAGGTATAAACTTTGAGTATCACCCAGTACGTAACCCTCCCAAGGGTTGTTCCAAAACCTCAATCGAAGGTTTTGGCTTGAGTCAGGTACAAAATCAATTGTTGTACGTGATCCAAAATTCATATATATATATGAATTACCATAACCTTCATTCAAGTTTATTTGGTGTGATGTACCCGTTATTCTGTACACCGAAAATAAACCCTTTGTTTGTAGTTGTCTTGTTACGGCTTTGCTTCGGCCGTCCCAACCGCCTTCTTTTTTGCAGGCGGTTGCTAATAGCACCAATAGGGTACTGATCAATAAAATTTTCTTTATTTTCATCTTACTTTTTATTAAATTGTGAGTGTTCTGTGTCGATTTCAATTATATCATAATATACAAAATAGTCAATACTAATATAGTAAAATTAAAACCTCCCGAATAGGGGAGGTTGATTTTTTAGATAAATACTAGAATTCTTCAATAATCGCAAGTTCTATGATTAGTCGCGAATTATTGTAATAATTTTTGGCAACACTTGTTAGGGTGTAACCTTTTTCGCCACTGGTAATGTAACCCTTTTTGACATAGTAATCACCAGCCAAAATAGATGAGGGGAACTTGAACCCACCATAAACACCGTTTAATGGCTTTACAATAGTAATGTCGCCGACATCTGATGCTGCGTAAATTGTCAGAACATCTGAGTACTTGAACTTTAGTTCTATGTTTATTTCATCACCAAGTTCGTACCAAATGTAGTCTTTAAGTACTTTACCGCTTGAGTCGGGTACAAATTTAATGCATTTGTCTGAAAATGACATATGCAAATAAGACCTTTCGCCATAGGCTGTATATGGCCAGGCTTGGTTTTCTGTGCCAATAAATCTGAATATTCTGAACGTTTCACCCCTTAGTTCGCTGACAACTTTCTTGTCTTTTTTGCGACCGTCTACGGCACCACTTGAGGTTTGGTTATTAGCAAGCATTAATATACTTACTAATAAAAATATTGATCTTTTCATTTCTGTATTTTTTTAAGTACTGGTTGACTCAAACTATATCATTATGCGATAGAAAGTCAACGGTTTGGCAGGGTACGTAATATAGGCATTGAAAATTAAATATTTTGTGATATTATTGAAATACTAAGACATCGGGGTGTAGTACACCGGTAGTATACGCGGTTTGGGACCGTGAGAACAGGGTTCGATTCCCTGCACCCCGACAATAAAACTAATTATGGTTTTAAATTAAATAAAATGCGGGATTAGTTTAGTGGTAGAATAACTGCCTTCCAAGCAGTGGACAAGGGTTCGATTCCCTTATCCCGCACACAGGGTTACCACAAAGAGTCAAACATTTTTTTGAAGTTGTCGGCAAAGTGTTGGTTTGTTATTTTTATACCAACTAAATTGTTTTTCTCCATCGACATTATGCTGACGTTGTCGTCTATAATATAAATCGCAAATTGTTTTATAGCATTTTTAGGTGGTAAAAAGTGACAGTCTAATGATTTTTTATCGGCATAAAATTTAGTTTGCTGTTTTTCTATTTTTGAATTATTGACTAATAGTTTTGTATGAATGTTTTTCTCTATTTTTAGTTTCTTTATTCTATTATACCAATCACTTTCGAAAATAAACTTCCATTCGGGTTGCCATACAAATTCGTCACGCAATAGGTACAGGGTCGAATTTGGTTTTGCCCCACGCATCATTGATAGGTAAATTTTCTTCAAACCTTCTTGGCCTTCAAAAAAAATAACTTGCGGTATGTTGGTATTACCGCTACCAAAAAACTGAAAGCTTTCTTTCAAAATATTTAGTGTTTTAAATTTGTCGTCTAGTACTTCTTTTTCTTTTTTCAATAATTGCTCAAGCATTGAATGATCCTCGGCGATAAATTGCTTTACATCATTTTTGTATGTTGTACCAACCAAACCCTTGGCAATTAAAAAGCCTAGTGTTGTGTAAACACTGCTACGTGATAAATTACATTTTTTTGCAATGTGGGTTGCATTGGCAGGGGAGGCCTGAAGTAATTGTACGTATACCAATGCTTCGTGGTCGCCTAAGCCCAACTTTTTTAGTTGTTCGATTGTTTGTTGTTCCATGTTGTCGTAATTGTACGGCAAGTTGTACACTTTTGTCAATCGGTATAAACTGGGGGTAGTTAAAGAACTTTAATAAATTATTATGAAAACAACAGAGAAAAATTTAGACATGCTAGAGGTTTTGCATCAAATCGAATCTGAACTGCCTAGGTTATTAGAAATCGACATGAACAAATACTGGCACAGTTTGCTGGTAAATTATCACCCACCCATGGTTGAAAGGTTGTGGTACGATTGGAACGAGTTTCGTATTTGTTTGCACGTAATACATGCGTGCACAACAGACGAGGCCTTGTTTCATACACATCCATGGCCATCGGCTATGCGTATAGTTCATGGAAGCTATGAAATGGGTATTGGTTATGGCACAGGCGAAACAGAACCACCAATCGCTGCCAAGGTAATGTTGGGTCCCGGTTGTGAATACGAAATGGTTGAGCCTGATGGCTGGCACTATGTTAGGCCCCTTACTGAAACGACGGCAACACTGATGGTTACAGGCAAACCTTGGGGTAGGTCTTCACCTAAAAGTGACAAACCTTTGGGTCCACTATCTGGCGCAAGGGTAGAAGAAATTAAAAACATTTTTCGCAAATATTATCGTACTAAAAACTAAATAAAGCCCTCAATTACTGAGGGCTTTCATAGTGACAATGTTAAAATTTATGGTAATATCTATTTCATGACATTTTTTGTAACAATTTTACCGGCTATCGTACTTATAATTTTATCGGGGCTTTTTTCAGCTTTAACGCTAGGTTTAATGTCGCTAGATCCTTATGAACTAGAGCGCAAGGCTCGACTTGGCAACCCCTATGCCCAAAAGGTGTACCCAATACGAAAACGAGGCAATGAATTACTGACAGCTCTTCTATTAGGTAATGCGGCGGTTAATAGTGCCTTGTCGATCTTTTTAACATCTTTAACCACTGGTATTGTGGCTGGTATACTGGCAACGGTTTTTATATTTATTTTTGGTGAGGTTGTACCACAAGCTTCTATTTCTCGTCATGCTATTAGGTTTGGAGCCAAAATGGCGCCAGTTGTTAAAGGGTTGTTGTTTGTAACTTATCCAATTACAAAACCTTTTAGTATTCTGCTAGAT
>JAGOOX010000042.1 GCA_017992305.1 Minisyncoccota bacterium
CTAACATGACAGTTACAAATACTGCCACTAGTACAACCGCGACTACTTTTAACTTCATGACAACCCTTAGTGCAACAACACCCGTTTCGCACCCAGTTAGTGGTGATTCGAGAAATGTTGAACTAGGACACTTTTTAGTTATCAATTCAGGGCCTGATATGCAAATAAACTCTATGGCTTTTACTGTGCTTGGTACTGCTCCGGCTAATTCTCTTATGAATATTAATTTGTATGATGTAAATGGTACACGAATAGCTGAGCAAACAACTGACAATGGCTCTACATTTTATTTTAAATACTTACCAATTGTAAAATCTGGCAAAGACTTGAAGGTTATTGTAAAAGCTGATATTTCAAGCTCTATAACAAGTGCTGACAACGGCAAAACAATCGGTGTTGCTTTTGCTGCGGGCAAGGCTACAAATACTAGCAACAATACCGTTGTTGATATGGGAAAATCTGTTAATGCTAATTTGATGACACTAAGCACTGCAAATATTTCTAAGCCAAGTATTACATTAATAACACCAAACGGTGGTGAAAACTTCACTGTTGGTGGCAAGGTGGCTGTTTACTGGAAGACAACTGGTGACATGTCAAAGGTTAGCAACTTTATTCTTCAGTTTAGTAAGAAGATTGATAGTGAAAGCTCTGATGTTTTTAATATTGACCTAGGCTCAAATGATGGTAACGAAGTGGTGACCATACCAACTGCATATAGGGGCCCTTCTCCTGTTGGTGGTCTGTACTCTGTTCGTATTTTAGGAATTAGTGAGACAAAAGATATTTTAGTAATGGATTATGCTGACCAATTAGTTGGTATAAAAGCAACCTCAGTTGCTGGCTGTACTTCTACAACTGCACCATGGATCAAGGTTTTGTCTCCTAACGGTGGCGAGTCATATAAAGCGGGTGACAAGGTTGCTGTAAAATGGGAGAGCTGTAATATTCCAACTGATAATAATATTCGAATTCAGTTTTTTGAAAAAACTAAAGGTGTATCATTTTTCACAATTGACTTAGGTCAGAATGACGGCAGTGAGGTTGTGTCTATGTCAAAAACTGATTACTATGGAAATACTTTAATTAATAGTTTGCATGACGTAAGAATCATAACTTTAAGCCCTGACAAAAAATATGATGTTATAGATGAAGCCGATAGTTCTGTCTATATAAAAGCCGAGGAAACTACTTCAAGTAAAAGTTGCGGTCAAACTGTTTCAAATATAAAAGACTTACCATATAATTCACCAGGTGTTTCGTTTCAATTTTTCCCAGACTCAAGTATTGATACAGCTGAAATTGGCACCAAAGATGTAAGCATTGGTGATGGGTTCTATGTAAACGGTAAAGGTTGTTTAACTGAACTTTCACTAGACTTTTATTCTGGTTGGGAGGGAAGTGTTTTAGAAGATACTGTTTATTTAATAAATAGCGATGGCGCTATTTTAGACAAGGCTGTATTAAATAATTACCAACAAGCGACATTCGAAAACATTAATTTTGAATTAGACGGTCAAGACACTTTGTTTGTCGCAGTTGATTTAGCTGACAATTTCAAGCCTCAAAATGTTCTACATATACTTAACCAGCATGTAACAATTATGGGGTATAAATATATTAGGGCCGATCATGACACTGTTTATAATATTACAGATGGTGTTAATCGACTAGGTACTGCAATTGTTTATGATCAAAACGAACCCCAAACTATTCCAATAAGTCACTTGTATATTAAAAATACAACAAAATCAAATAAAATAACCGCGTCTTCAAAAAGAAATACAAAAATCGCAACTTTTGACATGCGGGGTTATTTGGGCGCAAAACCTGGTAATATTACATTTCAATTCGGCCCAGACGCATCAAAGCTGAATCTAAATAAAAATAGCTTGTATTTTGTAAATACAAAAACAGGCGATAGGGCAAAATTAATTTCAAATGGTTTAATGTATACATTTGATTTTAGTGAAGTTCGTCATGAATGGGATACCCTGCAAACATATGCCCTATATGTAAATAAACCAAAAGCTTCATCAAGACCAAAAACTTACCCTGTTTCATACCGGGGTGTGCAAGAGGCTAATAATATGGATGGGTACAGTTCAGACGTCATGTTCTTGAGACTGACGGTTAAAAAGTAGTCACAGTAAAAACCCCTCAAAAGAGGGGTTTTTCTTTACAAAAGCGGGTCTTTGTGCTAATATCATCTAGTCTTAATAAAAACCCATTACGTTTGTTAAGGCTAGCTCTGGGTAACCCTTATTTATAAAGGTTTCTCGGGGAGTTTCCTACCCATTAGGGTATTTATTAGTATCATTTTTCTATGACAAGATCACTTAAAAAAGGTCCATATGTCTATGCTAAACTTCTAAAGAAGATCGAAGGCAAAGACCCACTAAAGACCGGAGCAATCAAAACATGGGCACGTTCGTCTCAAATCTCACCTGAAATGGTTGGGTTTATTTTCGGTGTGCACAACGGCAAAACGCACGTTGAAGTTTTGGTTACCGAAGACATGGTAGGTCATCGTCTTGGCGAATTCTCACCCACACGTAAATTCGTACGTCACGGTGGTAAAATGCAAAAAGAGATCGACCAAAAGAAGCGAGAGTCTGAAATTGCAGCTGCAAAATCAGCTAAAGCATCGACTGGCGACACTAAGAAAAAATAATTTAGCAATATAAGCTAAAGAAGATATGAAAGCAGAATTAAAAAACTATCGACAATCTCCGCGTAAAGTTCGCCTAGTTGCTAACCTTGTAAAAGGCATGGCTGTGAACACTGCGCTTACAGAGCTTGATTTCTTGGCAAAACGTGCGGCTGACCCAATCAAAAAATTGGTTAAAAGCGCGGTTGCTAATGCAGGCGATGTTAAAGGGTCACTTATTATAAAAAATATTACGGTCGACAAAGGTATAACGCTAAAACGTTCTATGCCTGTTTCTCGTGGTTCAGCTCACCCGATACACAAACACACTAGTCGTGTTATTGTAACGCTTGGCCTAGCTAGCGAAACTAAAAAAACTTCAAAGAAAAAGTAATTTATGTCAAAAGTTGTTCATCCGTATGCGCATCGTTTGGTTACTCTACGCGACTGGAAAAGTCGTTGGATAGCCGGAGATAAAAAATATCAAGAATATCTAAAAAGCGATATTCTAATGCGCGAATATCTGGTTAAAAGATTGCGTGGCTCGTATGTTTCAGTTATCGAATTTGAACGTAGTCAAAAGGCTACAAAGTTAATCATTCGCACTTCACGTCCTGGTATGATAATCGGGCGCAATGGCGAAGGTTTACAAAAACTTCGTGCTGAATTAGACAAGCTAATTCGCAAACAAAAACTATTAGTTGCAACTGATTTTAAAATCGAATTGGTCGAAGTATTAAATCCTGATGCTGATGCTGCAATCGTAGCTCAAAGCGTTGCCGAAGCTCTTGAGAAAAGGTTACCTTTTCGTCGAGTACTAAAGCAAATGGCTGAACGAGTTATGGGTGCCAAAGGTGTTGAAGGTATACGTGTTGTTTTAGGAGGTCGTTTGGGTGGTGCTGAAATCGCTCGAACAGAAGAAGTCAAACGTGGCTCTGTCCCTCTACAAACAATTCGTGCCGACGTTGATTTTGCCCGTGAAAAAGCTCATATGGCATATGGCGTTATCGGTATCAAAGTTTGGATTTACCGTGGTGAAATTTTTTCTCAAAAAGACGAAACACCAAAGACAAATAATCATAATAATTAAAAAAATATGTTATTTCCTAAAAAAGTTAAACATCGCAAATGGCAACGTGACCGTAAAGACATGGAGAAACTAACTCCAGAGACTCGCGGTATTTCAGTTTCATTTGGATCATTTGGTCTAAAAGCTACAACTTCAGGCCGAATCAAATCAAATCAAATCGAGGCAGGCCGTAAGGCTATGCAACGTCACATCGGTAAATTGGGCCGTGTTTGGATACGTGTTTTCCCTGACAGACCTTTCACTGCAAAACCAGCCGAAGTGGGTATGGGTAAAGGTAAGGGTGACCTACAAGGTTACTGCGTAGAGGTACGCCCTGGCCGAGTTCTGTACGAAGTTGATGGAGTAACTGACGATGTCGCACGCGAAGGTTTGCGCAAGGCAG
>JAGOOX010000043.1 GCA_017992305.1 Minisyncoccota bacterium
TTAATATTTACCTAAATTTGTTTGTTTTATCTAAAGTTTTTCAATTTTTCATGTTTTCCACTTCGTCCCACTTAATCCCATTTTACACCACTTTGACCCATAATGAAAATGATTTATGTGCATAACTCCCAGTAATTCACTTTACAAATATGCCCTGTTATTGTATGCTGTATTTAGTAAAAGGAGGTACTTGTTCTATGTCAAAAGAAAAAAAGAAGATCGAAGAAGATGATGAACTTTTTGTACACATTATTGGCCCACCTACTTTTTCAAGAAAAAAAGGTATGTTTGAAGCAAATCAAAGACCAATGGATCGTGGGACAGAAAGTTTAGCAAGAGATTATGGAGTTTATTTTTAGTAAGGTTACTTAAAAAGCCCTTGGTTTACACCAAAGGCTTTTTTTAATTATTCTTGTGTTTTAGGTTTAACTAGTGGAAATAGTTGTGTTTCGCGAATTGGTTTGTCCATTAAAAAGGCAAACAGTCTTTCACCCATACCAAAACCAAATGTTGGTGGCATGCCGTGTTCAAGCATTTCGACGAATTCCCATTCAGGCATCATGGCCTCATCATCACCGCGTTCGATTAATTGTTGTTGCAATTCAAATCGCGCACGTTGATCGATTGGGTCATTCAATTCAGAGAAACCATTTGTAACCTCGGCGCCCGCCATAATTAATTGGCAACGTTCAGTTAATTCGGGGTTATCAGGGCAAGCTTTTGAAAGTGGTGAAACTATTTTAGGATGGTGTATTAACCACGCAGGACCACTGATTTGTTTGCGGCAGAACTTCCACAACGTATCCATTAAACGTTCGCGATTGTCGCCCTCCCATTCAACATTTAATTCCTTTAATTTATTTTTAATGTCGTCAGCCGTTGCGCTCATAACATCAATACCTGTCATTTGCAGTATTGTGTGCACATAATCAAGTCGTGGCCATACGCCATCATTATTGGGCCCGTGCAAATTTACAGTGTGACCCTTGATATTAAATTCCATTTTGCCAAACACGTTCGCCGCCAAGCCCTTTATCAAGTCTTCGGTCAATTGCATGCCTTCGTTGTAATCCATATAGGCAGCATAGAATTCAAGGTTGGTAAATTCTTGCAAATGTTCGGGGCTTGAACCCTCGTTACGATAAACACGTCCAATTTCAAAAGTTCGTGCAAAGCCAGCTGCCATTAGGCGCTTTTGCCATAATTCGCCAACTGAAATTCGCAAAAACACGTCCATATCATAATCATTATGAAATGTTTTAAATGGTCGCGCCTCAGCCCCTCCTGTTGTAACCTCAAGTGTTGGAGTTTCAACTTCAATGAAATCCTTATTGGTCAAAAACTCTCGAATATAAGCCCAAAACTTAGACTTTAATGCAAACATCTCGCGAGCCTCGTCGTTTAACAATAAATCTAAATAACGTTTTCTGTAACGTTCATCGGGGTCAGTCATACCATGATATGTATCAGGCAATTGTTCGATGGCTTTTGTTAATATGCGCCAGTCAGTTATTAAAATAGTTTTTTGTTCGGTGTTTGTTACAAACAAAGTACCTGTAACTTCGATAAAATCAGCAATATCAATATTGTCAGTAAATAAATTAAATTTATCTTCACTAATATTGTCTTTTTTTAAAAGCGCCTGCATATCAGCCGTGCCGTCTTTTAAATTCATAAATACCAATGCACCCTGACCACGCTTGGCCATAATACGGCCCGCAATAGTTACAGGCAACCCATCAGTTGCAAGTTTGTCGAAATTAATTAATGCATCAGCGATTGTGTGGGTACGAAAAGTTTGCGCAGTGAATGGGTTCATCCCTGCCTCCTTCAAATTCTGTAATTTTTGCATGCGCACAGCGCGCAGTTCTTCATGTGTTGCCATATTTTTATATTTTACAGGAAAAGCAGTCTTTGCACCACCTCACCCCCTGCTTGCAGCTAGACCCCTCTCCAATTAATTGGAGAGGGGTGGACAGTGAGCTTGTCGAACTGCCAGGGTGAGGTAGTTATACTATTTCAATAATTTTATAAGTAATCTCGCCTTTTGGTGAATTAAACATAGCCGTATCACCTACCTTTTTATGTATTAAAATTTGTGCCAAAGGTGAAGTGTGCGAAATTCGGCCAGCCGCAATATCAGCATCTTGGGGCCCGACGATTTGAAGCTTTTTACTTTCATTTGTCGTTTGATTTAATACAGTTACTGTTGCCCCCATTTCAACGCGATCATATGACTTGCCCTCATCAATGATTTCAGCATGTTTCAATATATGCAAAATATGTTTAATACGAGCCTCTAATTTACCTTGAGCTTCGCGGGCTTCGTGATATTCGGCATTTTCCTTCAAATCGCCCAATAATTTGGCAAATTCAAGCCGGCCCAAGACTTCCTTGCGCTCGGTGGTTTGTAGGCGCTCAAGCTCGATCTCAAGCTCTGCCTTTTTAGATATAGTGATATGCTCTTTAATATCTTGGTTATCCATCCGGCCATTGTACAATATTTTAGCTAAATATCAAACTATTTAAAATACTCAGGCGCAGTTGTATACATTGATTCTAGGGCGTGGCGCATGGCTGAGGCTGCCGAGGTAACAGCATTGGCCTTGCCGGCCTCCATCATAATAACAAATGCGTATTTTGGGTTCTCATATGGGAAAAATCCAACAACCCACGAATTAACCAATGATTTTGAAATACCAACCTGCGCAGTTCCCGTTTTAGCGGCAACGCTAACATAGGGCAAATTTAATACTTGGCCAGTACCCTCGGTTACAACCATGCGCATGCCTTCGTGAACAACTTTATAATCCTGACTTTTAAAATCAAGCGTTTGAATTTTTAAAAGCTCAGGGTTTGTTTCGTCTTTTAATAAATGAGGCGTTGCCAAGGTACCATAACTGGCAATACCACCTATTGCACGTACCATAGCAATGGGTGTTACCTGAAAGCCATACTGACCGATAGCAGTGTGATAAGTATCACCCACACGCCATGGGTCGTTTGGGAAGTACTTTTTCTTCCAGTCAATACTAGGTACATTACCGTAACGTTCACCGTCAATATCAACCCCTGTTTTTTTATCAAGCCCGAACATTTTAGTATATTTACCAATGTTCGCTATACCTAAACCTTTTTGATTTTTAAAACCACCACCTATTTCATAAAAATAAACGTTCGACGAAACGGCCAATGCGCGGCGCATATCAGCATAGCCATGCTCTTTCCAATCTCTAAAGATCGTATCGGGGCCACCATAAGGATTAGGTAGTACTAACTTACCAGTACTTAAAATTCTAGTGGTTGGGCTAATTACACCTTCATTCAGGGCACCGAGTGCCAAAAAAGGTTTTACAATAGAGCCTGGTGTATACACACCACCAACAGCACGATTAATAAACACCTTGCGCGAGTCGCTAATATAACCCCTGATTATGTCCTGATCGCTACCTGTCGACATAATACTAGGGCTGTATTCGGGGTAACTAGTTATAGCAATTAATTCACCAGTTTTAATATCCATAACAACACCACTACCACCTTTGTAGCCCGACATTTCGGCTAAATATTTTATACCCCCATAAACAGACCTTTGCACGTTGGCATCAATTGCCGTATTTAAATCCTGGCCTGGTACAGGCTTTTCAATAACATTTTCATCACTTACCTGCCCTGTCACATCAGCTTCAAAATACTGATAGCCATTTTTACCCGACAGTCTTTTGTTGTATTTCTTCTCGATACCATCCTTACCGACAAATTCAGACTGCCAATAATTACCACTGGTGTCTTTTTTAGGGTACGAAACATAGCCCAACATACTACCAAAACCTTCGTCGTCAATATATTTGCGCAAAGGAAATGGGCTAGTCGTGTCAGGATTAACATCGTTGGTTGCTAAAATTTCGCCATTACGATCTAAAATATTACCCCTATTGGCAAATATTGGCTCACTATTTGAACTAATGTTTTGGCTTTTTTCGGCATAATAG
>JAGOOX010000010.1 GCA_017992305.1 Minisyncoccota bacterium
AAAATTTCGATTTTAGTTTTTTATTCTTACTTTCTTGTTTCATTTTTATATTTTAGAAAAAAAATCGCCCTAAAGGACCCCGCCATATCGAAAAACAGGTCTGAATAAGAATCAATCATGTGCATAGACATTGCCCCAGTATACAAGTCAGCCCCCCATTCGAACCACTCCCAGCCCAAGCCAATAATAAAAGCCCACACCAAAGCGTTTTTTATTAAATACCTGTTCAAAACAATACTATCATTGCCTTTATTCTTGGTAAAAAACTTATTATTAATATATAAAACCAGCCAAACACAAAAAAATCCACCCATAAAGTGCATTGGCATATCAAACCACCACAACAACCGATACCAATGAAAAAACAAAGCCAGAGTATTGGCCACAAAAACTATCAAAATTGAACGTATTAAATTATTTTGTATATATTTTTGCATTATATTTAGTATACCATTACAATCGCTACAGCAAATTAGCACTACCTCACCCCCTTAATCCCCCTCTCCAGCACAGCTAGAGAGGGGGAAGCCCTAAGGTAACACACTTAGCAGAAAGAAAAATATAAAATAGTTCCCTACGAAACGGCCTTGCGCAGGCTGGCGAGCCGAGCAGAGCAATTTTCCCTCAAGAAAATATGTGTGCCTTTGGTGGGGAAGCTATTTTTATTTTTCTAAAAACAATATTAAAAGAATAAATAAATAAAAAAACAGGCGTTTCTCCTGCTTTCTTGTTACGGCTATCCAAAGTATTAACCCTAGCTAATAACTAGGTGGGTGTCCTGTTGCAGCCTATTTAATAAATTAAAGTATCTACAAACGCGGTCTCCCATACGATTATTGTTCTAGATAATACCTTGCATAACCGTACGTATATCATAGCAATATTTTTACATTTTTGAAACTAGAAACCAAAAAAAATATGTGCCCTAATTTTTTAAATCATTACGGCACATATTTTTTAGAATTTATATATTGATATTTTTATTTAAGCTAACTGATCAGGACTCATTCGTTTATACTTTAAAATTTCTTTATCACCAAACCAATATTTTATTTCGTGTTCAGCTTCTTCAGGAGTTTCAGATGCGTGCATTATATTCATAACTGATCTTTTTTCTTTGTTTGCTAGCGCTGGTGAATCAATCGAAAAATCTCCGCGAATTGTACCCATATCAGCTAAATAAGGCATTGTAACACCCGCGATTTTACGCACAACATCAACAGCGTGTACACCCTCTACAACAATACGAACCACTGGGCCCATAGTTAGGTAATCTAGTAACCAATTTCTAACGTTTGGACCAATATCTTCTGGTTTATCTGTGCCCAGTTCAGCTATAGGGTCAATGCCATATTTTTCATATGTAGCCAAAGTTTTGTGACCCAAACGAGTGATCCATTCTTCGTTTTTTGGATAGTGGCCATCAACTTGTTCACGTGTAGCCATGTACATATCAAGGCCCACAATCTTTAAACCTCGTTGCTCAAAACGCTTTAGTGTTTCACCAATAGCGCCTTTCATAACACCGTCAGGCTTGATCATTACATATGTTCGCTCTTCTCTAGGATGCATCATAAATATTTTTATATTATTTAAATTAATTAAGCCCATATATTAACCTTTTTTGGCCAAAAAAGCAAAACCCTGACACGTCAGGGTTTTGAGTAGTTACACTGCGTTCTTTTTATATTTTGCAAAAGTTTCAGCTTCAACTTCGGCGCGGTCGCGACCATATTTTAGATATGACAATTGTTTAATATCACCCACAATGTCTTTGCGACCCTCTGGATTTTGCATTGTAGCCAAATTAAACGGCTTGCTAGCTGGCGCACCATTTATAATTAAACTAACATAACAGTTTCGGTTTTCAAGCTTCATAATATCACTAGCGGTAAATGTTGGAGCAAAACGTGGCTCTAAATATTTGGCATCATCGGTTGATATGCGAAATATACACATAGAACCTACGTTACCAAACACAGCATCACGAATATTGTCAGGTAATTGCGCAATGTATTGGTGGGCAATGTTTAGTGACAAACGATACTTGCGGGCCTCTGACAAAATCGATGCAATAGCCGGCGTTGTAACGTTTTGGAATTCATCAATGTACAGGTAAAAGTCAGACAGCTTTTGCCCGTATGAATCGGCACGCGACAATGCGGCCATTTGAATTTTCATAACCAAAATCATACCCAACAAATTGGCATTCAATTCACCCAGCATACCTTTTGATAAATTAACCAAAAGGATTTTTTTGTTGTCCATAATATCGCGCATATTTATGACTGAAGTTTCTTGCGTTACAATAGGGCGCAAAAATTCGTTTGAAATTAGCGGGTCAAATTTTGATGATATGTACGGCACAAAGTTTTGCAAGCCCTGTTCGCCTGTGGTTTTCTCGGCCGCATCCCAAAACTGATTAACAATTGGGTTTTTACAATGACTGCGTTTCATATCGCGAAATTGTTTGTCGGCCAAAACACGTGTAATTTCAAGTAGTGTATTACCAGATTCAGGGTGATCCATTACCAACATAGCTGAGTTTTTAAAATATTGTTCAAACATAGCACCACCACCAGCTTTCATATCAAACAACTGATTAAAAATTTGCATCAAGCCATCAATAACCATTGATTTTTGTTCGGGGTGATTTATGTCGTATTCCAACATGTTCAACCCCATAGCGCGTGGTGTGTATGATGGGTCAAAATATATAACATCATCTAACCTTTCTTTTGGAATGTACGACAAAATATCTTGCACATCAGAACCGTGCGGGTCGATAAAACAACACCCATCGCCATTGGCAATGTCTTGTGCAATTAAGTTTTTTAAAATAGAAGTTTTACCAGTACCGGTTTGACCTATAACATATAGGTGGCGCATGCGGTCTTCGCGTTTATAATAAATTGGGTTTTCTTTGCCTTGATATACGTTTTTACCCAACACGATACCCTCTGGGGTCATTTCAAGTGGGGCTGGGCCAGTACCTGATTGAGCAGTTTTTAATGAATGCATACCCGAAATACCAAATGGGAAGTGGACAATTGTCGAAAGCTCCTTGAATGACAAAGGTATGCACTGATCATCGCGAAACATTCGGTATGAAAAACTATGCGCAGAATCAAAAATTTTGTTGTCAGGCACGCGCACGAATTTTATGGCATTACCAAATGGTTGCCTAAATTGTTCAAACGAACTTTCAATATCATGAATAATTTGTTCGGTACGTTCGCGGGTTTGGGCTGATGCAAAAATACGAATATTAACCTGTGTTATAGGGCTACCTAGTTTTTTATTAACTAATTCGATTTTGTTTTGGTCAACATTTTTTAATTTCTCTTCTTTTTCTTTAGCCTTTTTCTCAGGGTCCTCTTCTTTCTCATCCTCCTTGGTCTTCACAAAAAATGCAGCCAGTTCATTACCAAAAGCTTTATCAAATTCGCTAAACAAGTTATTTTTAGGCTTTCTTTCAATTTTGTCGCCCTGCTTTAGTTCCTTTAGGGCTTCTTCGAATTCTTTGCGGTAATCATGACTATTGGGTTCGATGATGTATTGAATACTTGCCCCCTCGCCTTCATTTTGTAATTTTGAAAAGACTTGCAAAATTTGTGACATAGGGTCGGTACTTAGGCCATCATCACCTGCAATCATTTTTATTGGTAAAGCATCATGTTCAATCAGTTCGCCATATGAAGCCAACACGGCACCGTTTGGATTAAAAATATTATAATCATCGGGCATTTCGACAATTTTAGCATTTGAATGAATTGATAATACATGTTTTTCAAGTAATTCGGCCCGGTCATCTGGTACGGCAACATAAATTGCCACAAATTTACCTGTATTGTTTTGGGCAATTTCAATTGTAAAATGATCAATGTTTGAATTTTTACCCCCACCTAAATAATTAAGCCCCGAGAAAAATTGCTCCATCGAACCAACCAATTCGCGAAAACTTCGATTATCGTCGGCTGATTTTTCAGGTAATGATATTTCGTATAAACGTAGCTTCAAAGATTTTTCCATCTCGCTACCATTTTTTAAGCCCGGTATTTCATGCGTAGCAATTAAATATTGCACCAAAAAACGATGAAAGTCGTCATCTAAATGCGGGTTGTTTAATTTAGCAATAACATTTAATGCATTTTTTATTCCATTTTCAACCAATATGCCGGCAAATTCTTCGATATTTGTATCATGACTTTCAGGATGTAATCGCAAAACAATACCTTGCTCGGCATTTTCATTGGCAACAAAACCTTCATGCAGTACTGTTGACGTTTCGGTATTTTTGTAGGCCTCTATGGTTTGATTAGCAACCTGTTCGGGACTAAGGTTTGTACCCTCATTTCTTAACATCTCTTCACGTTTAGCAATGTGATTACGCAAGAAGTCAAGTTCTTGTTCAGGGTTTTCAAATTTTGGTAATTCTTTTATATCAAAATATTCCACTTATTTATTGTAGCATGTTATAATCAATTTATGGATACCACTGATCCTGAATTGTTGGTTAAATTAGCCGAAAAAATAGCCGAAGGCCTTGCTACCCCCGAGGAGCTTGAATTTTTCTTACGTGAATTTAAAAAGTTAACCAAAGAAGTTAGCGAAGACATTGCGGTTGATACATTAAAAGCAACATTAAATAATAGTTTTTAAATTATGGAAAATTTAAACAATCCAAACGAAGTAGTAGATGGTAATGAGAATCAGCCAAAAATGGCGATGCTAAACGAAGCATTAAACGACGCAGGCAAGGTTTTAGAACTGGCCGACAATTCAACAGACCTATCACCCGAAACATTAAAAAAGGTAGCAGCAATGAAAAAAATTAAAAGCCTGTTCCCCAACTTTGACCAAAACGCAGTTTTAAATTAAAACTAAAATAAACCAATAATTCAGCAAAACCCTCAAAAATCACCTTATATAATAAGGTGATTTTTGCTTTACAAACACCATATTATGTGATAGAATGTTAGCAGATAAATCAAAATCAAATAGATATGACACAAACATCAACAGAGCTGAAAAATCAGCATTTGGCGAACCTCGAGCAAATGCTTGGGATGTGCCCACGTATTGGCAAGAAAGCCGTACTTATTGATTCCTTGATCGTAAAGGAAAGTTGGGGTGGTAAAAAGACCACACCAGGTAACATTTTCAGAATGAGCCAAGGGGCTGATTTTGAGTACTACATTTTTGCGTTACAACATTCATGGTTTGACCTAATGATTGAAGCAAAAAATGAAAACAAGTTAGTTCTTTGTAAACAAATTTTGAAGGACTTTTTGAAATCACCAGCACCTGAACTTTCAGGAGAGCAATTAATTGTCAAAACTCTAAAAGTGCTTTGCCGTGCCCGTATCCAGCTTATGCAGGATAAAATGCGAGATGGTGCAAGGTATCAAAGAATGAGTACTGAACTTGATGCCGTTTATCCGATGTTAAATTCGCGTATTTTAAAAAAGGCCGAAGAACTTTTTCCAGAGGATAAGGTTCAAACTTGGCAAAATTTATTTATGGGAATTACCGCTGATGCAAAGACTAAAATGACACTTCTTGAGAAAGAAATTGAAAATGTTTTGAAGCATCATCCGGTGTGGACGAATTTTTTAAAGAATGTCACCGGTGTTGGCCCGTGGTTTGCAGGTTACTTTATTTCAGTAATTGGCGACCCACGCAATTTTAGTAAATCATCAAAAATTTATGGATTGGCAGGGTTACGAGTGGATGATAATGGTAAAGCTCAAAAAGCGAAAACCCCATTTCATAAACAGCAAAACCTTTCACCTGAACAAATTGATGCGAAGAAAAAAGAGCTTGAGGGAAAAGATCGTTCGTACGACGCGCTGGATTATGACCCTTTTTTCAAAATGATGCTTGTAGAAATTCTACCGGGAGTATTGATGAAGATGCAGGGCATGATGCGGAGTAAGGGTACTGAAGACAGTTCGCCGTACAATGCATTAATTGACAGCATTCGCGCCAAAGAGAACAAAAAGGCATTGGAAGCTAATCCGAAAAAATGTCAGTACTGTGATGATACCAATATTATTAATCTTGGTATGAAGCATCGTGACGACGAAGCAAGCACACCTTATTTTGCTGGTTATTGTTGCAGTAAAACACATGGAAAATCAACTGAGCACAAATTCTTTAACCCTGCCCATATTCAAAGACGGGTTCAAAGAGAGCTTGGTAAGAAGATTATTGCCGACATTTACCATTTTTGGTTATATTGTTTAGGTGAAAACCCTGACATAAGCCAAAATGAACGATTGATGTTTTATTTAAAATAAAACCAATAGATTTCTGTGAAAAACCAGGTAAAAAGTGTTTACCCTCCCGTATTTGCGGGAGGATTTAAAACCAAAAAAATAGTGTGAGAAATCATATAATGGTTGTTTTAAAACCAGATGGATTTTGTGAAAAACCACATTTGGTGTGTTTACCCTTTTGCAAATTGCAGAAGGGCTTGAGACCAAAGAAGAGGTGTGAAAAACCAGGATGCCGCTGTTTACCCCCTGCATCTGTAGGAGGGTTTAAAACCAGGAAGGAGGTGTGTAAAACCAATGGCTAAATGTAATTTATTAGTTACCAACTTTCTACATTCTAAGAAAGGTTCTTTAAACCCTAAAGGGTGCCAACTTAGTTGGCACCCTTTTTATTTTGCAAAAATTTACAAATTTATTTATTTTATTTCGTCAATATTTCAGGCTCGCCTTCGGTAATTAGTATTGTATGTTCAAAATGGGCTGAGATTTGGCCGTCGTTTGTTTCTATGGTCCAGTCGTCTTTGTTCATTTTAATTTTTTGACTGCCTAGGTTTATCATTGGCTCAATGGCTATAACCATGCCGGGTTTTAATTTTTCGCCAGTACCCTGTTTGCCATAGTTTGGTATGTATGGGTCCTCATGTATATGCACACCTACACCGTGGCCTGATAGTTCGCGCACAATACCATACTTATGTGGCCGTACGGCTTGTTCTATGGCATATGATATGTCGCCAACGGTGTTACCGGCGCGTGCCATTTGTATACCCTCGTACAGGGCATTTTCGGCCGTGTGCATTAGGTTTTGGGCCTGGTGGCTAATATTACCAACCGCCACAGTTATGGCATGGTCGGTAAATAGGCCATTATGTTTAATACCTAAATCAAGCGACACAATATCGCCCTCTTTTAATTTATAGTTACCTGGCAAACCATGAACAATAGCATTGTTAACCGATGCACATAATGCGGCCGGGTATGGGCGCGAAGCCCCCTCGGGTTTGTAATTTAAAAAGGCTGGCACGTCGCCCATTTTAGTAATTTCATCACGCGCGATTTTATCAAGTTCCAATGTGGTTACACCCGGTGCAACATGACTAGCCACCGTACGCAAAATCTGCGCCAATCGCTTGCCACCCTCACGCAGTATTTGTATTTGATTTTCATCTTTAATAATTATCATTTTAAATATTCAAATTTTTTACAATATCGGCATTTACTTGCTCAACAGTTTGTTCGCCATTTATTTCAATATAATTAACGTTTTCATTTTGTTTAAAATATTCTAATGACTCCATTGTATTTTGAGCATACCATTCTAAACGTTTTTGAATTTCATTAATGTCATCATCACTTCGGCCACGGGCCAAAAGTTTTTCAGTTGACCATTCGTTGCTAGTGTTTATAAAAATAACATATATATTGTGTATACCAATATATTTCAATGCACTGATTAGCATTTTAGCTTCGTCTACCCTACGGGCCACACCATCTAATACAATACTCTCATTGCCTGTAAAATTTGAGATTAAAAATTGACCCCAAAAAGTTGTTGCCAAAAATTCGGGCGTTAAACCACCCTCTTCCATGTCTTTTTTGGTAATACCGGCAATGTACGAATCAGTACCCGCAAAGCTACGTATTAGGGCCCCAGTTTCAATATACAAGACTTTTTTAGACTCGCCTTCAAGCCTGGTCATTAACAAATGAGCCTGTGTACCCTTGCCAGAGCCCGATTTACCAAAGAATATATAAGCATTGTTCATATCACTACTATACATAATAAAAACCCCCTAAACAAGGGGGCTTTTATATATCTTTTTACTAATCAAACTTCATAATAACCACAGGGTCACCAGGCGAAGCCATAAACGGTACTCCTAGTTTGTCGACAACAAGGTCGGTATATGAAGTGGGTGAAGCGATTGGGTTTGTACCGACCTCTTCCCAAGCATTAGTAGTATAGTCATATTTCATAACAATAACACCATCTTCGGTTTTGCCTGAATAGTCAGCAACATACGAGAATGAAACATATGGTACGTCATTATATATAAACAAAGATGTTCCATACGATTCTTCTTTACTAAAACCAGCGTTACCAACTGTGGCCCAAGCTGATCCGTTCCATTTCATAACAGTTGTTTTACCGTTTTGGTTACCGTCTTGAAAGGCTATGTATAGATTATTATTTGAATCAAACTTTATTTCAGGGTAATCAACTGAACCAGCCGTAAAGCCAGCACTACCAACCGTTAACCATTTGCGTCCATTGAACTTTAGCACAGTGGCTTTACCACTTGTTTGTTCACGGTATGAAACATAAGGTACATTAAATTTATCGAATTGAATGTTTGGGTACCAAGCCGTATCGGTTGAAAAACCAGTAGGACCGACATTTAACCATTTACCGCTAGAATACTTCATAACAGTTAAGCGATTATTTAACTTAGGAGTATTATCAACAAACACTACATATGGAACATCATTTTTATCAAGAGCCAATCTTGTATACTCAGCTCCCGCTTGCGAGAATCCAGCTGGGCCAATGTTTACCCAACCCGCAGCTCCACCTAAATATCTCATAACTGAAGCTTTACCAATATTACCTACATCAGGGCGAGATATATCGCTATATGCTACATATAATTTTCCATAACTATCATTTGCAAGCGATATCCAATCAGCCCTATCAGGTGTAAAGCCAGCCCGACCAACTCGTGACCAACTGTTTACCCCGTCATATTGTATGACTGTTGCTTTATCGTTTTCGTCATTATCACCAAAAGCTACGTATTTTGTATTATTATAGTCACTTATAATTGAAACCACTTCGCTGTTACCACTGGTTGAGCCATTGTTGCCGGCGACCTTCCAAGACTTATTGTTTTGGTTTTGATCAAACTTCATAACGGTTGATTTTATAGTTACATCGTCTTCAAATGCAACATATAGTGTACCCTTAGAATCAATCGATAGATTAATATCTCTGATTGTATTGCTAAATCCAGCACTACCAATATTAACCCAGCTTGATCCATCAAATTTCATAACAGTTGCTTTGTTTTTGTTAAAACTATCAACATAGGCAATATAAGGTGTACTAGTTTTGTCTACCACAAAACCAATATCGTCATTTGCACAACAACCCATAGGTGAGGCAAAGCCGGCATTGCCAATATCTACCCAACCAGTTCCATTAAACATTTTAACAGTTATTTTATTACTGTTTCTAACGTCTCGATAAGCAACATATGGCATATTGGTTAAAGGGTCGATTTTTAAAATATTAGCCTCGGCTTGACCGGTTGAAAAACCAGGCGCACCAACGTCTACCCATTTTGAACCATCAAACTTTTTAACAGTAAAGGCCCAGTTTGTTGCAGCATCTGCAAAACCAGCATAAATAGTATCTTTAGAATCTATAGCAATTGAAGTATTTGAAACCCAATTGGTTGAAAAACCAGGCGCACCAACGTCTACCCATTTTGAACCATCAAACTTTTTAACAGTTGGTCTATTTTTATTAAGGTCGTCTTTAAATATTACATAAGGATTGTCTTTTGAGTCAAAACCTAAAGAGGTATCCCAAGACGCGCTAGACGAAACACCGACTGTACCTAGGTTTTGCCAAGATGTACCATTAAAGTTCATTACGATAATCTTGTCAGTTGATTGTTCACGAAAAACAACATATGGCACATTGCTTGAATTAAATTTTATAAAAGTATTATTGATCTTGTCGGGCGAAAAACCAGCATTTCCAAATGTTACCCATTTTGACCCATTAAACACCATTGCAGTTGCTTTGTTTCCATTCGAACTGTCTCTGAATAGAACATAAGGTGTACCATTTTGGTCTATATCCATTGAGATGTATTCAGCCCATGCAGGTGAAAAATCAGCATTACCTACAACCTGCCACGAATTTGAAGCTGTTACAATTTTTACACCAAAAAATATTGTTAAAACCACTATCCATAAATTGGCCAAGAATTTTATTTTATTATGATTGACTATTTCTTGAATCATATTTTTCATTTTATATTACACCAGATGGTGAATTAAATTAATAATAAAAAGAAGCAAAGGCCTACTTTGATTTTATTAATTTAGACAAAATAAAAACAGGCTTTCGCCTCCTTGCTTATATTATATACCTTATTTTGTTTGTTTACAATTTTGTTGTGGAAAACCAAAAGGGCGCCGACTTGCGTCGGCGCCCTTTTATTCGTTTATTTGTACTGTGTCTTAGTATTCTCGCATTGTAAGCTGAGCATCTACCCGCTTCATGATGTCTAGCACCACTGAAACAACGATTAGTAGCCCTGTACCACCTAAGGCAAGCGATTGTGTACCTGTAATCATTTGCATGATTAGTGGGAAAACCGCAATAATACCTAGGAACAACGCACCAACTAGTGTAATTCTGGTCACAACATTTGAAATATATATTTCAGTTGATTGACCCGGGCGAATACCAGGGATGAAGGCGCCACTTTTTTGCAAATTATTAGACATTTGATGTGGATCAAAAGTAATAGCAGTGTAAAAATAAGTGAAGCCAACAACTAGAATAAAGTAGACAATTGCGTAAACCCAAGTTGTTTGAATAAACCAATTAAGCCCACTAACAATTGATACAACCCAAGACAGTGAAACGTTTTGCAAGACACTGGCTAATAGTTGTGGGAACATCATAATTGATAGTGCAAAAATAATTGGAATAACACCTGCCTGGTTTAGACGAAGTGGTATATAAGTTGAACCACCACCTGAAATTGACTGACCACGAACTTGTCGCGCATATGATACTTCGATTGGTCTTTCAGCCTCGGTAATAAATACCACACCTGCAACCAATAGAATACCAACAAGAATGTAGGCAACTACTGTAAACAATTGACTAGCATCATATGTAAACAACATTTGACTAATTGAACTAGGAATAGCCGAAACAATACCTGCAAAGATTAGGAATGAAATACCATTACCAATACCTTTCTCAGTTAACAATTCGCCCAACCACATTAATAGTAGAGAGCCGGCTGTCATAACTGATAGGTTTAGAACGTAACTAAATACGCCATCCATAACAATAATACCCTGAGTTTGCAAAATTGAAAGTAGTGCAAAACCTTGAATAATTGATAGAGGGACTGCCAGTAGTCGTGAATATTGGGCAAACTTGACTCGGCCCCGTTCACCCTCTTCTTGGTAGAGTGATTTCAAACGAGGAGACATCATAGTCAGTAATTGCATAATGATTGAACCAGTAATGTACGGTCCAACACCCAACATGATTATCGATAATGTCGATAGACCACCGCCTGAAAAGATATTTAGAATACCTAGGAACTGATTGCCAGCTATGAAGCTTGCAAGTCGTGCCTGATCAACCCCAGGAACTGGAATTGTTGCCAAGAACCGAAAGGCAACCATAATACCCAACATAAACAATGCTCGTTTACGTAGATTAGGGTCGCGAAAGAAAGTTTTAGCGCCTTGAATAAATTTGTTCATATAATTAATTATATACTAATTGAGCAATTTGTTTGACCAATTATTTAAATTGACCACCTGCTTTTTCAATAATATCTTTTGCGCCTTTTGAAACTTTAATACCCTTGGCAATTATAAGTTTTTTAGAAACAGGAGTATTACCAACAATTTTAACTTGTGGTAACACACCACCGTCTCGTTTAATAATATTGTTTTTTAACAATACATCGCGGTTAATGATTTCAGTGTTTAATGTTTGCAATGCAACCAGTGTAACTGATTGGTACTGAGACTCAACTGACTTCAAAGCACTTTTACCACGGCCACGAAGCTTTGGAAGTTTTTTAATTATATCGCGCATTTGTGGACGACGTTTGTTACCTGCACGAGCTGTTTGACCCTTACCTCCACGACCTGAAGTTTTACCTCGAGATCCACCTCGGCCAACTTGGCGAGCTTTTTTGTTTGGGTTTTCTTTTTTTATATTATGTAATTGCATATAATTATTACTTTACTGTTTCTTCTTTGGCTTCGACCTCTCGAATGATTCTTTTTTCAGCAAGTTGAGACAATGCCACGATTGTACATCGGCCATTGTTCAATTTGTTTTTTGAACCTGAATAGATTTTTGAAGTAACGTTTTTAATACCAGCTAATGACAATATGTCACGCACTGATGAACCAGCAACCAATCCACGGCCACGGTTTGGCATGATCATGATACGGCTAGTTGTGTATTTTGCAGTAACCTCATGAGGCAATGAACCTTCTTTGGTTAATTTAACCTTGATCATTGCTTTTTTAGCTGACTTTAAAGCTTTGTTTATAGCAATAGCTGTGTCAGCACCTTTACCAGTACCTAGACCCACTGAACCCTTACCATCACCAATAGCTAATGCTACGGCAAAACTCATACGACGACCACCGGCAACCACACGGGTAACGCGACGAATGTCGATAACTTTTTGGTCAAATTCAGGCTTTGGTCTGTCGGCAAAAGTTCGAGGGCTGCGACCATCACGGCCACCCCTACCATCTGGTCTGCCACCTGCACCTGCTGGTTTACCACCGAAACGTGGAGCGCCCGCACCTGCTGGTCTTTGACCAGGTCGTGCAAACGGCTTTTTGAATGCACCCGCTGGTTTTGCGGCTGGAGCTGTAGATGTTTGTTTATTTTCTTCACTCATATATTTTATAAATTTAAATTAATGTGAATTAGAATTCCAAGCCCCCTTCGCGGGCTGAATCTGCGACCATTTTAACTCGACCTGTGTATTTGAATCCATTACGATCAAAAACAACTTGGCTGATACCTGCTTTTTTAGCTTCGGCTGCAATTGCAAGACCTACCATTTTAGCACGCTCGGCTTTGGTACCTGTTGTTATTTTTAGATCAGTAGCAGAAGCTAGTGTTTTTGCAGTTGTGTCATCAATAATTTGTGCGTAAACATGCAAATTAGAACGAAAAACTGAAAGTCTTGGACGTGGATCTGAGATGGTATTTTTCGCTGTAAGTCGCGCACGAATACGAGTTTTCAAACGTGAACGTTTTATTGTTTTCTTTTGTTGTATGCTGTTCATATACTTTATGCTGATTTTTTACCATCTTTACGTCTGATAACTTCGCCATCATATCTAAAGCCTTTACCTTTATAAGGTTCAGGTTTTTTAAGTGCGCGAATATCAGCCGTAAAAGCTCCGACCTGCTCTTTGTTAATACCAGTGACAGTTAAATTGTTTTTCTCAGATACGACTGTCAAACCCGCTGGGATTTTAACAGAAACAGGGTGTGAAAAACCTAGTGCCATTTCAACTGAGTCACCTTTGACCTCACATTTAAAACCAATACCCTCAAGTATTAATTTTTTAGTATAAGGTTCGGTAACACCTTGTATCATATTACGTACGTGTGAAGCGTATGTGCCCCATAGTGCGCGTGAAAAAGGTGTTTCTTTTTTCTTTGTAAAGTTTATTTCATTACCTGCGATTTCAATACCAATAGTTGACATATCGAAATCACGAGACAATTCGCCTTTTGGACCTTTGACGGTTAGAGTTTTGCCATTGATTGATACATCAATGCCCGCCGGTATAGTTGTTGGTTTTTTTGCTAGACGTGACATATATTTATTACCAAATTGTAAACAAAACTTCCCCGCCGACCTGCTCATTTTTCGCGTCTTTTTCGCTCAATATACCTTTTGGTGTTGATAGAATAACGCGACCATAACCGTTACGAAATGGTTTAAGCTCTTTTGAACCAGAGTACATTCTGCGTGAAGGCTTTGAAATACGTTTTATTTCGTTAACCTTTGGTGAGTCACCATTATACGCTACTTGTACTACTAGCATTGGGAAACCTTTTTTATTATTTTCTATTTTGAAAGATGAGATGTAACCCTCTTTCTTTAGACATTCTAGAACTGAAGCCTTTAGCTTTGAGTGTGGAAAATCAACTTGAGTTTTACCAGCTAGACCAGCGTTCTTGATGCCATTAAGCATGTTTGAAAGATTATCCATATGAAATTACCAAGATGATTTACGGATGCCAGGAATCATACCTTCATTCGCTAGTTCTCGAAAACAAATTCGACAAACACCGAAATCACGCATATACCCGCGTCCACGACCACACTTAAAGCAACGATTTTTTGCTCGGCTTGAAAACTTTGGAGTTTTTTTAGCGCGTGCAATAACTGATGTTTTTGCCATTACTTTAAATTGTTTATGTTTTAATATGAGAATATCACGTAAAGTATCTTTTGGTCATTTTATATGAGCAAAAGATAAGCTACGGATTACTTCATAGACATGATTTATAAATTTATATAAAAACCAGGCCGTGTATAATCTAGCACAAAACCCTTGTTTTGTAAACCCCCACACCTATTTTTTTATTGCAGGCTTTTATTTATCCTTAATTTCAACTGAGCCAAGGCCCTGCCGTCCTTTTTTAAAGACGATTCTCTACCCCTAGCATCACTCTCATTTGCGTAGGCTTCGTAATATTTAAGTGTAAAAGGACGGCGAGATTTTGTGGATAAAACCTTTCCTTCATTATGCTCTAAAAGCCTGCGCCTCAAATCATTAGTTGAACCAAAATATAAATTGTTATCTTTTTCACTCTTTAAAACATACATATAATACATTTAATTATTATACGATTTGAGGCTATAAAAAAATAGGTGTGGG
>JAGOOX010000044.1 GCA_017992305.1 Minisyncoccota bacterium
TGGGCTCTATGATATCAAAATTAATACCTCTTTCCCTAAGCACTTTTTGACGAAATACTGACGAGCTCCCTAGAATTAGTTTCATACTAAATAGTATAACCCATATTTGTTTTTAGTTCCAAAGCGGAAGTGGTGAGATTCGAACTCACGGACCGCGTAAACGATCGCTTGTTTTCAAGACAAGTGCCTTAAACCACTCAGCCACACTTCCGCTTTATAACCAAAGTACTTTATATTTTGTAAGTAAAATCTAACATATTTTAACCCTTGGTGCAAATTATGCTACAATCGCAATATGCGATATTTAGGTATTGATTATGGTACTAAGAGGGTAGGTTTGGCGCTGTCTGATGAGGGCGGGGTTATGGCTTTTCCATACAAGGTGCTTAAAAACGAGAAAACCCTGGTTGATGACATTCATAATATTTGCGGTACTGAAAATATTGGCGCCATTGTTATTGGTGAATCGCTAGATTTGTCTGGCCAACCCAATAAACTAATGGACAGTATAAAATTATTTAGTAATGAAATTCACAAGACCACGGGGCTACCTGTAAATTTTCAACAAGAGTTTATGACAACGGTTGAGGCCCGCGGTAGGGGCGGTAAAGAGGTCAATGATGCACGGCAAGTTGCCAAGGGTGGCCAGGCGGCGGCGGCCGACGCGTCGGCCGCCGCCCTAATACTGCAACGTTACCTTGATAAAATTAATCAAAAATAAAATTTAAATAACATAAACAAAGAAAAGCATGAAAGAAGAAGAAATAAAAAAAGAAGATCAAGTAGGTGATGAAATTGTCGAAGTCGTAAAATACGCTACAATTGACGACCTGTCTAAAATCAAAGTTGCTATTGGGACAATAATTTCAGTGGACGTTATCGAAGGCTCAGATAAACTACTAAAACTAAGCGTTGATTTTGGCGAGGGCTCACCACGCCAAATACTTTCAGGTATTAAAAAATACTTTGCCGACCCACAGTTGTTGGTTAATACTCAAACAACCTTTGTGGTTAATCTTGCGCCACGTACAATGATGGGTATGGAATCAAATGGTATGCTTTATGCTGGTGGGGCCGATGGTGAATTAGTACTACTGCGGCCTGAACATGTTGTGGCACCGGGCACACCAATGCACTAAGCTTTCTTAATTAGTTTTTCATTCATTTGTTTGCTTATATTTGCTATAATTCAAGCAATGAATTTGTCAAAAATTTTTCCAATACCAAAATATTTAACACTCTCGGCTGTTGGCTTGGATATTTCAGACAGGTCAATACGTATTTTGGGCTTCAAAGACACTCGGTCGGGGCTTGAGGTTACGATGTATGGTCAAGAATATTTAGATGAAGGCGTACTGCTTCAGGGTAAAATTATAAACCCTGATGTTCTTAAAAAATATCTACTAAAAATGAAAAGTCAGTATAATTTTAAGCATGTTTGTGTTTCACTGTCAGAAGAGCAGGTTTATTTGTTTAATCTTGAAATACCTAAAATGGAAGTGTCTGAAATTCGAACTTCGATTGAACTGCAGCTTGAGGATCACATATTAATTTCATCGGCCGAATCATACATGGATTACAATATAATTGGTCAAACCAGTAAAACATATTTACTACAAGTTGCAGCCATTCCTATGGAAATCGTTAATCAATACTTTTCAATATTCGAAGCTGTTGGTATCGTGCCCATCAGTTTTGAGCTTGAATCTCAGGCTATTGCGCGGGCCTTGGTTAAAAGAGGTGATAAAACAACTTATATGATTGTTGACTACGGTAGTTCCAGAACTGGTATTTCGTTCGTGCAGGGTGGTATTGTTTTGTATGCAACAACGGTGCCATTGGGTGGTATTGATCAAACGAATAAAATCAAAGAGGTTATGGGTATAACATATGAAGAAGCCGAGAAAATGAAAAAAGCCAATGGCTTAACTGTAACAAATGGCGGCGTGTATGAAATAATTCTACCTAGTGTTAGTGCCTTGCGAAGCGAAATATATAAACACTTTATATATTGGAATACTCACAAAGAGGGCGCTGGGGCCGACCATCAACCTGTATCTAAAATTTTATTATGTGGCGGTACTTCAAACCTGCCAGGTCTTGTCGACTACCTTAGTACATCAATGCAAATGCCTGTAGAACTAGCTAATGTGTGGGCAAATATTACTAATTTTTCAGACTATATACCACCGATTAGTCATGACGAATCTTTGGCATATGCAACCGTTATTGGCCTAGCCACTTCGCACATATATGATTAATTTATTATCTTTACAAAAAAAGACCGAAACTAAAACTATTTTACTGTCTCGCTTTTTAAATATTTTATTTTTTACCCTAAGCTTTGCCTTTATTGTTTTAATACTAACGTTGGTGCCTATTTATTTTTATTTAGAACAGCAGTCAAAAGATGCTGAAACTCTTTTGGGCAACCTGGCGCAAAACGACAAATACGGCCAAGTTAAAAATTCTTTAGAGCTTATAAATGATGCCAATAAAAAAGCCAAAGCCTTTCCAAATGAAATGCCTATAAATAGTCGTATTGAAAATATTATAAACAAAATTGTTGCACTAAAAGATTCAGGTATTAAGATAAAATCATTTAAATACGCTGGGGGTGATTCAGACGTGCAAAGTATCGAGATTTCGGGCGTGGCAACAGACCGCAAAGCACTGCTGGGGTTCAAGGAAAGACTTGGCACACAAGAAGGCTTTTCAAATGTTACTTTACCTATATCAAGCTTTGTCAGGGTCGAAAATATTGATTTTGTAATTACCTTGAAGTCAAAATAATATGAAAAAGAATCTTGTTTTAAAAATAATAATATTTAGTTTAATTTTTAGCTTATTGGTAGCTAGTTATATTTATGGTTTTAGCTACCTAAAGAATAAGGGTCAATCTATCGCTGACAGAAAAGCCTCTATCGATAATCAAATTAGTCAAATCGAAGAATCTATAAACGATAAAAAACAATCAGATGCTGTTAGTAAAATGAGCAGTGATATTAACCAGCACTTTTTAAAAAGTTCTGATGTGCCAAAATTTTTGAGTGAACTAGAGGATATTAGTGGGCGTACTGGTTCAATTATTAGCATTGATTCGGTTGATGAGTCTGACACAGAGCTTGCCCTAGGTATAACCGCCAATGGTACATATTCATCAATTTATCGCACGATTGTTGAGCTAGAAAATGTGCAATATTTATCTAGCATAAACAACATGTCTTTGACATTTAGTCATGACAATAACGATACCCAAGTACCAGATTTTAAAAAGAAGCCCGAACTGCAAAGCTCGTGGTCTTTGGTTTTGCGATTAGTGATTAAAAGTTATGTAAAATAATTTGAATATACCTATGAATTTAAATTTTTTAAAAAAGAATAGTCCCGAGGTACAGGTTGCTGTTAGTGAAAACAAAACAAATTTGCCTCGCAAGCCATATTCTGAAAATGGACCACGACCAAATTTATTATGGAAGATACTAGTAACCACCTTTTTAATTTTAGGTGTTTGCTTGGTGTCCTTCATAATTTTTTCATACCAATTTTTAACCCGGGACCGTGTCGGTGTTGTTGAAAATAGTTCTAGTTCAAACCCTAAAATAAATGCCAGCAAGATTGAAAAAATAAATACCTTTTTTTATGAAAGGCAAAAAGCCATAGAGTCAGCATACCAAAAAACAATTGTTGATCCCGGAGTAAATTAAAAAATAATCCAAAACAAAACCGCCACAATTATGGCGGTTTTGTTTTGTGTGGGCGATAAGGGATTCGAACCCCTGACCTTCGCTGTGTAAAAGCGCTGCTCTACCAACTGAGCTAATCGCCCAAATTTTGTGATGTCCCCTTGGAGGGAATCGAACCCCCATTAACGGCTTAGAA
>JAGOOX010000011.1 GCA_017992305.1 Minisyncoccota bacterium
ATATATTCCTGAGCCATGTCTTTACCTCCGTAATAGAATATTTCGTCGATACTAGCTGAACCATCAGTCATAACTTGACCAGCAATTAATTTATCACCTGGTTTTACAATTGGTACACGTGGGTAATTAATTGTATATTCTTCGGTGTTGCCTTTGCCGTCATTTTTTGTGTCTGACAATACAGTAACAATTTTCTCGCGACCTTCACCCTTGACTTCGATAACCTCACCAGTTGTTTTTGAAACAATAGCTGGGTGTTCAGGTGAACGGCGTTCAAAGATTTCTTCAACACGAGGCAGACCCTGGGTAATGTCGACACCCACGACTCCACCTTGGTGGAATGTTCGCAATGTTAACTGTGTACCCGGTTCACCAATCGCTTGGCCGGCAACGATACCAACAGCTTCACCTAGGTCAACCAAATGGTTTCGGCCCAAATCAAGACCATAACATTGTTGACATACACCATAGTGACATTCACAAGTCAGTGGTGAGCGTACAAGTACAGCCTCAACACCAGCTTTCTCAACAGCCAATGAATCAGATTTTGACAATAGTGAACCCTTGGCAAATAGAACGGCTTTAGTATTTGGATCGATAATGTCTTCGTGAATAATACGGCCAGTCAAGCCTTTTGAAATTGGAATTTCAAGACCTGAAATAACGCGCTTGCGAACTATTTTACCATTTGCAGTTCCACAGTCCTCTTCGTAAATTGTAATGTCTTGTGACACATCAACTAGACGACGAGTTAGGTAACCAGCACGCGCAGTGTTTAGCGCTGTGTCAGATAGACCCTTACGTGAACCGTGAGTTGTAATGAAATATTCAACCGGTGATAGACCTTCAATATATGACGGAATAACTGGAAATTCAATTGTTCGACCTTGGTTGTTTTGAATCAAACCTTTCATACCTGCCATTTGAATAACGTTGTTCATGGTACCACGGGCACCTGAGTTGATCATGTCGATATATGAACCCTTTGGATCAAGAGATGGGATAAGTAGTTTTTCAACTTCTTTTTTACATTGTTCCCAAAGCTCTGTAACCTTTTGATATTTTTCTTCGGTTGATAGTAAACCTTCTTCGTATTGGTTTACGATTTCAGCATGAAGTTTTCTGTAATTTTCAACAATTTCAGGTTTTTTAGCAGGCACATGAACGTTATCAATTGCCCAAGTCACACCTGAAACAGTTGCGTATTTGTAACCAAAGTTTTTAATACTATCCAACACTAATGGACCAGCATCAAAACCATCCCTGATCACAATACTATCAACAATAGCTGTTACTTTTTTGTTATTAATTTCTTCGTTTACGAATGGGAAACTTTCAGGTAATGCTTCGTTAAACAAAATTCGTCCAACACTAGTTTCGAAAATTTGATTTTCATATTGAACATATTTAGGGGTGCTGTTACCACGAACTTTGATTTTTGAGTGGTAATTAATTTGGCCATAGTCAAATGCAAGCAATGCGTCTGACGGACTAGCGTAAGTATTACCTTCACCAATTTCACCAGTTACATTTTTAGTCATCCAGTAACAACCCAATATAATATCAAGCAATTTTGATGTACCAATTGGTTCACCGTTTGCAGGTTTCAATAGGTTTTTGTTTGAAGCCATTAAATTACCCGCTTCTTCTTGAGCTTCTTTTGATAGTGGCAAGTGAACAGCCATTTGGTCACCATCGAAGTCGGCGTTAAAGCCAGTACAAACCAATGGGTGCAATTGAATAGCCTCACCTTCGACCAAGATTGGGTTAAAGGCTTGAATAGATAGGCGGTGAAGTGTTGGGGCACGGTTTAGTAGCACGTACTTGCCTTCAATAACTTCATCCAAGATTGCCCAAACAGCATCGTCTCGGTCTTCGATCAATTTATTAGCACCACGAATGTTAAAAGCTAATTCGCGAGCTAGGATTTTTGAAATAACGAATGGACGGAATAGTTCAAGCGCCATTTCTTTTGGTAGACCACATTGATTAAGTTTCAATTGTGGGCCCACAACGATAACTGAACGTCCTGAATAGTCAACACGTTTACCCAATAGGTTTTGACGCAATAGACCATGTTTTGAACGTAGGTTGTCAGATAGTGATTTTAGAGCACGTTTTTGTGATTGACTTTGAGCTGATTGTTGAGTACCAGCGTTGTTGTCGATCAATGAGTCAACAGCTTCTTGCATGATACGTTTTTCGTTACGCAAGATAACATCAGGGGCACCAATTTCTTTCAATTTCTTCAAACGGTTATTACGATTAATAACACGTCGATATAGATCGTTAATGTCAGATGTTGCGTGACGGTTACCTTCAAGAGCAACCATTGGGCGCAACGCTGGTGGAATGATTGGAATAACAGTTAGGAACATCCATTCAGGTCTAATACCTGCATTTAATAATGCACGAATCATAGACAAACGTTTTTGAATCTTGTCACGATCAGCATTACCTGCTTCGTTTAGAAGTAGTTCAACACGCTCTTTTAATTTATTTAAATCAATACTTTTGAAAATATTGTATATTGCCTCGGCTCCAATTGAAGCTTCAAAACAAGCGGCATATTTCATTGAGTAATGGTGGTGTTGAATTTCATTTAACACTTTACCAACCTGAATTTCGGCAACCTCTTTCTTGATAGAAGAAAGCATTGTTTTTAGTTTTTCCTTGGTCTCTTCGTCATTAGCCGTTTTAACCTTGGCTTTGAATTCGCTTTCTAGGTCAAACAAAACTTGCTCTTTGGCAGCTTCGTCAACTTTGACAATAATGTAGCCAGCGAAATAAACAACCTTTTCCAATTCCTTGGCAGGGATTGCAAGCAATGTTGCCATACGTGAAGGCACACCCTTTAGGAACCAAATGTGCGCAACCGGTGATGCCAATTCGATGTGACCCATACGATCACGACGTACAATTGCACGTGTAACTTCAACGCCACATTTTTCACAAACAATACCAGCATAACGAATACGTTTGTATTTACCACAATAACATTCATAGTCTTTTTCAGGACCGAATATTTTTTCGTCAAACAAGCCACCGCGTTCGCTACGGCTAGTTCGATAGTTAATTGTTTCAGGTTTTGTAACCTCACCGTATGACCATTCAAGTATCTGTTCGGGTGAAGCTAGAGATAGCACAATGCTATCAAAATCTGTTGTATCTATTGTTTTCATATAATTATTCGTTTTCTTTTCTAAGATCAATGTTTAATGCAAGACCTCGCAAGTAGTTTAACATCACAGCAAATGAAGCTGGAGTGTGAGGTGTCTTGATGTCTTCACCTTTGATAATTGAATCAAAAGCTTCGGTTCGACCGACAATATCGTCTGATTTGATTGTTAGCATTTCACGTAGTATGTGTGAGGCACCGTAACCTTCAAGTGCCCAGACCTCCATTTCACCAAAACGCTGACCACCACCTTGAGCTTTACCGCCCAATGGTTGTTGAGTAATAAGTGAGTATGAACCAACTGAACGTGTGTGAAGTTTGTCTTCAACCATGTGGTGAAGTTTTAGCATGTACATATAACCTACTGAAACTGGATTTTGGAATTCGTCACCAGTTAGACCGTCATATAGTTTCATACGGCCAGTTGATGATAGACCTGATAGTTCAAGCTCGTTCATGATTTCAGCTTGTGTTGCACCACCGAATACTGGAACAACGGCTTGGTAGCCTGATTTTTCAGCAGCGTAACCTAGGTGCATTTCTAATATTTGACCCAAGTTCATACGTGATGGAACACCCAATGGTGTCAAAACAATATCAACTGGTGTACCGTCGGCCATATAAGGCATGTCTTCTTCGGGCAATACAACTGAAATAACACCCTTGTTACCGTGACGACCTGCAAGTTTGTCACCCACTGAAATGTTACGAATTTGAGCGATTTCAATAACGACTTTTTTAATAACACCTGATTCTAGTTGGTGGCCGTTTTCGCGAGAGAAAATTTTAACAGAAATAATGCGACCCTTACCACCCTTTTCAACGTGCATTGAAGTGTCTTTGACGTCGCGAGCTTTTTCGGCAAAGATTGAACGTAGCAATCTTTCCTCGGCAGTTAGTTCAGTTTCACCCTTTGGTGTAATTTTACCAACCAAAATGTCGTGTTCGTGAACCTCGGCACCGACGCGAATAATACCGTCTTCGTCAAGGTTTTTTAGTTTTGATTCACCAACGTTTGGAATGTCACGAGTTGTAACCTCGGCACCTAGTTTTGTATCGCGAACTACACATTCGTATTTTTCAATGTGAATTGAAGAGAATTTTGAATCTTTAATTAGACGCTCTGAAACAACGATCGCGTCTTCGTAGTTCTGACCGCGCATTGTCATAAAGGCAACTAGAATATTTTGACCTAGGGCAATTTGACCACCATCAGTCGATGAACCATCGGCAATAATGTGACCCTTTTTGATTTTTTCACCCATATTAACGTTTGGTCGGTGACCCAACATTGCATATTGGTTAGAACGCACGAATGTCATCAATGGATATGTATGTTTTTTACCTTCTTTGTCTTCGATGATGATTTTTTGAGCATCAACATAATTAACAACACCGTCAGTTTCAGATTTGATAACTCGGCCTGAGTATTTAGCGGCCAACTCCTCCATACCAGTTGCAACTAGTGGCGCCTCTGGACGAACACAAGGTACGGCCTGGCGTTGCATGTTTGAACCCATCAATGATCGGTTCGCATCGTCGTGGTCTAGGAATGGGATCATAGATGTAGCGATTGAGAATGGTTGGTTTGTAGCTACGTCAATAAAGTCTACTTCTTTGACAGGCATTAGACTTGGGATTGTTTTTGCTCGACCTTCGATAAACTTGCTTATGAATTTACCATCAGCATCGTATTTATTTTGCGCGTGAGCAATGTTGTATTTTTCTTCTTCAAGAGCGTTTAGATAAACGATCTCTTTTGTGATTTTACCGTCTTTGACACGAACATAAGGAGATTCGATAATGCCAAATTCGTTTATTTTAGCGTATGTTGAAAGGTGCAAAATCAAACCAATGTTTTGACCTTCGGGAGTTTCGATTGGACAAACGCGACCATAGTGAGATGTGTGAACGTCACGAACCTCAAGAGATGCGCGTTCGCGTGATAGGCCACCGGGCCCAAGAGCCGATAGACGGCGCAAGTGTTCAATCTCGGCCAAGGCATTGTCTTGGTCCATGAATTGTGAAAGTTGGTTTTGAGTAAAGAATTCTTTGATGCGGGCTTGGAGTGGCCTTTGGTTGATTATAGCAACCGGCATTGTAGAATCTGAATCGATTGTAGACATGCGGTCTTGGATATTTCGGCGAATTTGTTGTAGACCAAAACGAACTTTGGCTTGTAACATTTCACCAACGAACTTAACACGACGCATACCAAGGTGGTCGATATCGTCAGGTGTTGCACCTGGTGTGTGGTTAAGGTCAAATATTCGAGTGACAATTTTGATCATGTCAGCCAGTGTCAAAACACGCTCTTCAAGAGCTTCTTTGTCAGTTTTGCCACCAAATTGTTGGTTCATGCGAAAACGGCCAACTGGTGAAATATCGTAGCGTTCTTTTGAGAATAGTGAGTTGATGTATTCGCGTGCGTTATCAAGTGAAGCTAGATCGCCATCACGTAGACGCTTGTATATTTCCATATACGCTACATCTAATGTTTTAGCTGGGTCTTTTTCAAGAGAGGCTTTGATTAGTTCCTCGTAGTTAGTACCTTTGAAAGCCTTGATGATTTCCTCATCAGTTTTTAGGCCCATAACACGTAATAATGATGTAACTGGGAATTTACGCTTTTTGTCGACACGTACAATAATAGTATTGTCAGCCTCGGTTTCAAGCTCGATCCATACACCACGGTTTGGAATGATTTTAGCACCAAACATTGTTTTGCCTTTTACGTCGATATCAACGAAAAATACACCAGCACTTCTTGCTAGTTGTGGCACGATAACACGCTCAACACCGTTAACGATAAATGTACCATAGTTGGTCATAAGTGGTAGGTCAGCGATGAACACCTCTTGTTCTTTTACTGTACCTAGCATTTTGTTTTGCAATTTGACACGAACTTTGACTTGAGCCTCGTAGGTCAATTCATTTTCTTTGGCAAATTGTGGGTCACATTTTGGTTCACTAATAACTAGATCAGTGAAGTTTAATTCAAACTTTTTGTCTGAATAGTCTTTGATCGGTGAAAACTCCTTGAAGACTTCAGCGATACCTGTTTTAACTAACCATTTGTATGATGCGATTTGGTTCTCGATCAAATCTGGAAAGTCTATAAAAGGCTTTTGGTATTTTGAAAAATACTTTTTTGGTCTTTTGGCAATATCTTGCATATTTTGTTTTTGTGCAACCGCCCCATAATCTAAAATTTAAATTATTTTATTCTATTATTTTACTTAAAAAATAAACTTAACAGAAAAAGCAAAATTCGCGCCTCAACGTATATTGAATTGCGCGTTTATATAATTTAATAAATTTTAGAGCTTAAGATTGATTGCAATTTATTTTTTTCGAATTACCTCCTAATAATTCGATTGAATACCCCCATAACACAATCAGTTCAATCAGTAAAGCCATCTTACACCAGCCATTACCAAAAGTCAAGCAAAAGTCAAGACCCAAAATGTGCAAAACCCCTTAAAACAGCTTGAGCTAAGCAAAAAGGCCCGAAGGCCTTTAGAATTAAGCTTTTTAGCGCTCAACTGGTTTGTGGTCGAACATTGCACCCTTATTGTTTAAAGCCAGACTTGAGTTATCATAGTAAACCAACTTATCATTAAGTATAAAATCAACATAACGGTTAATATAGTTTTGAACTACAGTTAGGTAACGAGTTTGGCATACAGAATATAAGGCTTTTATAAATTTAGTCTTTCTTTCATTGTCTTTTTGCTCTAAAAGATCCTGAATTGGTAATTTCGTTAGAGCTTTTTCGTTTTTGAAAATAAACCAATCAAAGGCTCTTAGAAAATCGTCAAATGACAGATTTTTTAATTTGGCATCTACACCAACGGTTTGTTGGTAAACGTCTTTTAAGGCATTAATGTTTAGACCTGAGGGGTATTTTAGATCGCTTTTTCTTGTTATTTTTTTCTGAGGTACTTTTTTATCTGCTTCCATTTTTAAAATAATTACTAATTAGAATATACTCTAATAATAATTTTTGTCAAAACAAACAAAAAAAAAGCGGTTTTTCAACCGCTTTTTTACAAAAGATTTTTACAGAGTTTATCTTTCACCCTGTTTTTTAATATGAGAAGCAACAATAGTCGTAACTCCCGTTACCATACGGCCAAGACCTCCAATTAAGTTAACTCCGACCTTGGTTGCAAACTTAGCATATGGGTCCCAGGCAGTTGAGTCAACTTCAGCTTTCGCTTGATTTTGCTTGCGCTTGATAAAACGACTACCGGCGTTTGATACGTCCTCTGTTATCCCACCAGACAGACGGGCTGCTAACTTAGATAGTGCATTACCTGCTTTTTTTGATTCTTCATATATTTTTGACATAGAACTGTTTATTTATTATTTTAATTATAGCACATAATAAAATAAAAAGCAAGTCAAGTTGCCATAAATATAGCCTTATTTTGCAACACAAAAAGCCAGGTTACCCTGGCTTTTTGTTTATTTTTCTTGTTATAACTACCCCATTATGTCTTTAAGATCCTTTTGGTATTTCTCCATAACACGCATGGTGGCGGTTTGTTGGTTCATGCCACCGCGGATTTTCTCTTGAATTTCGTTACCGATTTTTTGGAAAAGTTCAGGATTTTTTAAAACAAGCTCAATAATACGGTCTTGTTCAGCCTGTGGAAGCCCCGCTTTTTTGAACTGACTTTGGAGCATTTTTTTCATTAAAAAGTTTTTAAACATGCTTTAATTTTAGCATAAAATTTTAATTTTTTAACCTTGACATATCATAATTCAAATATATAATTAGGCTAGTTTTGTATCGAGTGATTACGCCCTAAGGGTAACCAAGGGGTGAGGAAAGTCCGAACACATAGTTATTTAATTAACAAATGTAGTGGGTAATACCCATCTGGCGCAAGCCAAGAGGTGCGAGCAGAGACGCCCCGAGCGAAAGTGACGGGTATCCCAAGAGCAATCGAGGGATGAATCTTCGTATAAGTTTAGGGCTTGCCCTGAGCGAAGTCGAAGGGTGAAACGGCTAAATCCTTACACGTGTGCAAGACCGTATTCCCCGACTTGTCGGGGTCTGAGTCGCTATAGGTGCATAGCAATATACATCACAGACAAATGTCACTAGAACAGAATTCGGCTTACGAGTACAAAACTAAATTATGAAAAAATCAGGCGCAAGCCTGATTTTTTCATAATTTAAATAAAATTTTACAAATTACCCCTCACAAGCGATACACACTCCGCTATCTGGATCTTGTATAACATTATATTTTACTTGATTTTGTTTATTATCTTCAAATTCTAAAAGTTTTTTACGTCCAAACTGTTGTGCAGCATTCATGCTGTGCTGATAGTAAAGTGTTTTTACCCCCTTTTCCCAAGCATATAAATACAATGCATTTAGGTCTTTGGTTGCCATAGTTGGGTCAATCATCACATTAAGAGACTGTGACTGATCAATAAATTCTTGTCGGTCAGCGGCTTGTTCAATTATTACCTTTTGATCTATTTCGCTAAAAGTTCGAAATACTTTCTTTTCGTGACTAGTTAAAAAGTCTAAGTGTTGCACTGAACCATCATTGTCACGAATACTATCCCAAACCTCTTTGGTATTCATACCCTTTTCATCAAGTAATTTAACAAGTGTTGGGTTTTTAATTGTCACCTTCATTTTATCAACGTCTTTGACAAATGCGTTTGACATAAGTGGTTCAATACCCTGAGAAACTTGGCCCAAAATGAATGCCGATGATGTTGTAGGGGCAATTGCCAACAAAGTGGTGTTGCGACGACCATAACCCTTTAAAACCTCTGGCTCACCGTATGTTTTTGCCATTTCCTCAGATGCCTTGTAAGCCTTATCTTTTATAAAACTAAATATTTCTTTGTTTAATCTTTTTGCTTCTGGGCTTTCAAAGTCAAGGTTGTTTTCTTGGAGGAAAGTATGCCAACCAAGAACCCCTAGACCAAGAGCACGGTGCTCTTTTGCAAATTTATGCGCACGTTGCATAAAGTAAAATGCTGTTTGTTTATTTGAGTCATCGCTATTTTTAAGAGCCTCAAGAGTTTCAACGAATTCAGAGATAACAGTATCTAGAAACATTGTAAGCGTTTCAACCGCATCAGTATCTTTCCATTCATTATAGTGACAAAGGTTCATTGATGAAAGACAGCAAACAAAAGAAATTTCATTATCTGTAGGCAAACAAATTTCAGAGCAAAGATTGCTTCCATGAATTTTCATTTTTTTATCTTTATAAACATCAACAGTATTGTTATTTACTGTGTCTTCAAAAAGAATATATGGGTAACCAATTTCAGTTCTTCGTTGAATTATTTTTGCCCAAATTTTTCTTTTTTCTTGGTCACCTTCAACCATTTCTTTAAGCCATTTATCACTAACAGTAACTGCATAAGTTGATTCTTGAATTGCGTGACCTTCTTTTCCAATGTTTAAAAACTCCTCGATATCACCATGTTCGACAGGAAGATAGGGCGCGCAGTGGCCACGTCGTACTGTACCCTGGCTAACGATATTTATAAGTCTGTCAAAAAGCTCTAAAAAGTGTACTGAGCCAGATGAATGACCATTGTCTTTGATTAATGAGCCTCGTGGTCGAAGCGCCCCTAGGTGTACCGAAGTTCCACCCCCATATTTTGTCATCATGCCAACCTCAGCATGAGTATATAAAATACGTGACATATCGTCGTCAACAAAACTACCAAAACAACTAATCGGCAAGCCCCTAGAATAGCCATAGTTTGCCCAAATTGGAGTTGCAAGCGAGTAAAAGCCTCTAGACATGTAGTCATAGAACTTATCGGCAAAGCCAGGCCTATTAAGATGCTTTTCGGCGATCTCTGCTATTTCACGAATACGGTCTTCTGCACTAATGCCACCAATTAGGTAACCTTTTGTTAAAAATTTTCTACTGTTTTCGTTAAGCCAATACATTATTTTTAATTATTTATTAGTTTTGATAATTTGGGCGATTAGAACAAGTCATCGCTCGTAATACTCTTACCCTTTTTATTGTAGTTTATTGATTTTTTGTTGAAAAAATCTCCGTGTTTTGTTGCAATTACTTCGTCGTAAAACCAATCTGATTCTTTGAGTAAATTTGGATCTGTTTCAAATATCTTTTTTATACCTATGCTTTGAAGTGAGTTGTTAAATCTTTCTTTGATGAATTCTATGACTACCGCTTTGGGCAAGAATTCAAGTTCACCTTTCTCAAAAATCCACTCTACTACCTGTCTTTCTGAATCATATGCATCCTTGCACAGTTCTATTATTTCATCTTCAAATATGCTATCAAACCAATCAGGGTGCTCAGATTTTATAATATTAATAAGATTAATACCAAACAATCCATGAATTTGTTCTTCTTTAGACGTAGCTTCAACTGCATTTGAAATACCCTTGAACAAATTTTTGTTTTTATTAAATGACATTATTACTAGGAATTGCGAGAAAAGTGAGACGTGTTCAATAAACAAAGAGAACAAAAGCACTGATTGACTATAGTCCCTATTGTCTTCGCTGCGTGAATTTATTAATGCTTTTTCTAAATAATTCACACGTTTCATAAGGGCAGGAATATTAGCGATGTCTTTAAAGACCTCATTTAGCCCTAATATTTCAAGCAAGTGAGCATACGCATCAGTGTGCCTAACTTCGCTCTCTGCAAATGTAGCGCCTACGGCACCAACCTCGGGTTTTGGTATTTTTTTATAAACATCACCCCAAAATGTTTTAACGGCCACCTCTATTTGAGCGATAGCTAGCATAGAATTTTTAATAACGTTTCGCTCTTTTTCGTCAACATTGACCTTGAAGTCTTGTATATCGCCGACAAAATTAAATTCAGTATGTATCCAATACGAATGCCTTATAGCACTTACGTATTCATACAGTTCTGGGTATTCATATGGTTTCAGTTCGGTTCTTTTTTTAAAAATATCTCTTTTTCGTAGCTCAGCATGTTTTTGCCTGTAAATGATATAAGCTTTGGCTGCATCATGATAACCGCTGTCCATAAGAGCCTCTTCTACCATGTCTTGAATTTTCTCTACATTTGGGTATTTTTCTTCTTGCTCAAGAGTATCTTTTTCTAGTTTTTTATTAAATTCATTATTTAATTTTTCTAAAACAAGACTTGAGACTTTTTGAGCATCTTCTGGGCTGCCGGTATCAGTAGCGATCATCGCCTTGTGTATTGCAAAAACTATTTTTTTTATATCAAAATCTTCTACCGTTTTGTTTCTCTTGATTATGTTTTTTATTTCCATAGAATTTCTGTATTATTTTTAAATTATCTGTCAAAAAATTATAAATACATGCTTTATATAGGTAAAAACAATAAAAAGCATACACTTAAATTATAGATGTGAACAATAATTGGAACCCCCAGAGAAACTAATACGACCGTTTATAGTTAAATTTCATTCTCTTGTAAACTAATTATACACAAATAAGTGCTGGTTGCAAAAAAGACCAAAATTGGTCTTTTTTCTTTATTTATATACTTCTTAGACCCCTATTTTTAGGGTTATACACAGCCATAATTATAGGTGACGAATAAACTACAAAACCCGAGCTTATGCTAAATTGCACTGCAGTTTAGTTGCGCGCCTGTGTCAAGATCTAGGCCAAACTTTTGGACATTGCCCGCCCCTATTTCAAGCACATATAGTGCATTTTTGTTTGGGTAAAAAACATTTGGGTATGAACTAGGTGTTGCATTTTTTGCCATACCAACTATTTTTAAATCACTATCAAACCAAATTATGTCTATTGCATAATTCATGTCTTTCATCCAAAAGCCATACATACCGGGCGTATCAAAAACAAAAAATTTACCTGTATTTTGGGCTAGTGGTGGCGTACCCGAAAGCCCTTGCTGCCGCTCGGCCTCGGTTTTAGCCAAAGACAGATCAAAGCGCTGGTTGTTTAGGGTTATAAAGCAATCATTATTATTTATGTTACTTTTGCCAAGCCCGGTAAAGCCAATATAAAAACCAATGACTAGAAAAACTATAGTTATGAGAATACTTTTTTTCATCCCCCTAATTATACACCTAACTGTATGTAAAATAAAAAAGCCACCTATATTAATTCAGTGGCTTATTAACTGTAACAGTCATTTACTCTTTGAATAATTGTCTATCGTATTCTCCTGCACGAAGCTGTAACTCTTCATATATTATATACATTTCTACTTCTTCATCAGAAGACAAACTTAAGTCTATGCCTTCTGATGCCGTGTTAGACACAGCGAACCCGGTTACGTCTTCTGGTTTTCTAATAGAACTACGTTGAGCCTTTTCAAAAAATAATTTAAGCAAATCCTTTGTTTTTAGTTTCTTTACTGATTCTTCGGTCATAACAATGGTTAATTTGTAAATACTATTTATATCAAAACTATAGCACTATGATACAATATTGTCAATATAAAAACACCCTTTAATTAAAGGGTGTTTTTATATGTTTTAAACCTTTTTAACCTCTACAGGTTTTGGTTTTTTGTAGAAATAGTGACGAGTCAAAACGATTAACAACAGTATCAAGAAGATTAGTAGCAACCAGCCAATTAATGTTGTCGGGAAGAATCCATTACCTGCGCCCCAAAAGGCACCTGCAACGTATGCATTAGCATCGTAGTTTTCATTTACTGATGCAACCCTACCATTTGTATTATTTGAACCTTTTACATCTACAGTAGAATTTGAGCTTTTAACTCCAAATATTCTTTCCCAAAAACTTGGGCCCGAATTACTTGTTGAAACAGTAGTTGTTTTTGAACTTGTATTAGTAGAGCTTGAGTTCGAATTAGAGTTTGAATTACCATTAGTTCCATTTTGGTTATAACCTGAATTATTACCATTTGATCCATTTGTATAAATTGGATTGTAAACTACTTCGTTACTAGGGCGGTTACCCCAACCAAACAGGTCAGTAAACCAGTTGCCATTATTGTTACCGTTATTATAACCAGCACACAAATTATCAATATGATAAGTCGCGCTTGAATTATAGTTTGCATCACCCTTGATCATACAACCATAAATATAAACAGTTCCGTTATTGTTACCGTTACCATTATTATTATTGTTGTTGTTGTTGTTTAAACCATCGGTTTTAACCATTAATGCAGTAACTGAATATACAGTCGAAACAGATGTTTGTACAACTGAACGAACATAGTATGTAGTGTTTACATTTAAACCATTAATAGTATCAGAGTAACTAGAATTTGAACTTGTTACACTAACACCGCTAGTTTTATTTGGATATGAACCAATACTTGTACCATACTCAAACCAAACATTACCAGTTGTAGATGAACCAAGGCTGTAATGTGTTGAAACATTAACAGAGGTTGTACCATTTGAATTGGCAGTTAACATGTTTGCGCTAGGTGCAGTTGTTACAGTTGCAGATAATGTTGTAAAAGTTAAAGTAGAACTTGGTTTTGCAACACCGTCTTTATCACCTAAACCTAAGGCACGCACATAGTACGTAGTACCTGGCGTAAGCCCTGTAATGGTTTGTGTAAACGCACTTGCTGATGACAAACTATAAGCTGTTTCATTTGTAACTTGACTAGAAACAAAGCTTGGGTTTGTCGCGTATTCAAAAGACCCACGAATTGTAGTGTCGTTTTTAACATTTGTTACCATAGCTGAAACGGTTGCAGTTGTATCAGTTTTAGCTGTTACAGACAAAATAACCATGTCAGAGGCAAAAGCTTTTGTGCTAATAGTCAGCGCAAAAACGGCCAAAATGGCAAAGATAGAGTATGAAATTGATTTAAATATTGTTTTATTCATATATTTGTTCATATTTATTAACTCCTTTATTATAGCAAATACGAATCGATTTGTCAAGCATGCAACATATTATAGACCCTGTCTAGACCTTGACTTTTCTAACCTAACCTGCTATAATATAGCCAGAATTTTAACAAATAAGACAGACATGAAAAAAGTAATACTTACCTTAATTATGGCTATTTCAGCCCTGGGTGCATCAGTAAATGCACAGAGTGTTAACGTACTAAACGTAAATGGAGGTTATGACCAATCGGCCATATATTCATTTAA